>JBPCOF010000236.1:0-2961 GCA_051000515.1 Geodermatophilaceae bacterium
CACTTCACTGTGCCTTGTGCCACGTGATATCTCCCACGTTCTGTTGCGAGGCCCGCCTGCACCTTGTGGGAAAGCGGGGGTCTTGCTCTTGCGCCCGCAAACACGAACGAGGAACGACGACCAAGGCATAACGCTACCGGACCGACCCCCGTTGACCACAGGCCGGACCAGGAATTTTCGCGAACCGGTGCTGCGCCACCTCTCAGATCACGATCATTCCGGGAGACACTCGACGGATGGACACCCCCCGGGAGCGCACTCCACCGTTGCGCTGGGCCACTCTGTCGCTGGCCGCCGGAGCTCTGATCCTCACCTATGTCATCGAAGCCACCGACAAGAAGTGGTTCGACACAGGGAGCGTCGGTGGCACCGGAGTGACGTACAAGACCGATTAGGACGCCTTCGGTCTCAGCCTCTTCTTCAACACGGTGCCGCCGTTGGCCGAGGCCTACCTCGCTGGCTGGCGGCTGGGAGTCATCTGTATCGGGCTGACGATGCTGATCCTCAGCTGGTGGCCGCGCCGTCTCTGTGCGCGGATCGCGATTGCCGTGCCCCTGGCTCCGGTGGGTGCCGGACTCATGGTCGGCGCCATCAGTGAGTATCCGGCGTCGGTCGGCCTGTCCTCCTACGACCGTGCGCTCACCTGGCTCGGCACAGTCGTCGGCCTTCTGCTCCTGCTCGGTGCGGTGCTTGCTGTATCGCCGCTCCGACGGCTTCGTGCGCTGGTGACCGCGGGGCTGAGCCTTGCCCTGGTGGTCGTCCATCTGCTGGCCGTGGATGCGTTTCTATCCGCGAGCGAACTCGCCGGAATCGGCTTCACCCAGCTCTTCGCCTCGTGGGACCCCCCGCTGTGCTTCGGCGCGATCGCCATCTCGGGTCTGCTGTTCGCCTCAGCCCTGAGAGTACGAGGGATGCGACGGACTCGCGAAGCAGAGGAGTCGCGCCCGCCGCTGGATCACCTCATGAGGCCGGCCTCGCGTGCGCGTTGTACTCTCGCCTTCCCCCGTGATCAACGGTCGTGCTCATCCCCATATCCCCCTGTGAAGACGGGAAGTCCGCTTGCCCGGCGTCGAAGAACCCGGCATCAAGTCGATCGCCTGGCGACACGTGAGCAGGCAGGTTTGCGCATGGGTGCTGGGCTCCGCCGTCTACGCGATTTGCCTCGCGATCTTCTTGTTCACCGGAATCTTCGGCCTGGGCGCCGGCGCAGTCCTGGGACGTTTCGCGTGGGGATTTGCCCCGATCGTGATTTTCCTCGTCCTACATCGAAACAGTAGGACGAAGAAGACGGTCGAACCCTTGACCCGATGGCCCGACGGTTCGGTCCACGGCTGGACGCTGCTTGCTGCCCTTGGGTTCCTGCTCTTCGTTCCGACGGTGTGGAGCGCGGGCGATGCGATCTCCGCGTTGGTATTGCAAGCCGAAGGGGCGTGAAGTCACCGCGGAAGTGGTAAGCGTTGGGTCCGACCAAAGTCTTGGCAACCAGTATCAGCTTCAACGAAGCGACGGGTCCCCGATTGAAGGAGAACTCAGTGGTCCGGGGCAACCGACCTGGCCGCCGGGCTATCGGTTGATCGTCGTGGAGAGCCCGAGCGGAATGGTCGATCCCCGCGTCCCGGAAGCCCTCAACCCGGTCAGGCCGCTGTCCATCTTCGGGATCTCGCTAGGTGCCCAAGGGACGATCTACGCCCTATTCATCGTTGGCTACCGTCGCAGCAAACCTCAGGCGCCTCACCATCCAATTTCAGTCCAAGAGATCCGGATACGTGTGAGGTCAGCAGCCATTCGTGACGTTGCGTTCAGCAGGGCGCGCGACGGTGGGCGAGGGTACGACGAGCGTGAGGTCGATACCTTCGTGGACCTCCTCCAGGCAGAATTCTCGCGGTTACAAGACCCATCAGAGGTCGGCGTCGATGGGGTCGAGCTAGATGTCGCAGGTGTGGTGTTCCACGAGCCGCCGCCGGGCAAGCGCGGGTACGACGAGCGTGAGGTCGACGCGTACCTTGACGCCGTCGAGGCGGAGCTGGCCCGCCTTCGGAATCCGGCATTGGTGGACGTTGAGTCGCAGCTGCCAATGGCCACACATCCCAGCGAAGCTATGACCCGTCCCTCCGCGCCGATGTCGGCGCGGTCCCGGCTGGCCGTCCTCATCTGGAACGTAATGGGGCTTCTGGCTCTGCGCAGTCTCCTCACTTTCCTGCTACTGGACAGCCTCATCGAAGTCCGTCGAAGAGACACCTTCGGCGTGAGCGACGAGGCGCTCGTCCGGCGCGAGGTCGTCGAGGAAGTGTTCAGCGTCGCCCTCCTGGTCGTCCTGGCCGTGTGTGCGATCCATGTCCGCAGAAGAGCGCGCTGGGCGCGCATCACTGCGATCGTGGCGAGCGTCCTGACCCTGCTTGGAGCCGCGATAGGGCTTTCCCCGCTATATGGCTCAGTCTGGGCGTTCATAGCGGTCAACACCCTGCTTGAGATGACTGCGGTCGGAGCTTGTTTCTGTCTGATTCGGGCAGGCCGACGAGCGCCGGCGCCAGTTGGCTCAGTCGAGTAAACCGGCTTCGCGGCAGGCCTTCAGCGAGGCCTTGATCGTCATCGTGGGCCCGACCACCTGTGCCACCGGCTCGAGCGTCTTAAGACCGTCGCCGGTGTTCAGGATGACGGTCTCTTGCGCAGCGTCCAAGGCGCCTCTGGCCAGCATCGCCCGTACGCAGGCCACCGTGACGCCACCGGCGGTCTCACCGAAGACCCCAGCCGTACGGGCCAGAATCCGGATGCCCTCCACGATCTCGGCGTCCCCGACATGCACGATCGAGCCGCCCGTACGGCGGATAGCGTCCAGCGCGTACGGGCCGTCGGCCGGGTTACCGATGTTGAGCGACTTCGCGATTCCGGTCGGCTTCACCGGGGTGACCACGTCCTGCCCCTCGGCGAAGGCGGTCGCGATCGGCGCGCAGCCGGAGGACT
>JBPCOF010000009.1:0-6132 GCA_051000515.1 Geodermatophilaceae bacterium
TCGCGGCTGGGCGCGGCAGCAAGTACATCGTTCTGGGCGACAGCC
Source organism: Geodermatophilaceae bacterium (assembly GCA_051000515.1). Classification (GTDB taxonomy): domain Bacteria; phylum Actinomycetota; class Actinomycetes; order Mycobacteriales; family Geodermatophilaceae; genus JACCQS01. Next base: position 46 of record JBPCOF010000009.1, read on the forward strand.
AGGGCCGAATCATGTTCTCCGACAAGAAACTAGGGCCAGTGATCGACAGTGTGCGTCGCGGCCTGTTCGAAGCCGCCCAGAAGGGTCGCTTCGCCGTACCCAGCGATCTGGCGAAGCTTCTCGGGCTGCCGATCCAGCAGGGTGCGCGCAGGATCGGGAAAAGCGGCAATCTGACCCGGGTGTTCACCGTGCTGGGGCTGATCGCGGTCGGGCTGATCACGGGTGCCGCGGCCGTGAGTTAGCGTCGTTGTCGTGTCCGAGGGTCGTCGTGGAGTGCTGTTCGGCATCGCGGCGTACGGACTCTGGGGCCTGTTCCCGCTCTACTGGCCACTGCTCAAGCCGGCCAGCCCGCAGGAGATCCTGGCCCATCGCTTCCTCTGGTCCCTGGTCTTCGTCGGCGTCCTGATCGCTGTCGGGCGCAACTGGAGAAAGGTCCGGGCGGTCTTTCGCAGCCGGCGTACGACACTCATCCTCGCGGCTGCGGCGGTGCTCATCGCGATGAACTGGTTCACCTACATCTACGGGGTCAACAACGGATTCGTCGTGGAGACCTCGCTGGGCTATTTCATCAACCCGCTGGTCAGTGTCGTCCTGGGTGTGGCCTTCTTCCGGGAGCGGCTGCGTCGTGCGCAATTGGCGGCGGTGGCACTGGCTGTGCTCGCCGTGGTGGTGCTCACCGTCGACTACGGCCGACTGCCCTACCTCGCTCTGGTTCTTGCCTTCTCGTTCGGCTTCTACGGGCTGCTGAAGAAGTTGGCGCCGGTCGAATCGGCGGTGGGGCTGACCGTCGAGAGCGGCATCCTCGTCCTGCCTGCGATCGCACTCCTAGCCGTGCTGGCCGCCCGAGGTGAGCTGGCCTTCGGTCAGGTGAGCGTCGGCAACACCGCGTTGCTGATCAGCGCCGGTGTGGCGACCGCCGTACCACTGCTGTTCTTCGCCTCTGCCGCACGTCGGGTCTCGCTGAGCACTCTCGGGATCCTGCAATATCTTGCTCCCACACTGCAATTGATCTTCGGACTCACGGTATTCAACGAGCCGATGCCGCCGGTCCGACTGCTCGGCTTCGCCCTCGTCTGGCTGGCTCTGGTCATTTTCTCGGTGGACGGCCTGTGGGCCCGGCGGCCCTCCCCCATCCCCGAGCAGCCGATCCCCGACCCGTCCGGCGTGCCGCAGGATGATCCCGCCGTACCGCGGGTTAGTCTGCGTTCGTAGTCGAATGCCACGCTTGTGATTCCATCGTGAAGAGTTGTCAGGGAAGGTCTTTTCGCATCCCATGAAGTCGAGTTCTGCACGCGGGCAGCGGCTGGATCAGGTGCCCTCCGACCAGCTCGCCGACGCCGGATACGAGACCGACGGGCTACCCCGACGGGATCGTGAGATTCTCGGATTCGAACGGCAGTGGTGGAAATATGCCGGCGCCAAAGAGCAGGCCATCCGGGAACTCTTCGACATGTCGGCGACCCGGTACTACCAGGTACTCAACGGGCTGATCGACCGCCCGGAGGCCCTGGCCTTCGATCCGATGCTGGTCAAGCGGCTGCGGCGGCTGCGAGCTAGCCGGCAGCGACAGCGTTCCGCGCGCCGATTGGGCATCGACCTGGAGCGCTGACACGCCGGTTTGGACACCGTGGGTGGGGCCCGCTGACCCGGGCCGGGCGTTGACCGCTCGCTAAGCTGAGCTGCAAATGGGAAGGCACAGCGCGCAAGCGCCCGCGACTCCCTCAGGCGATGACCCTGACGGCGAAGCCGCCGGCTCCTACTCCGACGAGTACGAGAACCTCTTGGTCGGTCGCGGCGCTGCGCCGGTTCGAGCCCGCTCCCGCAATCGAGTCGGTTTCGCGGTCGGACTCGTCCTGCTTGGCGTCATTCTCCTGGTCTTCGGCCTGATCACGCTGACCACGGATCCTGACCCGCCGACGACTGCGGGTCAAGACAGCAGCGTGACAGCGACCACGCTCGTGGCGTCCACCCCGGCGTTGTCGCTGCAACCCACGCTGTCACCATCGGCCACATCGGAGCCGCCTGCCCAGACCTCGGCTGCACCTCCATCCCAAGAGGTGCTACCGGTCACCGTGCTGAACAACAGCGCGATGAGCGGGCTCGCGTCCCGGGTGGCCGTCGAGCTCGAGGCGGGTGGCTGGCCGATAGCCGAGTTGCTGAACTATTCCGAAACCCAGGTGCCGGTCACCACGGTCTTCTTTACCCCGGGCAAGCCGATGGAAAAGGCCGCGGCGCAGGCGTTGGCGGCTCAGTTCCCCGGCATCACCGGGGGTGCCAAACCGCGATTCGACGGCCTCGACGGTTCCGGGCTCACGGTGGCCGCCGTCGGGGACTGGGTTCCCTAGCCGGGTAGTCGGAGCGCCGTAGCGCTCCGTACGTAGATCGCCGTATCTCGCACCCGTACGGAACTAACCCCGCTCGGCTGCTCGTTGCAGGACCATGCCCCCCAGATCCCTGCCCCCGCTCGGTTCTGGGACCGTCATTACGGCGCGTCGCCTCCTCGTCCTCCCGCTGCTGCTGGCCATCGCCATGCCCGGACAGGTGGTGCTGGGCGCCTCCGCATCCGCAGCCGACGACGTGGGTGTCGAGACGATGGCGGTCCCGGCCGACGGCGACGAGGACATCGATCTCGACACCAGCCTGTACGTGCCCGCCGCCGCCCAGGACACGCCAGCCCCAGCGGTGATCCTCGGACACGGATTCGGCGGATCCAAGGACAGCGTCCAGACTGAGGCTCAGGCCCTGGCCGAGGCGGGATATGTCGCGCTCACCTACTCCGCGCGGGGACACGGGGCCAGCGGCGGGCTGATCGGACTCAACGATCCCGAGTTCGAGATCGCCGACCTCTCGGTGATGATCGATCTGCTCGCTGATCGGGACGAGGTGTCGACCGACTCGGCCGGTGACCCAGTCGTCGGAGTCACCGGTGCGTCCTACGGTGGCGCGTTGTCGTTGCTGGGCGCCGCCTACGACGACCGGATCGATGCGATCGTTCCGCAGATCACTTGGAACTCGTTGACCCGTGCGCTGTTTCCGGATCAGGTCGGCTCGCCGCAGGCCGGCGCCTTCGCCGGCGCTCCGGCACCAGGCGAGGATGGCGTCTTCAAGAAGCTGTGGGCCGGCCTGTTCTTCAGTACCGCCTCGGGGCTCGGCGGCGCCGGCTCCAGCGGCGGTGACGGCCCTGCGCCGGGCGCGCCCGGCGTCACCGACCTCACCTGCGGCCGGTTCCGAGCCGACATCTGTGCGGCCTACCAGCAGGCAGCCGTCACCGGCCGGCTCACGCCAGAGATGGCCGAGATCCTCGACCGGGTCAGCCCCGCCGGCGTGCTCGACCGGATCAAGGCACCCACGATGCTGGTCCAGGGACTGTCCGACACCCTGTTCCCGCTCAGCGAGGCCGACGCCAACGCCCGGGGGATCGCCGAGAACGGCACGCCGGTGAAAATGGTCTGGTACCGCGGGGGGCACGACGGCGGAACGGACGAAGACGACGTCGTGCGGCTGCGCGAGCTGACCCGTGCCTGGTTCGACCACTACCTCAAGGGCACCGGCCCGGACCCGGGTACGACCTTTGAATTTCCCGAGCCCAACGCGCTCGCAGCCGGGACCACGGCCTCCGGCGGTGCCGACGAGCGGATCAGCACCCTGCCCAGCTACCCCGGCCTGGCCGTGGAAGACGGATCAGCCTCGGAGGCCGCGTCGAGTGAGTTGGAGTTGACTGGTCCACCCGCCCAGTTGGTCGTCAACCCCGCCGGGGGACTACCGGCGGCGATCTCAACGATCCCGGGGCTGTCGGCCGGCCTGAGCTCTCTCGGCGGAGCGCTGGGTGCCGGCGCGTTGTTGGACATCCCCGGTCAGTCGGCCTTCTTCGGTACGGCGCCGAGTCAGGCATCGGTGGACATCGTCGGGTCGGTGCAGACCCAGGTGCTCGTCGTCTCGCCCACTCGTAGCGCAGTGCTGTTCGCGAAGCTGTACGACACAACCGAAGGCGGCTCGCCCACTTTGCTGGGGGGTGTTGCAGCGCTGCGGCTTTCCGGACTCTCCACAGATGTCGACGGGGCTGAGCCGGTCGACATCACCGTACCGCCGCTGGTGCACAGGCTCGAGACCGGGCACTCCTTGCTCCTCGCGTTGAGCACCACCGATCAGGGGTACAGCTCTCCGGTCGAGCCGGTTGTGTACGGCGTCGGACTGCCCGAGGACGCCGCGCTGACCGTCCCCACGGTTGACGCGACGGTGAGCGCCAGCGGTCAGCCGGCCTGGTTGCTCTTCGCCGGGATCGTCGCCGGGCTCGCGCTCGTACTGACCGGGGTCGTGTTCTGGTGGGGTCGGCGCAACCGCGCCCGCGCGGCAACCATCGATCCGGAGATCGCCGACCTACCGCTGGTCGTACGCGGGGTCAGCAAGGTCTACCCAGACGGGCTCAAGGCCGTACAGGATCTGTCCTTCCAGGTCCGGCACGGCCAGGTAGTCGGCCTGCTCGGGCCCAACGGCGCGGGCAAGACCACGGCGCTGCGCATGGCCATGGGCCTGATCCGGCCGACCGAGGGCGAGATCCGGGTGTTCGGGCACAAGGTCACCTTCGGGGCGCCGGTGCTGTCCCGGATCGGCGCCTTCGTCGAAGGCACGGGGGCGCTGCCGCACCTGTCCGGCAAGGACAACCTCTCGCTGTACTGGGCGGCCACCGGGCGCCCGGCACGGGATGCGCACGTCGAGGAGGCTCTGGCGATCGCCGGTCTGGGGGCCGCGATCGACAAACGGGTCAAGACCTACAGCCAGGGCATGCGCCAGCGGCTGGCATTGGCGCAGGCGATGCTGGGGCTGCCCGATCTGCTGGTCCTGGACGAACCGACCAACGGCCTCGACCCGCCGCAGATCCGGGAGATGCGCGACGTGCTGCACCGCTACGTCGAAGCCGGTCGTACGGTGCTGGTGTCCAGTCACATGCTCGCCGAGGTCGAACAGACCTGCACCCACGTCGTCGTGATGCACCACGGCAAACTCATCGCGCAGGGCAGTGTCGAGGAGATCATCGGCACCGGGGGCGCGGTCCTGCTCGGCGTCGACGACCCGGCAGCCGCCCGCGTCCTGCTGTCCTCGATCGAGGGGATCCGGCAGCTCGAGGATGACGACGACGGCCTGATCGTCGACCTCGACGGATATCCGCGGGGTGAAGTCGTCAACCGGCTGGTGAGCGCCGGTATCGGGGTCGAGCGGGTCATCCCGCGGCGCCGACTCGAGGATGCCTTCATCAGCCTGGTCGAGGAGGATCGGTCATGACCAGCGAGAAAGCGGTTGCCGTACAAGAGGTCCATGACACGGGCGCTGCCCCCGGCTATGACCCTCGCCGGACGCTGAAGCTACGGGTGGAACTCGTCCGCCAGCTCAAACGGCGGCGTACCCAGTGGACCTTTGCCTTGATGTTCTTCCTGCCCGTCGTGTTGCTGATCGCGCTCCAGGTCGGGGTGGAGGGTGGTGACGGCGGCGCCGAATCCGACACCCAGATCTCCTTGGTCGACGTCGCGACCTCCAGCGGTCTGAACTTCACCCTGTTCGTGCTCATCGCGACGACCGGCTTCTTCCTGGTCGTCGTCTTTGCCCTGTTCTTCGGTGACTCGGTGGCCAGCGAGGCGCAGTGGGGGTCGCTGCGCTATGCCCTGGCGACGCCTGTCCCGCGGGCTCGGCTGCTCCGGCAGAAGTACGCGGCCGCGTTGGTTCTCAGTCTCGCAGCACTCGCCCTGCTCCTGGTGACCGCGATCGTCGCCGGCGGCCTGTTCTTCGGCTGGGGCGCGGCGCAGACGCCCATCGGGCTGAGCCTGCCGCCGGGGGATGCCTATCCCCGACTGTTGGCGATCGCCGGCTATCTGGCCCTGACCCAGCTCACAGTGGGCTCGTTCGCGTTCTGGCTGTCCTGCCGTACGGATGCGCCGTTGGCCGCGGTGGGCGGCGCTGTGTTCACGGTCATCGTCTGCGGGATTCTGGACTCGATCGACCAACTCGGCTTCCTGCGTGACTACCTGCCGACCAACGAGCAGTACGCCTGGACCGGGATGCTGCTCACCCCGGTGGACAGCGGCGACATGCTGC
>JBPCOF010000170.1:0-5297 GCA_051000515.1 Geodermatophilaceae bacterium
GCCGGGCGGCGGACAGGCAGATCACGGGCATCCTCGGCGACAGCGGGAGGGGACGGGTTGGTCACCTCAGTCACGGTAGCGGGCTGGTTAGGCTCGCCGACGTGTTCACTCTCGACCTGTCCGCCGACGTCGTCTCGTTGACCCGCGCGCTCGTAGACCTGCCCTCGGTGTCGGGGGACGAGCGGGTCCTTGCGGATGCGGTGGAGGAAGCACTTCGCGGACTCGATCGGCTCGAGGTCAGGCGCGACGGTGACACGGTGGTCGCCCGTACGACGCTGGGACGCGACCAGCGGATCGTGCTGGCCGGACATCTGGACACGGTTCCGGTTGCTGACAACCTGCCCAGCCACGACGACGGAGAGCTGCTGTACGGCTGCGGCACCTCCGACATGAAGTCCGGAGTCGCGGTGATGCTTCGGGTGGCGCAGACCGTGGCCGAGCCCGCGCAGGACGTCACCTGGATCTTCTATGACAACGAGGAGGTCGAGTCCTCGCGCAATGGACTGGCTCGACTGGCCCGCAACGATCGTTCGCTGCTCTACGGCGACCTCGCGGTGCTGCTCGAACCCACCGGCGGTGTCATCGAAGCCGGCTGCCAAGGAACGTTGCGGGCAGCCGTACGCACCAGCGGTCACCGGGCGCACAGCGCTCGATCATGGCTGGGCGTCAACGCCATTCACGCAGCTGCTCCGATACTAGCCACGCTCGAGGCCTACCCCGCGCGAACTGTCGACATCGACGACTGCACCTACCGGGAGGGGCTCAACGCCGTACGCATCACTGGTGGTGTGGCAGGCAACGTCATTCCGGACCTCTGCGAGGTCGAGGTCAACTTCCGGTTCGCGCCGGACCGAAGCATCGAGCAGGCCACCGACCATGTCCAAGAAATCTTCCGCGGTTTCGACGTGGAGATCACCGACTCGGCACCGGCTGCCCTGCCCGGACTGAGCGACCCGGCTGCCGCCGCCTTCGTGGCCGCCCTCGGCGTAGGAGTACAGGCCAAGCTGGGCTGGACCGACGTCGCCCGTTTCGCTGCCTTCGGTATCCCGGCGGTCAACTTCGGCCCTGGTGATCCGAACCTGGCGCACAAGAGAGAGGAGCATGTCCGGATGAGTGCGATCCGCGAGTCCGAGCGCCTGCTCGTCACGCACCTGGCTGGATCAGCTCACCTGACGGGATCGGCCACGTGAGCCAGCCCCAGCCGCCGCCACATACCCCGCCGCATGTGCCGCGCGGGGATGATCGCGAAGTCGTACCGGAGAAGCACCGCGGCCCGGTCGTCCTGCGCCGTGGTCAGGTCAAGCCCGGGACCACCGATGAACGGCTGCTCGACGCACGCGGTCCTTCGGATTGGGTGCACACCGATCCATGGCGGGTGCTGCGGATCCAGTCGGAGTTCGTGGAGGGCTTCGGCCTGTTGGCCGAACTGCCGCGCTCGGTCAGCGTCTTCGGAAGTGCGCGCACGCCGCCGGGCCACCCGGACTACGACGCGGGGTATGCGCTGGGGGCCGCCCTTGCCGGAGCCGGGTATGCCGCGATCACCGGCGGCGGACCGGGCGTGATGGAGGCGGTCAACCGCGGTGCACAAGAGGCGGGCGGGCTCTCGGTGGGTCTGGGGATCGAACTGCCCTTCGAACAGGAACTCAACGCCTGGGTCGACATCGGGTTGAACTTCCGGTACTTCTTCGCACGCAAGACGATGTTCGTGAAGTACGCCCAGGCCTTTGTGATCCTGCCGGGCGGTTTCGGGACGCTGGATGAGTTGTTCGAGGCGCTGACCCTGGTCCAGACCCGAAAGGTCACCCGCTTTCCGGTCATCCTGTTCGGTACGGCGTACTGGTCGGGTCTGCTGGCCTGGATTCGCGACGTGATGCTTCAAGCCGGCAAGATCGCGCCGCACGATCTCGACCTGATCACATTGACCGACGACGTTGACGAGGCAGTAGCGGTGATAGCCGCGGCGGATCAGGATGTTCTTCGAGCTCGTCCGGATCTCGCGTGACACCATCGAAACCGTGCTAGCGGCTTTGGGGTTCGTGATCGGGCTGGTGGTGATCTCCAGTGTGCTCTTCCTCGTCGGCTCGCTTGTGTTCGGTCGTGGGGAGGAACTCGCTCCGGCGCCCCGCGACAGCACGCCGGTAGTGCTGCCGGGTGACCGCCCACCGGATGCATCCGACGTCGAGTCGCTACGGCTCTCGGTGGTGTTCAGGGGCTATCGAATGGTCGAGGTGGATTGGGTCCTGGACCAGCTGGCCGAGGCGCTGCGGGCCAAGGACCGCCAGATCGCTGCCCTGACCAATCAGCTGACCCAACAGCCGGCGACCGGTCCACTTGTCAGCGCCGATTCGGCTGAACCGGCCCAGACCGCGGGAATAGCCGGAACTGCTGGACCCGTCTCACCCCCCGCAATCGCAGGGGTTGCGGATCCGGCTGGGACCGCCGATCCGATCCAGTCTCACCAGGCGACCGAAGCCGGTCTTCGAGATGCCTGAGGTCGTGGTCGGCGTCGACGCTGACGCACCGCCGGAGCAGACCTGGGCGGCGATCACCGATTGGGAGCGGCAGGGGGAGTGGATCCTGGCCACCACCGTGCGTCTGCGCTCGGCCTCGGGCGTAGGGGCGGGCACCGAGATCGAGGCGCTCACCGGTGTGGGCAACGTCGGGGTACGCGACAGAATGCGGGTCACCGAGTGGGATCCGCCTCGACGGTGCACGATGCAGCACACCGGGCGGCTGATTCGCGGTCGCGGTATCTTCGCGGTCGCAGCGCGCCCCGGTGGTTCCCGGTTCACCTGGACCGAGGACCTCGTACTGCCGTTCGGGCTGATCGGCCGGCTCGGTTGGCCGCTGGTCAGATCCTTGACCCGGTGGGGACTCCAGCGGTCGGTGAACCGGTTCGCGAGCTTTGCGCGGTCCTACCCCGCAGCGCCGGCGCGGTGATCGAGGACGATCGGATCCGTTGCGCCTGGGCGGAATCCACGCCGGATTACCGGGTCTACCACGACCTGGAATGGGGCGTGGTCCTTCGTGGCGACGATGCTCTCTTCGAACGGGTGTCACTCGAAGCCTTTCAGTCCGGCCTGTCCTGGCTGACGATCCTGCGCAAGCGAGATGGGTTCCGTACGGCGTTCGCACAGTTCAGGATCGAGGCGGTGGCGGCCTTTGGCGACTCCGACGTCGCGAGGTTGATGGCCGATGCCGGGATCGTCCGAAACCGGGCCAAGATCCGCGCGACGATCGGCAATGCCCGGGCCGCGCTCGACCTGCCGAACGGTCTGTCAGACCTGCTCTGGAGTTTCGCCCCTGATCCCACGCCGCCGAGGCCGGCCACCCTGGCTGGGGTACCCGCCACCAGCGTGGAGTCCCTGGCGATCGCCAAGGAGCTGAAACGCCGCGGCTTCTCCTTCGTCGGACCGACCACGGCCTACGCGCTGATGCAGGCCACTGGCATGGTCGATGATCACGTGGCTGACTGCTGGCGAGCGGAGAAATAGCCGGTGGTCGTACGCGTCGCTGTCGCCGCTCCCAATAGGTTGGCCGCTCGGGCGGGGGTGCAGATCGCCGCGAGCGGCGGCAACACGGTCGATGCCGCGATCGCCGCGGCCCTCACCACGATGGTCACCGAGCCGGGCATGGTGTCGCTCTCGGCTGGCGGCTACCTCACCGTCACCGTGCCGGGTGAAGAGCCGCGGACCATCGACGGCGGCGTCGAGATGCCCGGTCGGGACCGCCCGCAGTCCTGGTTCGGCGGCGCGGTCCAGGAAGTTCGCAGCGGGTACGGCGGCGGGGTCACCATGACTGTTGGCCACGGCTCGGTCGCGACCCCCGGTGCGCTGGCGGCGTTGGCCATGCTGCACGAGCGATCCGGACGGCTGGGCTGGCCCGAGCTGCTCGTGCCGGCGGCGGCGGCCGTACGGACCGGGTTTCCGCTGGGCCGATCTGCGCGGCACTATCTGGAGTTCGTCCATGAGAGCGCCTTCGGGTGGCAACCCGACAGTCACGCCGCGCTGCACGGTCCGACCGGGCAGCTACTCGGTCCCGACGAGTTGGTCCGCATTCCGGCCTTGGCCGATTCCCTGGAAATGCTGGCCAGCCAGGGCGCCGAGACGTTCTATCGCGGTGGGTTGGCCGACCTGATTGTCTCGGACATGGACGTCAACGGGGGATTGCTCGGCGCCCGGGACCTGGCCGAGTACGAGGCAGTGCTCCGACCGGCTCTGGGTTCTGACCATGGCCGGTGGCGGCTGGCGACCAACCCGGCACCGGCCGTCGGCGGGGTGACACTGACCGCGATGCTGGCCCTGCTGGCCGGACGACCGACGGGGGAATGGACGCCCGCGGACGTGGTCCACCTGGTGGCCGTCCAGGAGGCCGTGTTGAGCTATCGGATCCATCATTTCGAAGCCGCACCCGACCGGGTGCAAGCGGCGCAGGCGCTGCTGCAGTTGGTCGACCGGCGTGATCTGGCCGTGCTGAGTTCCCCGAGCACGGCGCATGTGTCGGTCGCCGGTGACGACGGGGTGGCCTGCGCGATCACCGTCTCGGCGGGCTACGGATCGGGACTGATGACCCCGGGAACCGGAATCTGGCAGAACAACTGTCTCGGCGAACCGGAACTCAATCGTGGTGGCCTGCACGCATTGCGACCCGGGACCCGGCTGCTGTCCAACATGGCGCCCTCCGTGGCGACCCGCAGCGACGGCGCCGTGCTTGCGATCGGTTCGCCGGGTGCGGACCGGATCAGTACGGCGCTGGCCCAGGTGCTGGCCAGATACATGCATGGTCGACAGACCCTTGACGAGGCGATCGCTCACCCCCGCGCGCACGTCCGGGTCGGGCCTGAGGCAACCGTGGTCGATGTCGAAGAAGACCTGGAGCTCGATGACCTCGAGCTGCCGGTCCGAACCTTCCCCGCGCAGGCGATGTATTTCGGCGGCGTCGGTGCCGCTTGGTGGGAGCCGGATACCGGGCTGCACGCCGCCGCCGACCCGCGACGCGTGGGCGCCACCGAGATCAGCCCCTCCTGACCCGCCGACGGCCGAACCGGAAGCACCTGGTGCCGTCCAGACGTCGCACCTTTGCACGGGCCGCGCCCCGCGTGTTCCCTGCGGCCCTGCGACATCAACGGTGGTGCCGTCCAGATGTCGCACCTTTGCAGGGGCCGCGCCCCGCGTGTTCTCTGCGGCCCTGCGACATCAACAGCTCGCTCGTGGAGTCGGGTTGGACGGTAAGCAGGGCAGTTCAGCGACCGTGGAAGACCGCTGGCTCCTTGGCCACGAAGGCGGCCACCGCATCCT
>JBPCOF010000197.1:0-6391 GCA_051000515.1 Geodermatophilaceae bacterium
TGGCCGCCGGCGTGTACGGCGCCGATGGCGACGCGGCGGTGGCCGTGGCCAAGCGGCTCCGGGCCGGCCAGGTGGACGTCAACAACGGCCGGTGGAACTGGATGGCGCCCTTCGGCGGGTACAAGCAGTCCGGCAATGGGCGCGAGTTCGGTACCGCCGGGCTCGAGGAGTTCCTGGAGATCAAGGCGGTTCAGAGATGACGGTTCAGAGATGACGGTTCAGAGATGACGGTGCTGACATGACGGTGTCCTTCTTCGCCCTTTATCGGACGCCGCCGGACGCCGACGCCTTCGACTCGAGTTACTTCGGGACGCACGTGCCGATCGTCGCGGGCACACCCGGGCTGCTGGAGAACAAGGTGCATCGGGTCAAGCGCCAACTCGTGGGCGAACCGGCGTACTACCTGATCGCCGAGCTGGTCTTTGCCGACGCGGAGTCGATGAAGGCGGCGTTCAAGTCCCCGGAATGGGGCGCTTCCGGTGCGAATCTGCAGGAGTGGGGCGGGATGGAGCTGGTCACGATGTTCACGACCGACGGGCCGGACGCCATCGGCTGAGTGGATGGTGCGCCACGCCATCCCCCCGGTGCTGAGCCGAGTTGATCATCGTCAAAATGGGGGTTTCATCCGCGAAAATCCCGGGCTTTGCCGATGATCGACGGGGAAAGGGTCAGTGGGGTGGCGCAGGATGGTCCTGTGCTGCAGACCCGTCCGGCCGTGCTTGCTGTCCAGCCCCACACAAGAAGCGCGGCCGTGATTGCTGTCGAGCCGCACCCCGGTGGCGGGGTCGACACGGTGGCCCTTGCCGCCGTACCGACCCCGGTCGGCGACGTCCTGGTTGCGGTCACCGAGTCGGGCGTGGCCGCGACGCATTTCCGGGACAGCCCCGCCGTACGGTCGCGGATCGCGGCACGGATCGGGCTGGCGGTGGTCGAGGATCCGGTTCGAACCGGGGTGGTGCGTACGGAGTTGGCGGCGTACTTCACCGGTTCGCTGCGTGAGTTCACCGCGCCGCTGGACTGGCGGCTGATGTCCGCGGCCCAGCGCCTGGTGCTGGGGAGGCTGTACGAGACCGTGCACTTCGGGCAGGTCGTGACCTACGGCGAGCTGGCCGAGCGTTGCGGATCGTCGATTCCGGCGCGCGGTATCGGTTCGATCATGGGCAGCAACCCGATCCCGATCATCGTGCCCTGCCATCGGGTCGTGGCCGGAAACGGGCTGGGCGGGTTCAGCGGCGGGGACGGCGTCGAATCCAAGCAGGCGCTGCTCGCTCTCGAGGGCCAACTCCCGGCCGGACTCTGGTAGCCAGGTACGACGCCTCCCCGGAGTCGGTGGGCAGCTGTTTCTTGTAGCGGCTGCACGATGCGTGAGCCGAGAGTCGATGCTGATCGGTGCGGTGGTGCTCATCGCCTCGACTGCATGATCATGAGCGCTCAGGGTGCAGCCGAACTGGCCCTCAGGCGCTCACGATCTCGGTGCTGAGCCTCGGTGCTGGGTCTCTCTGATGTCACGTCGTCGACGGCTACCTCGTCTTAGCGGTGTCAGCCCGATCGGCGGGCTGCAGACTCGCGTTGGAGGCACCCCATGACCCGTATCCCGCTCGCCCTGAAGGACCGTACAAAGCGGCCGTCGTTCCTGATTCAGGGAGCACTCGGTTACGTTCGTAAGAGCTACGGCGCCGACCTCGACAGCGCGCTGGCGACCAGCCATCACCCCGGCGTCTTCTGGCCGTGGTCGCTGATGGAGATGGCCGGAGAACGTCGACGCAGCGTGCTGCCCGAGCACCTCGATCACCTGGTCGTGTTCGTCACCGCCGTACACCTGGGCTGTTCGTGGTGCGTCGATTTCGGTGCGTCGTTGTGGCAGCGCAAGCAGTTGGACCCGTCGACGCTGAAAGAGGCCGCGCACTGGCGTACGTCGGACGCCTTTGCTGCCGACCAGCGGGCGGCGTTCGGGTACGCCGAGGCAGTCAGCGGTGAGCTGTCCGCGGTCACTGACAAGCTGGTTGCCGACCTGCGGGAACGGTTCGGCGATGCGGGCGTGGTCGAACTGACGTACCTGATCGCGTTGGAGAACATGCGGGCCCGGTTCAACTGCAGCTTGGGCCTGGCCTCGCAGGGGTTCAGCACCGGCGATGCCTGCGTCATCCCGCTCCCCGTGCAGTCCGAGGCGTCTCGCCAGATCGCCCAGAAGTGACTTACTCCGGAGAAGGTGCGGTCTAGGCCCCCGCACACGTGACTTACTCCGGAGAAAGTGCGGTCTGGCCCCCGCACACGTGACTTACTCCGGAGAAAGTGCGGTCTGGGCCGTCGAGACGGCGGGGCAACTGGGGTCAACGCAGGCGGGTGAGCTTGTCCGGGGCCAGCACGCCGTACATCGCGACGATCTGCCGACCGCGAAGGCAAAAGGTGTACGCCGAGACGGGGGCGATTCCCGCCCCTGCCCCGGCGCGCTTCCCGCTCGTTCCTGGCCGCCCGACCGGCAGCTTGGCGCTGTCCACCCGGACCAGGAAGCCCGGATCACCGTTGACCAGGACCGGCTCGACGCTCGCGCCCTGCCCGTAGCGGGTGACGAGTCCGGCCAGGAATCCAGCCACCTTGGCCGCACCCACGACCGGTCGTCGGGCCGCGGTGACCTTGCCGGCACCGTCGCTCATGAGCACCACATCCGGGGCCAGCAGTCGGGTCAGCCGATCGATGTCCCCGGCGAACAGCGCGGTGGACATTTCGTCGAGCACCGACCAGGCCAGTTCGGCGGCCTGGCGCGGTGCCGGGTCGGCCTTGCTCAGCCGTCGCCGTCCACGGGAGGCGTGCTGCCGGGCGTTGCTGACCGAGCAGCCGAGCACGTCGGCGATGTCGGTGAAGTCAATCGCAAGTACGTCGTGCAGAACGACGGCCAGTCGTTGCTCCGGACTGAGTTCGTCGAGCAGGACTAGGAATGCCATCCGTACGGACTCATCTCTGACCAGGATCTCGAGCGGGTCGGCCCCCGGGCCGCTGGCACCACCGACATCGGTGTCGGCACTCCCAACGCCACTGCCACCGGCGCTTCCGCCGCCGCCGCCGACGCCGCTGCTGCCAAAGCCGCCAGCGCCGCCGACCATGACCGGCGCCGCGGTGACCAGCGGTTCAGGCAACCACGGCCCGACGTAGGTCTCGCGCCGTACCCTGGCCGAGCGCAGATGATCCAACGACAACCGCCCGACGACCCTGGTCAGCCAGGCTCGCGGGTCGACCACCTCATCGGCGTGCTCGGCCCAACGCGGCCACGCCTCGGCAACCAGGTCCTCGGCATCGGCCCAGCTGGAGGTCAGCCGATAGGAGACGCCGAGCAGATAGCCCCGCTGCTCGGCGAAGATCTCCGCCGCACGCTCTGCTTGCACAAGGCCCACCTTCCCGTACGCCGCACCTCCGCGCAGGGGCGAGGGCGGCGGCATGCTGCACCCGCACAGAGTGGACGAGACAGCTCCCCCGGACGTGACACGGAGCCTGCTACCGGCGCGAGGCCAGGTCCTCCCCGCCGACGGTGTTGCGCAGAGCCCAGCCGGGCGACTGCTCGTCGGCCGCCTCGTCGCCATCTGAGGCGGTGTGGAGACGCACGGGCTGCGAGATTCGCACGTCGGCGTCCGAGATGGCGCAGGCGCGGTCGCGAGGGCAGAATCGGGGCCCGGTTGACGCGACTGCGATCCGCGGCCGGTGGTGAGCAGGATGAGGTCATGTATCCCGAGAGAGTCGTAGTCGTCGGCGGCGGAACGATGGGCGCCGGCATCGCGCAGTCCTTCGCCACCGCCGGCTCGACAGTGACGGTGGTCGAGGCGAGCCAGGAGTTCGCCGCCGCCGCCCGAGACCGGCTGAGCACAGGGCTGCTCAAAGCAGAGGAGCGAGGCAAGATCGACTCTGCCGCCGGTGTTCTTGGACGGATCGACGTACGTGCGGGCGCGCTGCCGAGCGACGCCGAACTTTACGTCGAGGCCGTACCCGAAGACATCGTGCTGAAAGTCGCCGTGCTGCAACGTATTTCGGCCTCCGCTGGGCCGCAGGCATTGATCGCGACCAACACCTCGTCGTTGCCGATCACCGAGTTGGCCGCCGCCGTGACGAATCCGGGCCGCTTTCTCGGAATGCACTTCTTCAATCCGGTGCCGGCCAGTGTCCTGGTCGAGCTCATCCGCCACGACGGTACGACCGACGCGGTGATCGAGCGGGCCCGCGGCTGGATCACGGGGCTGGGCAAGGAATCCATCCTGGTACGGGACACGCCCGGTTTCGCCACCAGCCGGCTCGGCGTCGCCGTCGGGCTCGAGGCGATCCGGATGCTCGAGGAGGGCGTCGGCAGCGCCGAGGACATCGACACCGCGATGCGGCTGGGCTACCGGTGGCCGATGGGTCCGCTGCGGCTCACGGACCTGGTCGGGCTCGACGTACGGCTGGGCATCGCCGAGCATTTGACGGCCACTCTGGGCGACCGGTTTCATCCCCCGGAGCTGTTGCGCGACAAGGTAGCTCGTGGAGAGCTGGGGGCTAAGTCCGGGAAAGGCTTCTTCGACTGGCCGAGCCGGGACTAGCCACGTCGCACACCCGCAAGAATCGCCATTGTGCGCAGAAACGGCGGCCAAACCGGCCCGCACACGCGACCCTTGTGTGCGCATAACGGCTCATTGCACGGGTTGTCGGATGATCGTGCGCAGTTCAGCGGGTGGGCAGGTCCGCGGGTCGTCGAGGTAGATCTCGTGGTGTCGTCCGCGTAGCGCCAGCCCGCAGTCCTGCGTGATGAATCCCAGCAGTGCGGCGATGGTCGGCTCCTCGTCGTCGTACGGTCCGATATGCAGAACTTCGGCGGCGCGACCCTCGGTGAAGGTCTCGACCCGGACCCGGTCCGGCAGCCGGGACGGGTCCGGGTCCTCGCCCGCCGGCAGCAGAAGCGTCCATTGCCAAGTGTCCTTGTCGTTGGACAGCTCGAAGCCGGCCCGGCCATCCTGGGTCCACAGACCTTCCAGCGGCGCGTCGGAGCTGCCGGCAGCGGCGTACAACCTCCGCACGGCCGTACCGAAGTCCGCCGACTCAGGGGACCCCGACCCGTCCAGCATGAGGACTTGGCGAGCGGGTACGTCGACGAGCCGGGGGGTAGTCGTGGGTAGGTCGACCCCGGGCGGCTGGGCCGGAATCTCGGTCACGGCGGTTGAGATCTCGGCCGGCTCGGTGGGCGTGGCGGGCGCGGATGAGGCGTCATGAAGTGTCATGACGCTGACTGTGCGGTCTCCCCTCGGGGGAGAGCCAAGACCGCCCCCGGGACGATCTTGGCCGACGATTGCATGACCACATGACCGCATGATCGTGAGCGCCCTAGGTGCACCACCACTGGACCTGAAGCGCTCATGATCTTCGACCGTCAGCTCTCGGGTTCTTCCAGCAAGGCGAGGTGTGCCGGCAACTTCTCGATCTCGCCCTCGACCGTGCGCCGAGCCATCCGGGCGTGACTGGACCGACTCATGGCCGCCGCCATCCGACTGCGCAGATGCGGTGTCACCTCGACGCTGATCGTGACCAGCGTGGTGTCTGGACTCGCCGGGGCCATCTCGACACGGACCACGACGGTTTCGTCGGTGGCGTCGAGCCGGGTGGCCACCGAGTGCTGCGGGGACCAGTCGACGACCTCGCCGGCCATTCCGCCCTCGGCCGTGGGCTTCCCCTCGGTCTGCCCGGCGCGACCGGAGAAGGCGCGGAACTTCGTACCGGCTCCGAGATCTCCCGGACTGTCCACTGCCACCGAGACGTCGCAGACCGAGCAGTACGGCAGCAGGATCGCCATCGCCGACCAGACATCCTCGACCGGATAGGCCACCTCGCGAACTGCCGACGCCCGGTACGGCTGGCTCGTTTTGTCTCGCATGGCTGGCCGAGCCTAATGCCGGCGCAACGGCCGGCGCTCGGCCTGCGATCGACGTGCGATCGGCCGGCGCTCGGCCTGCGATCGGTGCAGGGAACGATATGGGATCGACGTGCAGGGGCAGACTGCAGACATGGCCCGCCCGTTTCGCCAGGTCGATGTCTACACCGATACGCCCTATCTCGGCAATCCGGTCGCCGTCGTACTGGACGGACAAGGTCTGAGCGCCGAGGAGATGCAACGCTTCGCGCACTGGACGAACCTTTCCGAGACGACGTTCGTCCTGCCGCCCACCGAGCCGCGCGCCGACTACCGGGTGCGGATCTTCACTCCGGTTGCCGAGCTCCCGTTCGCCGGCCACCCGACGCTGGGCACCTGCCATGCCTGGCTGGCCGCCGGAGATCCTGCCGGCGCCGATGTCCGGGGCGAGAGCAACGCTTATCGCGGGGAGAGCATGGGCGGCGACATCGTGCAGCAGTGCGCCGCCGGGCTGATCCGGATTCGCCG
>JBPCOF010000208.1:0-6565 GCA_051000515.1 Geodermatophilaceae bacterium
GGATCTGGAAGCCGGGGTCCCGGCCCTCCACGGCCGGAATCTGGACCTGCCGCGTGCCCATGATCGCCAGGAGTGTCGGGTCAGCTGCCGCGGCGGTCATCAACAGGGCCAGGTCGTACGGCGAGGATCGCTGTCCCTCGCAATCCAGTCCGCTGGGGCCGCCGGGCGAGGTGTCGTAGGCCTGCAGCCGGTCCGCCGTCTCGTACATCGCGTCGAGGGTCGGTTCCAAGCCACCGGCGGTACGGGCCAGGGCGTTGGCCGCGTCGTTGCCAGATTGCAGCATCAGGGCCAGCCACAGCGTCGCCACGTCGTACCGCCCGCCGTCGATCAGACCGACCCGGCTGCCCTCCATGTTCTCGTCGTCGACGGTTGCGGTGACGATCGTGGCAGGGTCCAGGAGGGGGTGCAGCGAAAGCAGCGTCAGGAGCTTGAGGGTGCTCGCCGGGTAGTAGCGCCCATGCGCGTCATTGGCCGCGAGCACGTCCCCCGACGTCGCGTCGGCGATGACCCAGCCGTGCGCGCTGATGTCAGTCGGTAGCGGCGGAGCGCCGCCGGGTACGACCAATCCGCGGGAGCTGAGCTCGTCACCGCCCACCGTCTCGCCGTTGGGGGCCGTGCCGCGAGGGGGACCGGCCGGGTCCGGAGCGATCGGGCTGGCCCCCGCCGGGTCGGCGGTCGGCCGGGCCGAATCGGCGACAGCGGTTCCCGTTGATCCGAGAAAAGCGATCAGTGCGAAGCACACGGCACTGGCCGCGACGCATCGCCGCACCGCGCGAGGTTACCGCCGCTGCCGCGTCGTACGGGACCGGGCTATTGCGCGGGCCATGTCGGGAAAGTCCAACGGACAACGAATGCGTCTCGGTCGGGCTCAGGGGGTGCCCGCTGTGCTCGGAGGACGACTACGGTGGCCGGAATGCCTGCCCCGACACCTCGGTACGGGTACACACGAGAGGAGAAGGCGTTGCGCGTACAGCGACGTATGACTGCCCTAGCGGCGGTGCTGGCGGGCGCTCTGGCCCTGGCCGGATGTGGTGGCGATTCCGGCGGCAGTTCCGGCGGCGGCAGCAGTGACGCCGGCGGCGGCAGCAGCGCCGGCAGCGATATCAACGTCGGCGTCGCCTACGACGTCGGCGGTCGCGGCGACCAGTCGTTCAACGACTCGGCGGCCAGGGGCCTTGACGCGTCCAAGGGCGAATACGGATTCAAGGTCACCGAGGCCGAGGCCACCGTTGGAGAGGACGACGCCGCTCGTGAGGACCGTCTCCGGTTGCTCGCCGAGAACGGCAGCAATCCGATCATCGCGGTCGGCTTCGTCTACGCGACGTCACTGGCCTCTGTGGCGCCCGACTTCCCGGACACCCAGTTCGCTCTGATCGACTCCACCGACGCCACGGGTGACAACATCACCAACCTGATCTTCGCCGAGGAGCAGGGTTCCTTCCTCGTCGGCGCTGTCGCAGCGCTCAAGACCCAGACCCAGAACGTCGGCTTCGTCGGGGGCGTCCAGACTCCGTTGATCGAGAAGTTCGAGGCTGGTTTCGCTGCCGGAATCGCGGCTGTGGACCCGGCGATCACGGTGCAGGTCTCCTACCTCACCCAGCCGCCGGACTTCAGCGGATTCGGTGACCCGGCCAAGGGCAAGACGGCGGCCGAGGGTATGTATCAGAACGGTGCCGACGTCGTGTACGCAGCCGCCGGCGGTTCCGGCAGCGGCGTGTTCGAGGCCGCATCCGATGCCGGAGGCTTCGCCATCGGAGTGGACTCCGACCAAGCGGTGACCGCTGACCCGGCCGTGGCCGACGTCATCATCAGCTCCATGCTCAAGAACATCGATGTCGCCGTCTCCGGCTTCCTCGACGACTTCGTCAACGGCAATGTCTCCTCCGGTGAGCAGGTCTTCGACCTCGCCAACGATGGGGTGGGTTACTCCACCACCGGCGGGCACATTGACGACATCGTCGATCAGATCGATGCGTTCAAGCAGCAGATCGTCGACGGCGAGATAGAGGTCCCGACGACCCCGTGACGTCGAGCGACGACTGAGCGGGCCGGGGGCCCAGGAGACGCGAGAGCGACTTCTGGGCCCTTGCTCGTTGTCACCGGTTGATGTTCGGTGTTTCCTGAGGTCTGTTGTCCCTGAGCCTGTGCGTGATGAGTAGCGACCCACGAGTCGAGGAGCGTGCCCGATCAGCACCGACATCAGTCAGGCGCCGCCCACGACGATGGCCGTCGAGGTGCGCGGCATCACCAAGCGCTTTCCCGGGGTCGTCGCCAACCGCGATGTCAATATCGCTGTCACACGCGCAACCGTGCACGCCATCGTCGGCGAGAACGGGGCCGGCAAGTCCACGCTGATGAAGATCCTCTACGGAGTCCAGCGCCCGGATGAGGGAACCATCGAGATCGAGGGCAAGCCGGCCGTCCTGCACACGCCCGTGGACGCGATCCAGCGCGGCGTCGGCATGGTGTTCCAGCACTTCATGCTCGCCGACAATCTCAGCGTCCTCGAGAACATCGTCCTGGGGGCCGAGAAGCTGCACGGCATCGCCGACGGCGCGCGCAAGCGGATCCAGGAGTTGTCCGAGTCCTACGGCCTCGACCTCGATCCGGACGCGCTGGTCGAGGAACTCGGCGTTGGCGACCGACAGCGTGTGGAGATCGCCAAGGTGCTCTACCGGGGTGCGCGCATCCTCATCCTGGACGAGCCGACGGCCGTACTGGTTCCGCAAGAAGTTGACGAACTCTTCGACAACCTACGCGAGCTGAAGAGCGAGGGCCTGACAGTCATTTTCATCTCGCACAAGCTCGATGAGGTGCTCTCGGTCGCCGACGAGATCACGGTGATCCGCCGTGGCAGTACGGTCGCCACGGTGGACCCGAAGCGGACCTCCGCACGTGAGCTGGCCGAATTGATGGTGGGCAGCGAACTGCCCACCCCGGAGACGCGTGAGTCCACCGTCACCAGCAAGGTGTGTCTATCCGTCCAGGATCTGAGTTTGGCCGGCTCAGGCGTGCGACGGCTGCTCACTGACATCTCCTTCGAGATCCACGAGGGAGAGGTCTTCGGCCTGGCCGGGGTTGAAGGGAACGGGCAGGCCGAACTGGTCGAGACCATCATGGGGATCCGGACAGCCTCAGGTGGGCGGATCAGTCTCGGCGGAACCGACGTGACCACGTGGTCGACCGCTCGGCGTAGGGAGGCCGGCATCGGGTACATCCCCGAGGACCGCCAGCGCCACGGGCTGCTGCTGGAAGCTCCGCTGTGGGAAAATCGGATCCTCGGCCATGACACGGTCGCACCGAACGTGAAGGGCCCGTGGATCGATCGTCAGGGCGCCCGTGCGGACACCACTCGGATCGTCAAAGAGTACGACGTCCGTACCCCGGGGATCGACGTCCTTGCCTCCGCACTGTCGGGAGGTAACCAACAGAAGCTGATCGTCGGCCGGGAGATGAGCGGCGAGCCGATCCTGTTGATCGCATCGCATCCCACGCGCGGGGTCGACGTGGGTGCTCAGGCCGCGATCTGGGACCACATCCGCACGGCCCGGCGCTCGGGTCTGGCGACCCTCCTGATCAGCGCGGATCTCGACGAGTTGATCGGCCTCTCCGATCGGCTGTCTGTCATCCTGCGCGGACGTCTGATCGGCGAATTCGATCCGTCCGAGGTCACGCCACAGCAGCTGGGCTCGGCTATGACCGGCGCCAGCCTTAACGCACCCGAGGAGCAGGGTCGATGAGAGGGCGCGCGGCATTACTCGGCCTGGCCGCTGCCGTGCTGGCGATCGTGGTCTCCATCCTGATCACCAGCGCCATTCTGCTGGCTACCGGCGATCCGCTGTCCGAGACATGGTCGACGGTCCTGGGAGTGGTTCAGCGGCCGCGCAGCATCGCGCAGATCATCAACCTCGCCACGATCTATTACCTGTCGGCACTGGCTGTGGCCATCGGTTTCCGGATGAACCTGTTCAACATCGGGGTCGACGGGCAGTACCGGGTCGCTGCCTTCGCCGCAGCGATGGTGGCCGGCAATCTCAGCCTGCCGTTCTCGCTGGCCATCCTTCTCGCGGTGGTCGTGGCCGGAGTGACCGGCGGACTGTGGGCCGGGATTGCCGGCTATCTCAGGGTCAAGCGCGGGGTCAGCGAGGTCATCTCGACGATCATGCTGAACTCCATCGCGACCGGATTGGTGGCCTTCCTGCTCCGCCAGTACGGGCAGGCGCAGGGCAACGACATCGCGACGCCGCTCCTGCCGGAGAACTCGCGGGCTCCCGGGCTCGATCTGGTCCCCGGATCAACCCTGCAGGTGAACAGCCTCATCGTGCTGGCGGTCCTGGCTGGAGTCGCCTACTGGGTCGTCCTCAACCGCACCCGTTTCGGCTTCCGATTGCGCGCCACCGGACGCTCTGCAGGCGCCGCGGTGGCAAGCGGCATCGACGTCAAGCGGATGATCATCACCTCGATGGTGCTCTCCGGTGGGATGGCCGGACTCGTCGGGCTGCCGCTGGTTTTCGGCGAGACCTACTCCTACGGACTCAGCTTCCCGGGCGGCCTGGGGTTCACCGGGATCGCCGTGGCCCTGCTCGGTCGAAACAACCCGGTCGGGATCGGAGTCGGAGCTGTGCTGTTCGCCTACCTACAGGTGGCGGCCAATCCACTGCAGATCATCGCCGGCGTCTCCCCGGAGATCATCACGATCATGCAGGGCGTCATCGTCCTCGCGGTGGTGATCTCCTACGAGCTGGTCCGGCGCTACCGAGTCCGCGACGAGCAACACCGGGTCGCCCGTGCTCTGGCCGCGGGTGACGCGATCGCGACCGCGAGCGATGCGGGCGGGGAATCTCCGCGCGAGCCGGAAAGGACATCGGCATGAGCGTGCCCGGGGTGATCGACCCCAGCCCGGATCCGGCCCAGTCCCGCCCGGCCGCACAGAAGCGCGGGGTCGACCCCACACCGGCGAAGTCCACCCGGCGTCGGCGCGCCCTGCCGAGAGTCCTGCTGGGAATCGCGGGCCTGCTCTTCTTGCTCTCGGTCGTGCGGGTAATTACCGGAGCCAACGACATCGACTCTGCCGGGACCCTGAGCGCCACCATCGGCTTGGCCGTGCCCATCGCCATGGCCGGATTGGGTGGACTCTGGGCCGAGCGGGCCGGCGTGGTCAACATCGGACTCGAGGGCATGATGATCCTCGGGACCTTCGGCGCCGGCTGGGCCGGATATCAATGGGGGGCTTGGGCCGGCGTCCTGGCCGGGGCGCTGCTCGGCGCCGTCGGTGGACTCATCCACGCGGTTGCCACCGTGACCTTCGGGGTCGACCACATCGTCTCTGGCGTTGCGATCAACATCCTCGGACTCGGGGCCACCCAGTACCTCGCGGCGGTGGCTTTCGAGGGCGTACCGGGGGGCGGGTCGACACAGTCACCGCCGGTACCTGACCTCCCGGCCGTGACCGTTCCAGGCGTGGCCGACGGTCTCGGCACGGTCGCGGACAAACATTGGTTCTTCATCTCCGATCTAGCCGCGGCGCTCCGCGCCGTGACCAACAACGTCTCGGTGCTCACCATCATCGCGCTGTTGTTGATCATCGGGACCTATCTCGTTATGTGGCGCAGCACGTTCGGTCTCCGACTGCGCTCCTGTGGCGAGAACCCGGCGGCCGCTGAGACGCTCGGGGTCAACGTCTACAAATACAAGTACATCGCGATGCTCGTCTCCGGTGGCTTGGCCGGGCTGGGCGGGGCTTTCCTCGCGATCGTGGCCGCGAGTGCCTACCGCGATGGGCAAACCGGTGGCCGCGGTTTCATCGGCTTGGCCGCGATGATCTTCGGCAACTGGCGTCCCGGTGGCCTCGCGGCCGGCGCGGGCCTGTTCGGCTACACCGATGCGCTGCGCCTGCGCAGTGGTGGCACCTCGGTGCATGCACTGCTGTTGGTGCTGGTATTCCTGATGGTGGTCATCGCGGCCTGGCAGATCTATCGCCGCCAACCGTTGATCCGGCCGGTCGTCACCGGAGGATTCGCGGCGCTGATCCTGGTCTGGTTCCTGCTGACCGACGTCGTACCTGCGGACTTCACGGGAATGACGCCCTACGTCGCCACACTGCTCGTCCTGGCGCTGGCTTCCCAGCGACTGCGCATGCCTGCGGCTGACGGCTTGGTGTACCGCCGCGGCGAGGCGGGCTAGGTGGCGGATCCCTCACCTGAGGTCGACTGGGAGGCGTTGACGGCGGCAGCTGTCGAAGCGATGGGTCATGCGTACGCGCCGTACTCGAACTTCCCGGTCGGGGCGGCGGCGCTGGTCGATGACGGCCGGATCGTGTCCGGCTGCAATGTCGAGAACGCCTCATACGGGCTCGGGCTGTGCGCCGAGTGCGGGTTGGTCAGCGAGCTGCACGCCAGCGGCGGCGGCCGGCTGGTCGCGCTGGCCTGCGTCGGCGGGAACGGTGCCGCGCTGATGCCCTGCGGTCGGTGCCGCCAGCTCCTCTGGGAACAGGGTGGAGCAGAGTTGCTGATCAAGTCCGAGCGGGGAGTCGTTGCGATGAGCGAACTCCTACCGGACGCGTTCG
>JBPCOF010000265.1:0-2684 GCA_051000515.1 Geodermatophilaceae bacterium
TGGGGCTCCACCAGTCCGCGCACCACTCCCACACGTTGCCGGCGGTGTTGTACAGGCCCAGCCCGTTGGGGCGGTAGGCGTCCACCGGCAGAGTGCCTCGGTGTTCGTCGGATTTTCGCTCGAGGGCGGGGAATGGGCCCTGCCAGGTGTTGCACCGGCGCTGCCCGCGTGGAGTGAACTCGTCTCCCCACGGATAGGTGGCCTGGTCAAGACCTCCGCGGGCCGCTTTCTCCCACTCAGCCTCCGTGGGCAGGCGCTTTCGGGCCCAATCCGCGTAGGCCGCGGCGTCATGCCAGGACACGTGGACCACCGGATGATTGGCCCGCCGCGACACATCCGATCCCGGTCCTTCAGGCGATCGCCACGATGCACCTCGCACCCCTACCCACCAGGGCGCCTGCGGCTGGATGCCCTGCACGGCAGACTGCCCGGCCGCGGTGACGAAGGATGCGAACACGTACGACCACGCGTACCGCTCCGCGTCGGTGACGTATCGGGTCGCCTTGACGAACGTGGAGAACGCGGCGTTGGTCACCGCCTTCGCGTCGATCAGGAAGTCCGACACCTCGACCCGACGAACCGGGCCCTCTCCATCACCGGGAAACCCGTCCGGGTCGGCGCCGCCCATCAAGAAACCGCCGGAAGCGATGGGCACCATGTCCCGAGTGCTCCGGCGACTGCGGCGGACCACCGCGACTCCGGCGGGCCGATCCAGTGCCGTACGCCCCTCGCTGGGCCCGCAGCACACACTCATCGCTCCACGGTAGCAAGGCGGCAGCGCGCTCAGGAGCTGACGAAGATCTCCACCTGGTCGAAGACCGTAGGATCGGAGAGCAGATCGCTGTGCCCCAAGCAGGCGGTCTTCGTGTTGACCGCCCCGGTCAGGGGCACGCTGGAGTCCGGGTTGATCGTCGAGTCACACGGTGACCGCCAGGTCCGGTAACGCACCGGGCCGGGCGTCTCGTCGACGGCGTTGAGCTCAGCCAGGAATGACGATGAAGGGCGCATCTCCTTACAGCTGATTGCGCCGCAGAATCGGGCGGTGCTTGTCCCATGGTTGGCACCGGCCAGGGACACCCAGACGTCCACAAGACTCTGACCGCCGAGGTTCTTCAGGTAGTAGCGCGAGGCCAGAGAACCCATCGAGTGGCTGATGATGTCGATGTCGGCCCAGCCGGTCTGCTGGCGGATCTCCTCGACCTTGGTCTGCAACTGCTTGGCCGTGGTGACGTTGCTCTGGTTGAAGCTGTAGCTGATCGCGAACAACTCGCTGTCGGTGTACCCGACTCCTCGGAAGGCCGCGAGCATGTCGTTCCAGGTCGAGGCGTTGCTGTTGTAGCCGTGTACGAACAGGATCGGCTGGTGTGCCGTTTGCGTTGCCCCTTGCGCCGGCAGCGCCGGCAACAGGGCGACCGTGATGGCAGCGATGAGCAACCCGAGGAAACGACGCATGCTGGGCTCCGAGATACCGACGCAGAAGCGGATGCACGCACCGTAGCGCGAGCGCGGCATTAGGGGCAGGCTTGGCGTAGGAGGTCTTCATGAGCCGAGAGGGCTGGCGTTGAGCCGGGTCAACGACGTTGGTGGAATGCAGGGTTTCGCGCCGATCGAACAGGAGCAGGACGAACCGCCCTTCCACTCCGATTGGGAGGCGCACGTCTTCGCGATCAACCGGGCGCTGATCGGAAACGGGGTCTACAACCTCGACGAGTTCCGCGACGCAATCGAACGGATGGCGCCCCAGCACTACCTCGACTCGTCCTACTACGAGAAGTGGCTGCATGCCATCAGCACTCTGCTCGTCGAGAAGGGCGTGGTGTCAGCCGAGGAGATGTCGGTGGCGGAGGTCGAACATGACTGACCGCTTCGCGCCCGGAATGTTGGTTCGCACGAGCCGTACCGATCCCCCGCACCACACCCGACTGCCTCGCTATGCACGCGGGGCGGTCGGAACGATCGTGGAATCGTTAGGCCGACACCCACTCCCGGACGACCGCGCCCGCGGCTTGCCCTGTGAGCCGTCCGAGGTCTACACGGTGCGCTTCAGCGCTCGGGAGCTCTTCGACGAGGGCGAACATGCGGTCACGGTGGACATCTGGGAGAACCATCTGATGCCGGTTCACACGCCGAGGGGGCAGGGCCATGAGCGGTGACCACCACGGGAGCGACGCGCAGCTGGCAGCGACGGTACGTCGGGTCGAGACATTGCTCGAGGAACGGGGTCTGTTGGATGCCGCCGAACTGGACCGGGCGCTCGAGGCGTTCCTCGCCCGAGCCTCGCCGGCCAACGGGGCGCGCGTAGTTGCTCGCGCCTGGCTCGACGATGGCTTCCGTTCGAGGCTGCTCACGGACGCGAACACCGCGCTCGGCGAGGTCGACCTGTCGATGGGCGGAGGTCTGCAGGAGCAGCGCCTCAACGTCGTCGAGAACACCGCCGACGCGCACAACGTGATCGTCTGCACGCTGTGTTCCTGTTATCCGATCGCCCTGCTCGGGCCCTCACCGACTTGGTACAAGAGCGAGGCCTACCGCTCCCGGGTCGTACGCGAACCGCGGTCGGTGCTCTCCGAGTTCGGCTTCGATCTGGACCCGGACATCGAGATCACGGTGTGGGACGCGAGCGCCGAATCCCGCTACCTGGTCCTGCCGCGCCGACCGGATCGCACCGAAGGGTTGGACGAGCA
>JBPCOF010000182.1:0-4113 GCA_051000515.1 Geodermatophilaceae bacterium
ACCTTCGCCCGGTAGTCGGCCTCTTCGGTCGCCGGCTTGCCGTCGAGTTCGGCCAGTTCCTTGCGTACGGCGGCCAGTTGCTGGCGGAGGAGGAATTCGCGCTGCTGGCGGTCCATGCCGTCCTTGACGTCCTTGCGGATCGACTCGGCAACGTCCTGCTCGGCCAGTTCTTTGCGCGCCCACTCGATGAGCTTGTGCAGGCGGGTGTTCAGGTCGGCGGTTTCCAGCAGCCAGAGCTTCTGCTCGTCACTGAGGTACGGGGCGTAACCGGCCAGGTCGGCCAGCGCCTCCGGGTCGGTCATCTGCTTGACCGAGTCGATGACCTGCCAGGCGCCACGCTGTTGGAGGATCGTGGTCACCAAGCCTCGATAGTCCCGCGCGTGGGCAGTGGTTTCGTCGTCGATGACTGGGCTGTCCTGCAGGTCGACATTGACCCACAGCGCGGTCCCGGGCCCGGTGGTGGCGGTCCCGATCCGCACCCGTCGCGTTGCTCGTACGACGGCCGCGGTCCCGCCGCCCGGGAGGCGCCCAATCTGCTCGATGACACCGATCGTGCCGACCGCTGCGTACTTGCCGTCCAGGCGGGGGACCAGCACAACCCGTGCCTTGCCCGCGCTGTCGTCCATGCTGTGGCTCTGATCAGCCGGTGCGGCTGGGTCGTCAGAGTCCGGTGCCACGTCCAGATCAAGGGCGGCGTTGGCCGCCTCGATCGCCCCCCTGGCTTCGGAATCGCCGTCGCTACCGAGCGGGATCGGGACGACCATCCCGGGGAGGATCACCGCGTTGTCGAGCGGCAGCAGTGGGAGAGTCAGTTGGCCGGCCATCGAGTTCACCTTTCAAGAAAATTGAGTCTGTATGGCTCAACCAAAAGGCTCCGCTCGGTGTTCCGGGGTGGTGTTCGCCCACAGCGATCGACAGTGCGGACCGGTGGGTTTACGGGATCAGCACGATCTTGCCTCGGGTATGCCGCTGCTCGAGCTCGGCGTAGGCAGCCTGTACGTCTCGAGTGGGAACGTCGCCGCTATCGGGAGGTCTACGTCACCCGCAGCGATGAGCTCGGCGACTTCGGCCAGAACAGCCGCGTTGGATCCGTCGGCCATACCAACGGTGAGTACGCCGTGCTCGGCTGCCGCGGCGAAGTCGATGATCGTGTTGATCCGAGTCGGCGGACTGCCCAGCGCGAGGGCGAGTTCGACGTACCCGCCGCCGTGAGTGTCGAGGAAGGCGGTCACTCCGTTCGGCGCCGCCGCCCTGATCCGCTCGGCAACCCCGGCTCCGTACGTCACCGGTAGCACTGCGTGGCCGCGCAACCACTCGTGGTTGGCCTCGTTGGCCAGGCCGATGACCGTGGCTCCGGTTCGGCGAGCCAACTGCACGGCCAGCGACCCGACCCCGCCGGCCGCCCCCGAGACAACGACCGTGTCGGCGGACCCGAGATCGAGGGCGCGTACGGCTGCCCACGCAGTCGCACCGACAACGTGCAGGGCGCCCGCCTGCTCCCAGGACATCGCGGCTGGCTTACGAGTCAGGTTGCTGGCGTCGGTCGCGACCAATTCGGCGTGGCTGGACCGCTCGTGGGTGAACCCGAGGACCTCGTCACCTTCGGCCCACTCCGACACGTCAGGTCCGAGCTCCGTCACCACGCCGGCGAAGTCGGCGCCCTGTCCGGACGGGAACGTAGAGGGCCACCGTTCGGCAGAGACTCCCTTGCGGATGGCCGCTTCACCCGGGTTGATCCCGGCGGCACGCACGTCCACGACCACCTGACCGACGCCGGCCATGGGCCGCGCCACCTCGCGGACGTCCAGCACGTCGATTCCGCCATAGCTGTCGTACTGCACTGCTCGGGGCACGAGACTCCTTCTCCACTGTTGATGTCCTTCCAACAGACAGCCCGCGTACCTGAGGCATTCCCGACAGCCTCAAGATCGCCCGGAACATTTGACATGCAGGTATATACCTGCATGAAGTCCAGCTCCGAGATGGACAAGGTCTTCAAGGCGCTGGCCGACCCGACCCGGCGACATCTGCTGGACAGCCTGCACGAGGACAACGGACAGACGCTGGGAGAGCTGTGCGACCGAGTCGCCATGGCCCGCCAGTCGGCAACCCAGCACCTCGCGGTGCTCGAAGCGGCCAACCTAGTGAGCACCGTGCGGCGCGGGCGGGAGAAGTTGCACTACCAGATCGCGGGGGGGATGGCCCGCGGTGATGGCCAACCTCAAGTCGCTGATCGAGACCGACCATGTCCTGCCGATGACACCCTGGGAGATGCCGGCCAGCTAGGCGAATATTGGTTCACACGCACAGGTTCTGCCGAGAGCGAATCGGCTGGCCGGAACCACCGGCCTTGCGGCACAGTCCCTCTCATGCGACTACTGGTACTGGGCGGGACGAGGTTCGTCGGCCGGGCACTCATCGATGACGGCCTCGCCCGCGGCTGGGACGTCACCGCACTCAACCGGGGGGTGTCCGGCTCGCTGCCGGCTGGCGCGAGTCTCCTACGCGCCGACCGCACGTCACCCGAGGACCTGGAGCGAGCACTCCGCGATGCGAAGTGGGACCTGGTCGTGGACACCTGGGCCGGCGCGCCGAAGGTTGCGACTGCAGCCGCCCGCTCGCTGGCCGAGCGTGCAGACCACTACGGCTACGTCTCGAGCATCTCGGTCTACACCTGGGGCAGCCACGTCGATGAGAGCTCGCCGGTCATCGCGGTCGACCCCAGTGCCGAAGACGGTGCGTACGCCGAGCTCAAGCGCGCGGCCGAACTCGGTGTGCTGGAGGCGTTTCCGTCCGCCCTGCTGGGCCGCGCAGGTCTCATCCTGGGGCCGTACGAGGGCATCGGGCGCCTTCCCTGGTGGCTCGATCGCATCTCCCGCGGGGGCCGGGTGGTCGCACCCGGGCGACCTGATCGCCCACTGCAGTACGTCGACTCACGCGACCTCGCGACCTGGCTGCTCTCCGCGCTGTCGACCGGGGTGTCTGGTCCCGTGGATGCAATCAGCCGCTCCGGGCACGCATCCACGTCGGATCTGTTGGAGGCATGCCGCACTGCGACTGGATCGGATGCCGAGCTGGTGTGGGTCGACGATGCTGTCTTGGCGGCGGCTGGAGCCGAGCCGTGGACGCAGCTGCCGTGTTGGGTGCCCGAGACCGAGGACTTCGTTGGCTACTTGGAGGCCGACGTCTCCCGGGCCGCGGCCACTGGCTTGGTCTGTAGGCCGGTCGGAGAGACCGTCGCTGACACATGGGCCTGGCTTCAGCAATGCGGGATGCCGGTCCAGCGACCCGACCGCCCCGTGCACGGCATGCCGCCTGGCCTTGAACAGCTGCTTATCGACTCGGGCTAGCTCCCGAAAGTCGGGTTGGGGCGGCTGAGCTCCTCGCGGGCCACGGAACGGATGTGTACGGCGTCTGGACCGTCGACGATTCGCAACGTACGGGCCATCGCGTAGAAGTAGGCAAGCGGGAAGTCGTTGCTCACCCCACCGGCGCCGTGCACCTCGATCGCGCGGTCTATCACGGCAAGGGCCATCCGAGGGATCGCGACCTTGATCGCCGAGATCTCCGTACGCGCACCTTTGGCCCCGTGCTTGTCGATCAGGTCCGCCGTCTTGAGCACCAGCAGGCGGGCCTGTTCTATGTCGATCCGGGACAACGCGATCTGCTCGCGTACGGTGCCCTGCTCCGACAGCTGCCGCCCGAAGGCTGTCCGCGACTTGGCCCGTTCGACCATCAGCGCGAGGGAGCGTTCGGCCATCCCGATGGCGCGCATGCAGTGGTGGATACGGCCTGGGCCAAGCCGTGCCTGGGCGATCATGAATCCGTCGCCCTCGCCGGAGAGGATGTTCTCGGCTGGCACTCGCACGTCGTCGAAGATGATCTCGGAGTGCCCGTGCTGGTCCTGGTACCCGAACACCGGCAGGTGCCGAATGATGGTGAACCCCGGTGTGTCTCGGGGAACCAGGATCATCGACTGCTGCCGATAGCTCTCCGCGTCGGGATCGGTCTTGCCCATGACGATGAAGATCTGGCAGCGCTCGTCGGCCGAGCCGCTGATCCACCACTTGCGGCCCTTGATCACGTACTCGTCGCCGTCTCGGCGGATAGACG
>JBPCOF010000328.1:0-2767 GCA_051000515.1 Geodermatophilaceae bacterium
CGAGGCCAGGGTCGCGTTGACCCTGCGCCTGATCGGCGGCCTCACGACCGACGAAATAGCTCGCGCCTTCCTCGTGTCCGAATCCACCGTCGCCCAGCGGATCGTCCGAGCCAAACGGAGTCTGGCCAGGCGCACGTGCCCTTCGAAGTGCCGCGCGACGACGAGTTGGCCCGGCGGCTGCCGTCCGTACTCGAGGTCATCTACCTGATCTTCAACGAGGGCTACTCGGCAACCGCCGGCGACGACTGGATGCGCCCGGAGCTGTGCGGGGACGCACTGCGGCTGGGCCGGATCGTCGGTGAACTCCTACCCGCCGAACCCGAGGTCCATGGCCTGGTGGCGCTCATGGAGATCCAGGCCTCGCGCATTCGCGCGCGCACAGGACCCTCCGGCGAGCCGATCCTCCTGTTGGACCAGAACCGCGGGCGCTGGGACCACCTCCTGATCGAGCGCGGACTGACCGCCCTCGCCCGGGCCGAGCGTCAAGGCGGAGCCAGCGGCCCGTACGCGCTGCAGGCCGCGATCGCCGCCTGCCACGCGAGGGCAGCGACTCCGCAGGACACCAACTGGGGACGGATCGCAGCGCTGTACGGGACGCTCGCCCGGCGCAGCGCCTCGCCCATCGTCGAACTGAATCGCGCGGTCGCGGTGTCGATGGCCGACGGCCCGGCGGCCGGACTGGAATTGGTGGACCAGTTGCTGGACGCGGCCGCGCTGCGCGATTACCACCTGCTGCCCAGCGTGCGCGGCGACCTGCTGGCCAAGCTCGGACGCCATGCCGAGGCTCGTACGGAGTTCGAGCGCGCGGCCGCCATGACCCGCAACGAACGCGAGCGAACCCTGTTGCTCGACCGGGCCGGATCATTGCCGACGAGTTCGGGGTGATCGGGGCCGTCCCGGGGTCGATGACCCCGACAACCCCGAAACCCCGGCTCTCGCGGCTCAGATGTCGGAGAGGATGCGCAGCCGGTGCTGCTCGAACTCCGCCGGCGTGATCGTCCCGGCGTCGCGGAGGGCGGCGAGCTTGTTCAGGCGTACGGCCGGATCCGGATCGTCACCCCCGGGCACGCCCGCGGCAGAGTTCGGCAGCCCGGTCGTCGGCGCGACTGGCGTCGGCATCCCCGGCCTCGGGCCGGCCCCGAGATACCCGGCTCGTTGGATGACGGCCAGCACCTCCTTGCGGACCTGCGGATTGCCTCGCAGGTCCATGTTGGCGGGCTCGATGCCGTACTTCTGCAGTACGTGCAGCACGGCAGCCGTCGTCGCCGGATCGCCGGAGAGATTCGCGGTGCGGCCATCCTCCATCTGGAACGTGATCGGCGGCCCAGCGCTGTTGCCGGACCAGTCGATCACGAACTTCTTCGGATCCGCCGGATCGAGCACGACGATCAGCGGTCGACCGGGTTGCAGGGACCCAAGTGCGATCAGCGGCACGGTGACCGTGTCCTCTGCCTCGTACGGGAGTACGCCCGGCGCTTCGATACCCGGCCGTCGGGGACTCTCCGCGGCTGAACGTCGGCGAACCGAAGGCTGACACGATGGCGATTTCCGCGGATACCTGTCAGCGACCAGCGCTGCGGGTCCGGGCCGTACGCGGGCGGCGGTTCGGACAAGAGTCCGACCCGCTCCGCGGGACCTGTCAGTGATCAGCGCTGCGGGTCCGGGCCGAACGCGGGCGGCGGTTCGGACAAGAGTCCGAGCCGCTCGGCGGCAACCGTCATAGGGAGCGTACGAAAAGGTGTCGGTCGTACGAGCGTCGCTGTTCCGTCTGGCCACGAGCACCCGGCTGGAGCGAGCCGTTCGGGCGACTGCGCAGGGTGAGCGCCTGGCCCGGCGTGCGGCTGACCGGTACGTGGCAGGGCTCTCGGTCGCCGATGCCTGGCAGGTCGCCGCCGGCCTGCATCAAAGAGGGGTCGGCGCGAGCGTCGACCAGTTCGGCGAGTTGGTCGCCGATGCGGCCACTGCCGACCGAGTCGCCGACGACTACCAGCAGTTGGCGGCTGCCCTGCCCGATCAGCCGGAGGGCGTCTGGCTGTCGGTCGACCTCTCCCACCTCGGGCTCGACATAGCGCCGAGACGATGTGCCGAGCATCTGACGGGCATCGCCGCCGCCGTACCGGCTGGCCGGCGAATCCAGGTCGGCGCCGAGGACTATCACCGCGCGGATGCCGTACTCGGCTGCGTGCTTGCCGCTGCCGAGACCGGCCTGGCCGATCGGTTGGGGGCGACAGTTCAGGCCAACCTGCACCGATCCGCGGCCGACCTGGACCGGCTGGTCGGCGCGGGCGTCCACATCCGGCTGGTCAAGGGTGCCTACGTCGAACCGCATTCGCGCGCACTGCCGTACGGGGAGCCGACCGACATCGCCTATGTGCGGTTGGCGCACCGACTCGCCGCCGCCGGTGGGGAGTGTGCGCTGGCAACCCATGACGGTGTCGTGCGCGAGGCCCTATTGACGGCGCTCGGGCCGGTTGCGGTCGAACAGTTGCTCGGCGTACGCCCGGAAGTCCTCGATGATCTCGTGACACGGAGGGTTCCGGTACGGGTGTACGTGCCGTTCGGGGGCGACTGGTTCCGCTACTGGATGCGCCGGGTCGCCGAGTCCCGCGGCACGGCTTGAGCCCGTACGAAGCAGCGTCCGCGCGGACCCTCACAGCTTTCTCAGAGTTCGCCCACGATCGACACACAACTGCTCCTTAGCGTTCCTGACATGGGTGCCGGGATCGGTCCGGGCACCCCCGACCAGGGAGTGCGCACATGTCCCAAC
>JBPCOF010000051.1:0-18576 GCA_051000515.1 Geodermatophilaceae bacterium
CCCGGCTTGTTCAACCACTCCTGGCGCTCGACAACCTGGACGCAGCGTTCGGCAACACGCCGGACGGCGGGGCCGCCGGTCACGCTCGAGTCCCACGGTCGCTCTGCCGGCGCGCCGGTGCATCACGGTGGTCTGTACGCATGGCGCCGCCCCAGGACTGTCTCGCACGATGCCGCCCGACAGAGCGACGATGTTCTGCGGCCACGGTATCCCAGCTGAGCGCGCTGCGTCCGGACGCGTTAGCTGGGTGCCAGGGCTCTGTCGTAGACGACCCCAGTCGCTGCGGCCTGTACCAGCTTGTCGACGACATCTATCGCCCAATCCTTGCCGGACCACGTCAAAGGCTCATAGAGACCGAGTGCCGTGTTGAGTAGCACATCTCCTGAATAGACGACTCCGAAAACGACACTTGTGGCTTTCAGGCCGCGCAATCCGGCGCGGGCGGCCAAGGCGTGCGCTGAACCCCACAGCGTTCCGAGCGCGAAGTGGGTGCCGTAGTTCAGCTGCTTGCGACCCGGGCCGGTAGGCGGATCGATGGGCAGTACCCTCTCCGCGAAGCTTGCCGGCGCGTAACTGTCGGGTCGGCCAGTCAAGCGCATCTCGACAAGCTTCTGAAAGGCCGTCATCACCGCAGTGCCAGCGACCCCGGCCACAACACCCCGGCCCAACGCGGCGGTGATCGGCAATCGTTGCGTGTCCATAAGCGTTTCTACCACGGTTGGACGCCCGACCAAGGCATCCGTTCGTTGTTAGGCGGAGCGTCCATCCGGCGGCTCCAAATTGGTGGTGCAGGTCCACATCAGTTCCAGGAGTCGCCGACGTTGAGATTCGGTAAGCCCCACAGCCATCTGCTCTTCAACCTCGGCCAGCGCCTGGTCACCGCGTGCCATGACGTCCTGCGCGGCCACCGTGAGTTGGGTCCGCTGGACCCTGCCATCGCGAGGGTGCGGCACTCGGGTGACGAGCCCGACTCTGAGCAGGCCAGCGAGCACGTCGTTCATGGACTGCCGTGTGACGAAACACCTGCGGGCGAGCTCGGAGTTGCTCAACCCGGGGCTTCGCCCCAGAGCTGACAGAACGGCGTATTGCGGCATCGTCAACCCGAGCGGCGCCAGTCTTCGTTCAGCGGCGGCACGTACAGCCTGCTGTAAGCGTTTCGCGGCGTACCCGATCCGGGTCTCGAGGTCGGCACTCACGACTTGACTCATGTCAGCATCCTGACATACTTGTAAGGGTCCTGACAACTATTGAGGAGCATCATGACGACCATCGCCACCGACCAGAAGATCGTCACCCTGGTCAACGTCTTCACCGTCGAACCAGAGAGGCAACAGGCTCTGGTGGATCTGCTCGTCGAGGCCACCGACGAGGTGATGTGCCACCGACCCGGCTTCGTCTCGGCGAACATCCACTCCAGTCTCGACGGCGCCCGAGTTGTCAACTACGCGCAGTGGCGGACGGTGCAGGACTTCCAGGCGATGCTCGCGGACCCGGTTGCCGGCGAACACATGGCCGCCGCAGGAGCTCTGGCCAGTGCTCAACCCCACCTGTACACGGTTGTCTCAGTCCACCACGCGTAGCTTCGCGCCGATGGCGGCTCAGCTGTTGGCGTGCTCGACCAGGCGAGCGACTTTGGGCCGATCCCGGTCCGGTAGGGCGTAGAGGGCCGGGGCGAGCCTGCCGATCAGTGCGCGTTCCACCGTCAGGGCATGCAACGCCAGTCCGAGCGTGACGTCATGGTCGGGACGGTGCGCAATCTCGATGCCGTCACCGGCCCGAATCTGGCCCTCTTCCAGCACCCTGAGATATGCACCCGGCGCGCCGTAAGCGAGAAACCGCTTGATCAGCCGCGGCACGCCCCAGAACCCCTGAAAACTCAGGCATGGTGTCCGGGGACAGCTGACCTCCAGTAGCGCCGTACCGATCCGCCACTGCTCCCCCAACAGCGCATTGGTGATGTCCAGTCCGCGCGTTCGGAGGTTCTCGCCGAACCTGCCGGGTGGCAGTTCGCGCTCGAGGTCGGCGGCCCACCAGTCGGCGTCCTCCTGGGCGTAGGCGTAGACCGCCTTTCCGTCACCGCCATGATGTGCGGTGTCGCACTGGGTGTCGCCGGTCAGGCCGAACCGGTGTACCTCAACGTCTCCCAGAACCGGGCGCTTGTCGATGGCAGTCTCGTCCTGCTTGCCGCCGACATCAGGGATGATGGCGTGCACGACGCAGACAGCCAGGACCTCCGCGTAGGGGCGCGTCTCGGGTGCGGCGGCGAGGGTCGTCTGCGCGGCCGTCACTTCTTACCGGCCGCAGTCGGTTCGCCCTGGGACAGCGCGGCGATGAAGGCCTCCTGCGGGACCTCGACCCGGCCGACCATCTTCATCCGCCGCTTGCCCTCCTTCTGCTTCTCCAACAGCTTGCGCTTACGGGTGATGTCACCGCCGTAGCATTTCGCGAGGACGTCCTTGCGGATCGCGCGAATGGTCTCCCGGGCGATGACGCGGGCACCGATGGCGGCCTGGATCGGCACCTCGAACTGTTGCCGCGGAATGAGCTCCCGCAGCTTGCCGGTCATCATCACGCCGTAGGCATATGCCTTGTCCTTGTGCACGATCGCGCTGAAAGCATCGACCGGCTCCCCCTGCAGCAGGATGTCCACTTTGGACAGTTCGGCCAATTGCTCGCCGGACTCCTCGTAGTCCAGGGACGCGTACCCCCGCGTACGGGACTTGAGTACGTCGAAGAAGTCGAAGATGATCTCGCCCATCGGCAAGGTGTAGCGCAGCTCCACTCGGGTCTCGGACAGGTAGTCCATGCCGGTGAGCTGCCCGCGCCGGGTCTGGCAGAGCTCCATGATCGCGCCGGTGTAGTCGGTCGGGGAGATGATCATCGCCTTCACGACAGGCTCGTACACCTCACCTGTCTTGCCGGCCGGCCAGTCGCTGGGGTTGGTGATCACCAACTCCTCACCGTCCTCGGTGACCATCCGGTAGACGACGTTGGGCATCGTGGAGATCAGCGAGAGGTCGAACTCCCGCTCCAGCCGCTCCCGGACGATCTCGAGGTGCAGCAGGCCGAGGAAGCCGCAGCGGAAACCGAAGCCCAGTGCCGTCGAGGTCTCGGGTTCGTACACCAGCGCTGCGTCGTTGAGCTGCAAGCGGTCCAGGGCATCGCGCAGGATCGGGTAGTCCGAGCCGTCGATGGGATAGAGCCCGGAGTAAACCATCGGTCTCGGATCCCGGTAGCCGCCCAGGGCTTCGTTGGCCGGCTTGGCCAGATTGGTGATCGTGTCGCCGACCCGCGACTGCCGGACGTCCTTCACGCCAGTGATGAGGTAGCCCACCTCGCCGACGCCGAGCGAGGCGACCCGCTTGGGCTCGGGCGAGATGACCCCGACCTCGAGCAATTCGTGGGTGGCTCGGGTCGACATCATCCGAATCTTCTCGCGGGCCTGGATCTCGCCGTCGATCACCCGGATGTAGGTGATCACACCGCGGTAGGTGTCATAGACCGAATCGAAGATCATCGCCCGGCTCGGGGCATCAGGATCGCCGACGGGGGCCGGAATGTCGCGTACGACGGCGTCGAGCAGGTCCGCGACACCCTCGCCGGTCTTGCCACTGACCCGCAGCACATCCTCGGCATCGCAGCCGATGACGTGCGCGATCTCGGCCGCATAACGCTCCGGCTGGGCTGCCGGCAGGTCGATCTTGTTCAGCACCGGGATGACCTGGAGATCGTTCTCCAGCGCCAGATAGAGGTTGGCCAAAGTCTGGGCCTCGATGCCTTGGGCCGCGTCGACAAGCAGGACCGCCCCCTCGCAGGCAGCCAGCGACCGGGAGACCTCATAGGTGAAGTCGACGTGACCCGGGGTGTCGATCATGTTCAGCACGTAGCCGGCCCCATCCAGGCCTGCCCACGGCAGACGGACGGCCTGGGACTTGATCGTGATGCCGCGCTCGCGCTCGATATCCATCCGGTCGAGGTACTGCGCCCGCATGTTCCGCGACTCGATGACGCCGGTGACCTCGAGCATCCGATCGGCAAGGTTCGACTTGCCATGATCGATGTGGGCGATGATGCAGAAGTTCCGGATCCGGGTGGGATCGGTTAGCGCATGAACGGGCATTGCGGGCTGGGTCACTCAGATCCATCTCGTACGTGGGGCGGGGCGGTACGGGCCGGCCCGGTCGGGTTGTCAGGTGCAGGACTGCGTTGCAATGGTCCCACGGAAGCCGCCCGCCGCCTCGATGCGACCGTAGGGGCTGCTCGCTGGTAACCTGGTGTGTCGGTGCCGACGCAGCCGGATGCGAGTCACGTCGCGCCCGTCCACTCAGCACGCTGGCAACTCCGATTTCCCACTCCCGATCACAAAGAGGCGAAGGCTTTCACGCGTGGCGAACATCAAATCTCAGATCAAGCGGATCAAGACCAACGAGAAGGCTCGTCAGCGCAACGCTGCGGTCAGGTCGTCCCTGAAGACGTCGGTTCGCAAGTTCCGCTCTGCCGCCGACGCCGGCGATGCCACCGCGGCCAACGAGCAGTTGCTCAAGGCCTCACGCCAGCTGGACAAGGCTGCGAGCAAGGGCGTCATCCACAAGAACCAGGCGGCCAACCGCAAGTCTGCGATGGCCAAGAAGGTCGCCTCGCTCTAGATCTGGCGCAGCACGACATCAGGGGCCCGCCGCGAAATGCGGCGGGCTTCGTCACGTCCGGCTGCCACTTCTGACCTCCAGGTGGTCAGCTCTGGATCAGGCGCTGTACGTGCTCCCGTTCGGAGGGCAGGACCGCGCTTGGCATGCTGCTCACCAGCTGCCATCGAGGCGAGGTTTCGTCCGGCTCGGCGACCTGCCCGGCGGACAACCCACGATTGATGCGCTGCCGAACCTCGCTCTCCTGCTGTGCCTCGACCGCGAACAGAACGCGAAGGCGCACCATGCCCTCGCAGCGCTCAACCCTCGTGTGATGTGGAGAGAGCGGACAAGGCGGCTCGTGCTGCCAGTGTCCACACAGCTCCACGGTGACGGCGGCGCCCGGCGCGCCGGTGTCCGTGCCCGGGTCCATCGAGAGGAGAGCCTCATGGGCGAAGCCTTGGCGCATCCGGCCAGTGTGCCCGCGGCGCCAGGCAGGAGAGAACAGATCTCCCCCGGTTACGGCACTGGGCTGCCCTGCTTGGCCAGGACGAGGCGACGTACTGCCTTCTCCAGCGAGTAGTCGGCGCTGGCCGCAACACCTTTCACGTCGGCGTTGACATCGGCGACGATTTGCAAGGCGTCGTGCAGACCGGACACCTTCCATCCGCGGGCCTGCTGTTGCGCCCGCTTGACCTTCCATGGCGGAAGACCCAGCGTCCGGGCCAGGTCATAGGAATCACCGCGCCCCATGGATACGACTCGGGCCGCTGTACGTACCCCGTCGGCGAGGGCATCGGCGATCAGGACCGGGGCCACCCCCTGGTCCAGCGCCCAACGCAGCGCCTCCAAGGCCGCCGGCAGGTCACCAACGAGAGCTCGCTCGGCCACCGAGAAGCCGCTGATCTCGGCCCGGCCACGGTGGTAACGAGCCACGTCGTCGACCTGGATCTGGCCGCCGGCATCGAAGACCAGTTGCCCGGTGGCGGCCGAAAGTTCCCGCAGATCGTTTCCGACCGCGTCCAGCATCGCCGCGGTCGCGGCCGTGCTGATGGAGCCTCCGGCACGCTGAGCCTCTCTGCGGATGAAACGCAGCCGATCCTCGTGCCGGGTGAGCTTGGCGCAATCGTGCACCGTGGCTCCGGCCTTCTTCACGCGATCGACCAAAGCCTTGTTCCGCGCTGCGCCGCTGTGGGTCAGCACGAGCAGAAGGTCACTGTCTCTGGCTTCGACGGCTTGGGCCACGGCTTCGGCGAAGTCCTTGCCCGCCTCCTGCGCCCCCTCGATGAGGACGAGCCGACGCTGTGCGAACAGGGACAGACCCAGCATCTCAGCCAGCTGCCCGGGATCCGATCCCGAGGCGCTGATCTCCAGGACCTCCAACCCGGAGTCCGCAGCCCGCGCGGCCGCGACGAGGTCGGCAGAGGTCCTGGACCGGAGGAACTCGTCGTCACCTAGGGCCAGATGTGCTCCGACACCCTGCTCGTCGGTCATGCCGGCATCCTCGCAGCAGGCCCCGACGTCGGGCGGCGTCGGGCGGCGTCAACTGCGGCATAGCCTGAGACTCATGTTCCTGGACCGACTGCGCATCCCGATCGTGCAGGC
The DNA here is from genome assembly GCA_051000515.1 of Geodermatophilaceae bacterium. Lineage (GTDB taxonomy): Bacteria > Actinomycetota > Actinomycetes > Mycobacteriales > Geodermatophilaceae > JACCQS01. The sequence continues at coordinate 6,228 of JBPCOF010000051.1, forward strand.
GCCGATGGCCGGCGGAGCCTCGACTCCACAACTCACCGCGACGGTTCTGGGAGCCGGTGCGTTCGGGTTTCTGGCCGCGGGCTACAAGACGGTCCAAGACGTGGCGCTCGACTTGGCGGCAATACGGAGGCTCACCGACGCGCCGTACGGACTCAACATCTTCGTCCCGGACGCCGAGGTCGACCGCGAGGCCTTCACCGACTACCTGACCGAGATCGCCGCGGAAGCCGATCGGCATGGCGTCGCGCTGGGTGAGCCGCGCCACGACGACGACTCGTTCGGGGCCAAACTCGACCTGGCCATCGCCGAGCGGGTTCCCGTCGTCTCGTTCACCTTCGGCTGCCCGGATGCGGCTTCGATCCAGCGCCTGCACCGGGCCGGGTGCGAAGTCTGGGTGACAGTGACCGACCCGTCGGAGGCTGTCGACGCCGCTGCTGCCGACGTGGACGTCCTGATAGCGCAAGGCATCGAGGCCGGTGGTCACCGTGGTTGCTTCGTCGACCGGGACGACCGCGAGGACTACGGACTCCTGGCGCTGCTGCAACTCCTGGCCAAGTGCGTCGACCTGCCCCTCGTCGCCGCCGGCGGGATCAGCACCGGCGCGGCCGTAGCGGCGGTGCTGGTGGCTGGAGCCAGTGCCGCACAGTTGGGCACGGCATTTCTGCGTTGCCCGGAAGCCGGCACTTCCGCCGCCCACCGGGGTGCCCTGACGGTGCCCGCGCGGACCCAGCTGACCAGAGCCTTCACGGGGCGGTCGGCGCGCGGAATCGAGAACCGCTTCCTGACCGAGCACTACTCCGCCCCGGTGGCCTATCCGCAGATTCATCACGCCACGGCCCCGCTTCGCGCGGCTGGACGGGTCAGCGGTGAGGTCGATGTTGTCAACCTGTGGGCCGGACAGACTTATCGACTGGCCGAGGACAGACCGGCCGCCGAGTTGATCGCCACCCTGAGCCGTGACCTCGCCGGCTCGCTCGCCAGCGCCCGGAGCCGCGCCGGCGAGCGGGCCACCGGCTGATCCGCTGCCGGCTCGTCCGGTCGACTCTGGGCAGGTCCATCGCGACGCTGGCCGCCACCCGGATCGGGTCGCCCCGAACGACAACGGTGAGATCAGGCCCAGGCCCGCTCAGCACCGCGATGTCACCCTGCTCGTCGGTGCGATGAACAGCCATCCCCGCGCTGCGCAGCCGATCCACCAACCCCTGGTCGGGGTGGCCGTAGTCGTTGTCTGCGCCGACCGAGATCAACGCCTGACTGGCCCCCGTCGCGGTGAGGAAGGCCGGGTTCTGATGGGCGCTGCCATGATGGGCGACCTTCAGGACGTCGGCGGTGAGGTCGATCTCCCGACGTAACAGATCACTCTGTGCCTCGAACTCGATGTCTCCGGTCGCCAGCATCGACACCGCGCCGACGCTGATCCGCGCCACGACGGAGGAATTGTTGGGATCGGATCGGGTGCCGACGTAACGGGCCACCGGGCCGAGCACCTCGATGTGTGCCCGGTCGACCATTCGGGTCTCCCCTGGCGCGAGGTCGATGACCGGAACACCTGCCTGTTCAGCCAGTGCGCGAACTCGGCGGTAGGCCTCCAACGGAGGGGGATCGGTACTCGTCGCGATCGCACCTACCGTCCGGCCACGAAGAACGCCGATCAGGCCGTCGATATGATCCGCGTGCAGATGCGAGAGCAGGATCATCGGTACTTCCTGGATGCCGAGCCGGCGCAGACAACCGTCGACCAGTACCGGATCAGGCCCGGCGTCGATCACCACGGCACGGCCGGATCCCAGGGCAACGACAAGGGCATCTCCCTGGCCCACGTCGCAGGCCACGAACGCCCAACCGGTCGGCGGAAAGGTGGGTGCCAGCACCCGCATGGACAGACCGCTGACGACGATGCCCACACAGACGGCCGCAGCCAGCCACCGGACCCGTCGGCGGCGCAGCACCAAGACCAACACGACGATGACCGACACGAGAGCCAGAGCACCCACGACACCGGAGGGCCAGGGCACGACCGCTCCCGGGGTCCGCGCAGCGCTTTCGGCGATCCAGACCATCCAGCGCAGCGGCCAGTCGACCAGCCGAAGGAGCACCTCACCGAGCCACGGCGAGAACGGGGTGAGCAGGGCCGCGGCCAGGCCCAGCACCGTGACGATCGCCACGACCGGCATCACCAAGAGGTTGGCCGGCAGTGAAATCAGACTGACTCTGCCGACGATCAGCACGAGCAGCGGTGCAGTGAACAGCGCGGCCGCCGCACAGACCGACGTCGCGACGGCCAGCCACTCCGGCACTCCGCGGGTCATGAGCCGCTGCGCCCAGACACCGGCCGCGACGATGATGCCGATCGTCGCCGCGACGGACAGCGCGAATCCGAGATTGCGAGCCAGGGCAGGATCGAAGGACAGGAGTACCAAGACGGCTGCCGCCAGCGCCGGAACTGCTTGCCGCATGCGCCCGGTGGCCAGGGCGAGCAACGTGACAGCACCCATGGCAGCGGCGCGCAGGACACTTGGCTGAGGCCCGACAAGGACGACGAATGCGGCCAGGGCCAGCGCGCAGATCATTGCACGGGTGGCGGGGCGAAACCGGCTGCGGCGCAATGGCCAGAGCACGGCGCCTATCACGATGGCGCAGTTGGTCCCGGACACGGCGGTGAGGTGGGACAGGCCACTGATCCGGAAGTCTTCGACGAGAACCGCGTCCATTCCCGCCGTGTCTCCCAGGACGATGCCACGCAGGAGCCCCGCCTCATCCGAATCCAGCGTCCGATCGGCGCGCTCCCGCAGGCCACCACGAATCTCGGCGGCAGCCGAATCGAGCACCCCATCAGGTGGTACGGATGCCTCGGGAGGACCCCGAGCAAAGGCAATTCCGACCAGCATGTCCTGGGGTGCTGCCGTCACAATGCTGACCGTTGCCGACACCGTCGTTCCGGGCACCAGCTCCGCCCATCCCTGCGCCGGTGCGAACACCAGAACGTCTCCACTCAACGTCCAGGACCGGATGGCCGAGTGGGTCCGGCAGGTCAGGGCCACGACCGTGCCCGGCACAAGGACCCGCGAGCCGCTCGCCCCGTCAGCGAGGATGCGCACCGCCTCGGTCACCTGCAACTGAATCTGGACGTCGGCTTCAGTGGTGGCGAACAAGCGCAGTGGTGAGGTGTCTCGGGCATGGATGTGCGTCAACGACGTACCTGCGACCAGACCCAGGCCGGCCAGCGCCAATGCCACCGCGGCTGTCCTGCGCGTTCCAGTGCAGTCGAGTGCGGCGCGACGTTGTGATCGGCCAACCAGCAGCGCCGACAATGAGGCCAGCACAGCGGCCAACGCAATGCCCAGTAACAGTCCGGCTGACAGCAGCGGTGCCGCCCATGCGGTCAGCCAGCCTAGTGACGCCGCCGGGACCAGACGGAGGTCCCAACCTGGTGTCGGGCTCGGATCCTGTCCTTCATCTCCGGGATCTGCCGCGCCGGCTTGGCTAGGCACTAGCTGGTCACACCGTCACGAGATCGACGATGTCCTCGTACACGGTCGGGCCGATGCCGCTCACCTCACGCAGCTGTTCGACTGCGGTGAATCCTGCGTTGTCCTCCCGAAAGTCGATGATCCGCTGCGCCAGCACCGGACCGATTCCCGGAAGCGTCTCTAGTTCCGCCACCGTCGCGGTGTTGAGGTCCAGCAAGCCGCCCGACGGAGACGGATCGGCGTCACCCGGCAGGGACGACCCGGGGATGCCGACCGCGATCTGCTCGCCGTCAACCACCAGGCGGGCCAGATTGACCGTGCTCAGATCCGCCTCGGGCAGTGCTCCCCCGGCAGCGGTGATGGCATCGGCCACCCGAGCGCCGCCGGCCACCGTGACCAGCCCTGGCCGTTGCACCTGCCCGATCACTGAGACGACGAGTTGGTCCTGCGTGGAGCCGGTAGTCGGAGCAGCATCACTATCCGCTGAATCTCCCTGTCCCGTCGAGGGATTCGTTGAGGCGCGGACATCGGCTCCCGGAGCCGACGCGGCAGCCATCGGCTCGAGGCCGGTCTGATCGGCGGTGGACGCCTGTGGCCGTGCCCACCACATGATTCCGGCCGCCAGCAGCGCGGCCAGCACGGCTACCAGGCACAGGGCCAGGGCTGCCGGTCGACCTGGATCCCAGCGGACCCGCGTCGACGACACGGTGTCGCCACGGTGTCTGCCAACCGCCGGCGAAGGACTCGATGACGGCGCAACATCCGGGGTGCCGACCGGATCGTCGGTTCTGCCGATTCGCTCGGGAACCCAGCCCCCGCGCGGCGTTGCCGCGGCGAGGATGGAACGCAGCCGCTCTTGCACGAGCGCCTCGGCTTCCTCGCCTCCTCGCCCACGTACCCGACCAAGCATGGGTCCACGCTAAGCAGCACCGACCCCCCGCAGGGGGCGCCGGAGGGGGTTGTGGACGCTCGATCGAACCTGTGAATCCGGCCGCGAGGCGCCGGCCCGCCGAGATCGGCAGAGCACGGCCTCGGCTTCAAGGCATGAGCGCCGGAGCCACCACCACACCGATCAACCCAGGCCCGACATGCGCGCCCACGACTGCGCCGACCTCGCTGATGTACATCCGGCGTAACCGGGGGATCCGGTCGCGAAGCACCGATGCCATCCCGTCGGCACGCTCTGGTGCGGCGAGGTGCTGGACGGCGACATCGACAAGTCGACCGCCGGCGCGCTCGACGGCAACCTCGGCCAGCCGCGCGATCGCCTTGTTCGACGTACGGACTTTCTCCAGCGCGACGATTCGACCGTCGACCACGTGCAGGAGCGGCTTCACAGCAAGGGCAGTGCCCAGCACCGCGGCTGCGGCACCGATCCGTCCACCCCGGCGGAGGAACTCCAACGTGTCGACGTAGAAGAGGGTGACGGTGGCGGCAGCGGTGTCCACTCCGGCCCGAACCACGGCGCTCAGCTCCGCTCCGGCTGCGGCCCGCTCGGCCGCGGCGAGCACGGCAAACCCCAATCCCATACCAGCGGACCGGGAGTCGATGACCTTGACCCGAGCCGGGTCCACCTCTTCGGCGGCAAGCCGTGCCGCGTCCCAGGTTCCGGACAGTTCGCGGGACAGGTGGATGGACACGACACCGGCGGCACCGGAGTCCAGACATCGTCGGTAGGTCTGTGCGAAAGAGTTCGGAGTCGGTCGGGAGGTGGACACCACCTGACGGCGCTCCCGCAGGGCCGCCGCGAGCTGGTCAGGCATGATGTCGATGCCCTCCTCCCCGGAACTGCCGCCCATGATCACGTACAACGGGACGACGCTGACCCGAAGTTCCTTCGCCAGTCCGGTCGGGAGGTAAGCGGTCGAGTCGGTGACCACCGCGATCCGACCGGCTTCATCCACGGCAGCAATCTAGTGCTGGCCACCTAGGGAACTAAGGTCCCGGTGTGGGTAAGGGGTGGGCGCGCAGGCTGCTCGACGATGGCGAGGACCCAGATCCGCGCTTCACCCTGTCCAACGAGCGGACCTTTTTGTCTTGGACCCGGACCGCACTGGCGCTGATCGCAGCAGGAGTTGCCTTGGAGGCCTTCGACCTACCCGCGCTGGGTGAGGGTCAGCGACGCACCATCACGGTGCTGCTGCTCCTGCTCGGAGCGGCCCTGGCAGTGGGGGCTTTTCGCCGGTGGCTGGTCACCGAGAGGGCAATGCGCAACAAGCTGAGCATCCCCGCCCCGATTCTGGTGCCCGTGCTCTCGTTCGGCGTCGCGATCGTTGCCCTCGCCGTGACCGTGATGGTCCTCGCCAGATGACAAGCCTCAGCCAGCCATCCGGGGAACCGATCGACACCCAGGTGGACCGGACGGTCCTCGCTTGGGCCCGCACCGCTGCGACGCTTGCTGTCGTCTCGTTGTTGTTCGCGCGCTGGGCCGCCGATCTGGGTCTGATCGCGTTCCTTCCGGCCCTTCTGGGGGTGGGCGCGGCGATTCTCATCTGGACGCTCACCCGCTCTGGCGCAGGCGACCGCAGGGCGCAGTTCGCACCCGGACGAACCGATCCTCCACTGTGGACTGCTGCGGCGCTATGTGCGATCAGCGTCACCTTGGCCGCCACCGGGCTGGTGGCTCTTCTCCTGAACTGATCGGCTCGCCGACGGGCTGGTCACCGGGCGGCCAGCCGGGGCAGGAACGCAGGACCCGGGCCAGTTCGAGCCCCACATCGCGATGGGACTCCCAGCCGAAATGCAGACCATCCGGATTTGCCCGCCCGGCATCAAGGTGCGGCTGGACGACCGGGGCCAGATCAGCCATCGGTACGTCGTGCTCCGCGCCCCACGCCCGAGCGGCCAGCCAGGCGCCCTCGTGCCCCCGCAGTTCACCGCCGAAGGCAGTGGCTCGGTGCCGCGGGGGAAGGATACCGATGATCGGCAGTCCCGGTCGTACGGAGCGCAACGCAGTCACGCAGTTGGTCAGGTAGCCGTCGGTCAGGCGTTGCGGCAAGGCGCGTACCCGGCCGCGGGTCCATCGAGCCACCCGAGGCTGTGCGGCGAGGTAGGCCCGGCGCACCCCGCGACGCACCGGACGGGGTCGCAAAAAGGCGATGCCTTCCCGCAGGTGCGTCGGCAGCGCGGTGGGGAGGTAGTCCATTCCACCGACGGCCAGCACGACCGCATCGGCGGCCGGCACCAGGAGTGAATACACGCGGGGATCCCGGGTGAGCGAGCGCCAGGCATGTCTTGCGGTCCAGCCGACTTGAGCCACCACGTCGGCTTCTGCGTCGAGTTCGTCGGCCATAACGTTGGGAAAGAGTCGAGGTTCGGTCAGTAGCTCCGGCCGGACCGGACCGTGATAGGCCAGCGAGTCGGCGAGGAGAAGCACCCGCGGTCTGGGCGGCCTTGCAGCCTCAGATGCCGCCGCCTGCACCGTCGACCTCTGCACCAGCGACCTCTGCACCGTCGACCTCTGCACCGTCGACCTCTGCACCGTCGTCGACCGCGTCGGCATCTCCGCGCTCGCTCAGGTCGGTGTGGGCGTCGGCCATCATCGGGGAGGCCGGCGCGAGGTTGTGGGCCTGCAACTGCCACCCGCTTGGGCGGCGATGGAGTTCACTCCAGTGGCAGTTCCCGAGCACCGCGAGCCAGCGCCCGGCGTGCGGCAGGCCGAGCAGCGTCTCGATGATCGAGCGCGCAGTACCGCCGTGGGTCACCAGCAGGACGCGATCGACCTCGATGCCGCGCAATGCGGCCAGCACCCGCTCGTCGAGCTGCGCCCTGGTCTCGCCGCCCCGATCGACCGGCGGATGGCCGTCCAGCCACTGCGCATACTGCTCGGGGTAGGTCGCCGCCACCTCGACACGGGTCAGCCCCTGCCAGCTGCCCAGGTCGATCTCACGCAATCGCGGCTCGATCTGCAGCGGCGTCTCGATGAGTCGAGTCAACGCCTGCGCCGTACTGACCGCACGTACCAGATCACTGGTGAGAACGAGATCGGGTGGCTCGACGGCCAGATAGCTGGCCGACAGCTGGCTCTGTTCCACACCAATGGGATTCAGGGGTGGATCGGCCTGCCCTTGGAATCGCCCGGCTGCATTCCACGTCGTCTGGCCGTGCCGCCAGACGACCACCCGTTCGACGCGCAAGGATCTCGATCCAGCGCTGGGCAGGGAACTCAGGTCGTCACGACGCAGGTGCAGCCGCGTCGGTGAACGGGATGATCGGACAATCGGTCCAGAGTCGCTCGAGGGCGTAGTAGACCCGCTCCTCTGCGTGCTGGACGTGGACAACGACATCGAGGTAGTCGAGCAGCACCCATCGGCCTTCGCGAGTTCCCTCACGGCGTACCGGCTTGACCCCGGCGTCGGTCCGCAACCGCTCCTCGATCTCGTCCACGATGGCTTGGACCTGGCGTTCGTTGCTGGCCGAGGCGATGACGAACACATCGGTGATCACCAGCCGCTCACTGACGTCCACGACGACCAGATCCTGAGCCTGCTTGTCGGCAGCCGCCTGGGCAGCGAGCAGTGCGACCGTGCGCGCCGTGTCCGAGGCGGTCATCCGGGGTTTCTCCTGTCGTCGCGATAGAGGTGGCGCTTCTCGATGTACTGCACCACCCCGTCGGGCACGAGGTACCAGACCGGCATCCCGCGATGTACCCGATTCCGGCAGTCACTCGACGAGATCGCCATCGCGGGTACGTCGATCAGCGTGACACTCCCCTCGGGCAGGTGGCTGTCCTCCAGCCGGTAGCCCGGGCGGGTGACTCCCACCAGGTGCGCGAACGCGAACAACTCCTCGGCATGTCGCCATTCGAGAATCTGTTCGAGAGCGTCGGCGCCGGTGATGAAGAACATCTCGGTGTCTGGATGCAGCCGACGCAGGTCGCGCAACGTGTCCACAGTGTAGGTCGGACCGGTGCGGTCGACGTCCACCCTGCTCACCGAGAAGCGCGGATTGGATGCGGTGGCGATGACCGTCATCAGATAGCGGTCCTCGGCCGGACTGACCGCACGTTCAGCTTTCTGCCAGGGCTGGCCAGTGGGTACGAACAGCACCTCGTCCAGTCCGAACAGGACAGCGACTTCGCTCGCGGCCACAAGGTGGCCATGGTGGATCGGGTCGAACGTGCCACCCATGACACCCAGCCGTCGAGCTTCACCCATCTTGGTGTGAGCCTAGCGATCGATAGCAGCGTCGCGGTCCGTGCGTTGTGCCGCCAAGACGTTATGTCGACCGGCCCCCCGTGCGGCCGGCCAACAGTTAGCTCAACGCGGCTCGACGCGTCGGGTTACGCCGTACCGGCAAGTAGGTTTGCCCGGTGACTTTCTGGGAGAATTCTGCGAAAGAATATCACTCCGTGTAGCTGCAATGTAGTTGTTTCTTCAAACGTTGAGCGCCCTCCATCACCATCAGTAGTTTCCTCCGTTCGGGCGTCGCAAGCGTCCGTTGTTCCCCCTCCCACGTTATGGTCGCCGGATGCGGACCCTCGCGCCCGGCGTCCACCAGCTTCGAGGATTCGCTCCGCATGCGATCAATTCCTACCTCGTCGCCGGCGTACTGGTGGACGCCGGAACGCCGCTGGCGCGACGACGGATCCTGCGTCAACTACGCGGGCGCGAGGTCACCAGCCACGTCGTGACACACGGACACCCGGATCACTTCGGTGCCAGCCACGCGGTGTGCGAGGAACTCGACCTTCCGCTGTGGACCGGCGAGCGCGACGCCCGAGCGGTGGAGACGGCGAGTCCAGTGCCCGGGAAGGGCCGCGTGCCAGCACTCATGGCCCGGATGAAGATGCCGCCGGCACACCCGGTCGCGCGCCGACTGCGGGAGGGCGACGACGTGGCAGGCTTCACCGTGCTCGACGTCCCAGGCCACTCTCCCGGCCACATCGCGCTCTGGCGGGAATCCGATGGGGTGCTGCTCTGCGGCGACGTCTTCTTCAATCTGCGGCGTCCCGGGCCACCGCCCGACATGCTGACTGTCGATCCGGAACGTAACCGTGAGTCGATGCGGCGACTAGCTGCCCTGCGGCCCGCGCTGGTGTTGTTCGGACACGGCCCGCCGCTGCGCGACCCGGATCGTCTGGCCCGCTCCCTCAGATGAGCCCGATCGGGGACCCGCTCGAGCGCACGGATGAGCTGGACCGCATCGTCGCGGCCCTAGATGCTGCGGCGGCCGGAACGGGACGCGCGATCATCATCGAGGGGCCAGCCGGGATCGGCAAGACCCGCCTGGTCCAGGAAGCACGCAGGTTGGCCAAGGAGCGTGGGTTCGGCCGGATCCAGGCCACGGGCGATGAGTTGGAAAGCTCGATGCCATGGTCGGTCGTCCGCCAGTTGGTCGAGCGGTCGATCGCGCGCTACGGCGGCGATGTCCGCGAGCGGCTCCTGGCCGGGCCGTCCGGCGCGGCGTTGACAGCACTCGGTCAGGCGCCAAGCGAGGCACCCGCCGGAGATGCGGCGGTGGCAAGGACACTGCATGCTCTGTGGTGGGTGGCCGCGGACCTCACCTCGTTTCGTCCATTGCTCATCACGGTCGACGACGCACAGTGGGCCGATCTGCCCTCGCTTCGTTTCCTCGTGTACCTGTCACGTCGGATAACGGACCTGCCAATCGTGCTCGTGGTCGGCACCCGCCCACCGCATGAGCACTCCGGCCCGCTGGCTGAGCTGATCGCGGGGCGCACCGGAGACCGCATCCTGCCCAAGCCGCTGTCTCGGGAGGCGGTCGCGGCGCTGTGTGTTCGGCACGGTGTTGCGCCGTCAGCCGCCGTGGCGGCCGCGGTGCATGTAGCGAGCGGTGGGAATCCCTTACTCGGCGAGCTGTTGGTCGACGAGCTCGACGTTCGGGGGTTGCCCCTCGACGATCCTGGTACGGCGGCTGCCGTGGGCGGCCTCGGCCCCAGCGCGATCTTCGGGGCGCTGCTGGCTCGTTTGCCGTCGGATGCAATTGCCCTTGGCGACGCTGCCGCAGTGCTGGGATCGCACAGCGAGCAGTGGGTGGCCGGCAAGGTCGCGGGCCTGCACCACCCACGGCTGGCCGGCGCGATGGATGCGCTTGTCGCCGGTCATGTGCTGACTGCCGATCAACAGCAACTGATCTTCGTCCACCCCGTTGTGCGCGAGGCGATACTCAAGCGAATCGGACCCGGCGAACGTGCCTCCCTGCATGCAAAGGCGGCCGAGACCCTGCACGCTGCAGGCGCAGCGCTCGCCCGGGTGGCGGCACACCTCGCCCTCTCTCCGATCGGAACGCTGCCCGACGCTGCGGCCGTACTGCGTGCAGCTGCCACGGGCCTGCTCTCGGATGGCGACGCGGTCACCGCTGCGGCGCACCTTGGCCGCGCTCTGGACGAGACGCCGACCGATCACGGCTTGCGCGCCGAGCTTGGCTTCGCGCTGCTGCGTGCCGGTGATCCAGCCCGCGCACGCGAGCACCTTCGCGCTGCCGCTCGGGCCGCGACGACGCCCCGCGAGCGGGCCGACCGGCTGGTCCGTGCCGCCTCGGCGACATCACTGCTGGACGGGCCAACAGCCGCAGTCAGCGAATTGCGGGCAAACCTCGACGCCTGGCCCGATTCTGACGGTGAGTCGGGCCGTCTCGTGCTCGAGGCACGGCTGGCCTCGATCTCTTCATTACTTCCCGAAGAGAGCCAGCGATCTGCCCAGCGCCTGCTCCGGTTCGCTGACGTACCCGGAAGTACGCCAGAAGAACGGACATTGCTCGCCCATCTGGCACAACGGCAGCGGTACTGCAAACGCCCCGCGAGTGAGGTAGCAAACCTGGCCGCCCGTGCACTCGGCGAGGGAGCGCTTCTCGAGGATGTGGCAGACGGCGCGGACGGCATGGTCGGCTGGGTCGTCGCCGTCATGGCGCTCATCACCACCGACGCGATCGGACTCGCCGAGGCCGAGATCGACCGAGCGCGGACCAGAGTACGAGGACGTGGCTCGCCGCTGGAGTTCGGATTCGTGAGCATGCTCGCCGGTTGGCTGGCCTGGCGTACCGGCGATGTGACTGCCGCTGAAGCCGAGGCCGAAGCAACCCTGGCGGCGGTAGCCGACGAGGAACGTGGAGCCCAGGTGATGGCCATCCGGGCGACGGCTCTCCATTTCGGGATCCTGGCGACGCTCGAGCGCGGCGACCCGTCGGCTGCAGTCGATGCCCTGGCAGCCTTCGACGCGCTCCAAGCAGAAGCCACTCAGCTGATCCCCGCGACCCGACTGAGCGATTCTCGGGCGCTGGTCGCCCTGGCCAGCGATCAGCCGGCCCGCGCGTACGAAGAGGCGATGTCGCTCGGGGATGCGGTGCTTGCCACGGATCTTGACATGCCGGCGGTCCCTTGGCGCACCACCGCCGCCCGGGCTGCTCTGCGCTTAGGTCAGGATGATCAGGCCCGCGCCTTGACCAGAGAACATCTCGAACTGTCACGCCTTTGGGGCACCTCGAGCGACATCGGCGCGGCCCTGCGCGTACTCGCACGCATCGAGGCCGAACAACGAGTGGACCTGCTAGCCGAGGCGATCGCCGTACTGGAGGAATCGCCCTCGCGGTTGGAGCTTGCCGGGCACTGGTCGACTACGGCGAGGCGCTGCGCGTAGTCCGCCGCCGCAAGGACGCTCATGAGCCGCTACGCCGCGGCGCGGACCTGGCGATGGCCTGCGGCTCTCGGGTGCTCCGGCAGCGCGCGCTGGATGGACTCGCCTCGCTCGGTGACCGGCCGCGCAAGCTGATGTTCTCCGGGCACGAGTCGTTGACGGCCAGCGAGCGGCGGGTGGCCCAACTCGCCCTCGATGGGCGGACCAACCGCGACATCGCCCAGGAACTGTTCGTGACGCCGAAGACCGTGGAGAACCAGCTCGGCCGGGCCTACATCAAGCTCG
>JBPCOF010000116.1:0-44271 GCA_051000515.1 Geodermatophilaceae bacterium
CTGACCTGGGACCAAGGACCGGAGATGCGCGACTGGAAAAAGGTCTCCGTCGACGCCGACATCGACATCTACTTCTGCGACCCACACTCACCCTGGCAGCGCGGCACCAACGAGAACTTCAACGGCCTGCTGCGCCAGTACTTCCCGAAGGGCACCAACCTCGGCGTGCACAGCAGCGACGATCTCGACTGGGTCGCCCAGGAACTCAACGACAGACCCAGGAAACGACTAGCGTTCAAGAAGCCGATCGAACTCATCGGCGACCTGCTGTTGCGATGACCGCCAGAATCCGCCGAACCGCGACCGGGCCCATCCGCGAAGACGGCTGACTTCCGGCACCCTGGCCCCTTGCCTGAGTGCCATCGGGGTCGATGCATTCGGCCAGCCGACGCCCGATCATGGCCAGGGTGGTGGGTCGAAGGTCTGGCAGTGTCCGATCATCAGTGTCTCGGCGGCGGCGAACAGCTCAGGCCCGAGGTAGTCGGGGAGGTCGGTCACCGAACGGATCAACACCCGCGCCTGGCCGAGGTGCACGTCCCCGGCGGCCAGCGCCAGCCCAGTCTTCGGGCGGCGACCTCACCGACTGCGGCCAGCAGAATCACATCGGCCTGCGCCCGGACCCGCAGCGCGGCCGCGACCCGCTGGAGGATGTCGGTGTCGGATTGCGCCCACAACCATTCCTCGCTCGCCTGCTCGAGCGCGGCGCCGGCCCGGTCCAGTACCGCGGGCTCCGCCGAAGCCAGCAACGAACTCACACCATGAAGCTAGACCGATCCTCTGACGATTCCAAGGTCCTCAGATGCCGTGCGGCGCAAAGACTTTAGTCACTTCTGCAAGATATGCCGGCAGCGGGGGAGGCGGTTCGATCCAGCCACGAGTGGCTCGATGCAAGGTCCGTCCCGATAGGGTCGCGCGCATGTCGGCGAGGCCTGGAAAGACCCGCGTGGCGGTCGTCTTCGGAGGGCGTAGTCCCGAACACGCGATCTCCTGCGTGTCCGCCGGCAGCATCCTTGGCGCCATCGATCGCGAGACCTATGACGTGCTGGCCGTCGGTATCGCGCGCGACGGTCGCTGGCTGCTGCTTCCCGACGACCCCGTGGCGCTAGGGATCCATGGCCGTGAGCTTCCGGAGGTGACCACCGGCCAGGCCGTCGCCCTGAGCAATGACCCCGCCCAGCGCGGACTGAGGATCTTCGACGGGGCTGCCGCCGGAGTCAGCGAGCTGGCCCAGGTGGACGTCGTCTTTCCGGTTCTGCATGGTGAGCAAGGTGAGGACGGGACCATTCAGGGCCTGTTCGAGATCGTAGGCATCCCGTACGTCGGCGCCGGTGTCTTCGCCAGCGCGGCCGCAATGGACAAGGAGTTCACCAAGAAACTGCTTGCCGCAGAGGGACTTCCAAGCGGTGAATATCTAGTGCTCCGTCGGGGGGACAGCACCGAGCTCGATGTCGACCAACGGGCCCGGCTCACGTTGCCTGCCTTTGTGAAACCCGCCCGCGCCGGGTCCAGCATCGGGATCACCAAGATCTCCGACTGGTCGGAACTTCCGCACGCGGTCGCAACGGCTCGAGCCGTAGACTCGAAGATCCTCATCGAGGCCGGGATCTCCGGCCGGGAGATCGAGTGCGGAATCCTGGCCGAGGTGGGAGCGCCCGGAGCGCCACTCGAGATTCGGGCCAGCGCCCCCGCCGAGATCAAGGTCATGCACGGGCACGAGTGGTACGACTACGAGGCCAAGTACCTCGACGATGCCTGCGAGTTCGACGTACCCGCCGACCTGCCGGAGGAGATCACCGCGCAGATCCAGGATTACGCCGTACGAGCATTTCGCGCCTTGGACGGACGGGGGCTGGCTCGGGTGGACTTCTTCGTGACCGAGAGCGGGGAGGTAGTCATCAACGAGGTCAACACGATGCCTGGATTCACGCCGATCTCGATGTACCCCCGGATGTGGGCGGCCAGCGGAGTCTCATATCCCGAGCTGATCGACCGGTTGATCCGCTCCGCGCTCGCCGACTGATTCCTGAGACCGGCCCGGTTGCCGGCGCACGAGCACTCAGCCTGGGGTAGGCGCTACGTACGGAAGGGTCTGGGTGATGAGCGGAGCGAGGATCGCGAGCACCGCGCCCCCGTCGGCAGAGGACGGTACGAACACCTCGAGATAGATCCCCCGATCGACCGCCGTGTACGTCGTTCCGGCGGCCGCCGTCTCGAAGAACCACTCGACCTCAGTGATGGCCAGCGTGCTTGCCCCGACCAGATAATCCGGTGGACGGGAAATTCCGCAGCGCAGGATCGTCGGATCATCGCCCCAGGCATACGCCGTTGGCCGAGTCGAGCGGACTGGGCGGGAAGGCCGACCGTCGAGCCTGAACGGGAGTGTTGTGATCAACGCCGTACACGCTGCCTCGATCTGGGGAGTTACCGCGGGGGTGTCGACATCGAGAACGGGCAACGTGCGTTGCCCGAGGGTTGGCAGCGGGGCAAGGTCCCGGATGTCGCGCAGCGAGAACTGGATGATCAGCAGCAGGGCCACTAACACCGGGACGGTGACTACGGTCGCGAGCAGGGCTGCCCGACGGAATTGCGGTCCGTCAGGCGAAGCCGACCCAGGCATTGGCGGGGGCGGGTGCGCGGAGGAGGAGGCGGCAGCAGGCTCGTCGTCGGCCAGCAGGGCGGGCCTTACAGGTTGACGACGGGGCAGGTCAGCGTGCGCGTGATCCCGTCGACCCCTTGGACTTTGGCGACGACGAGCTTTCCGAGTTCATCGACGCTGCGCGCCTCGGCTCGGACGATGACGTCGTAGGGACCCGTCACGTCCTCTGCAGTGGCCACGCCCTCGAGCTCGGTGATCGCCCGGGCCACCGCCGCGGCCTTGCCGACCTCGGTCTGGATCAAGATATAGGCATGGACCATGGGTAGACCTCCTCGTCGAGGGCCGAGTCGGGCACCGAAGCTGCCCCCGTGGCAACTGGTGCTCGTCTCGTTCGGGAGGAACCTACCCGGTGACCCGGTTGCCCCTGCCCACGGCATGCGGTGCTGCCTCGAGGCCGTACTGTCTCCCCGCCCGGCATCGCCCACGAGGAGGCAGTCATCACCGTCAGCGAACTCGGGGAGTTCGGCGCCGTCGAGCGAATGATCGCCCGCTCCGGGCTGGCTCATACGACCGTCGTGGGACCGGGCGATGACGCCGCCGTCCTGAACCTTGGGGGCGGTCTGCTCGTGGCCAGCACCGACCTACTCGTCGAGGGCCGCCATTTCCGGCGGGACTGGGCGCCGCCCAAGGACATCGGGCACCGCGCGGCCGCTGCGAACCTGGCCGACATCGCGGCGATGGGTGGCTGGCCCACCGGGCTGCTGGTGGGCCTGGCCATGCCCGGCGACCTACCGATCGCCTGGCTCGATGACCTGTACGAGGGCTTGCGCGAGGAATGCCAGCCCTTCGGAGCCGCAGTGATCGGCGGAGACGTGGTCGAGAGCAAGACGCTGATCCTCGCGGTGAGCGCCCTCGGGGACATGAAGGGAGCCCGACCGGTCACGCGGGACGGGGCTCTGGTCGGCCATCGGGTGGCGATCGCCGGCCGACTGGGGTACGCAGCGGCCGGGTTGGCGGTGCTGAGTCGAGGATTCCGGTCACCCGGATCGGTCGTTGCCGCCTACCGGCGGCCGGAGGTGCCCTATGCGGCCGGGCCGCAGGCGGCAGCGCTCGGCGCCAGCGCCATGTGCGACGTCAGCGACGGGCTGCTTCGCGATGCGGGAACATTGGCAGCGGGCAGCAGCGTCCGGATCGTCCTCGACGTGGCCACGTTCACCGTCCCGGACGTCCTGCGGGACGTCGGTACGGCGATGAACACAGATCCGCTGCGCTGGATCTTCACCGGAGGTGACGATCACGCGCTGCTGGCCTGTTTCCCGCCGGAGGTCGAACTGTCTGCGCCCTGGCGTGCGGTCGGGTGGGTCGAGGAAGGGACCGGTGTCTGCGTGGCCGGTCTGCCCGATGAGGGTCGCGAACTGGGAGGCTCAGGTTTCGCGCACTGGGGTTGAGCGCCGCCAGCCGACGTGTGAAAAGGGAGGAGGCGAGCCAGATGACCGTCGTGACCATCTCTGCGACGTTCGGATCCGGCGGAAGTGAGGTCGGACCGGCTGTCGCCGAGGCGCTGGGGCTGCCGTTCGTCGATCGCGCGATCCCCATGCGGGTCGCGGAGAAACTGGGTGTCTCGATTGGCGACGCCGAGGCAAAGGACGAGACCATCAGTACGGGGTTGACTCGGCTGATCTCCACGATGGCGCTCGTTCCGGACCTGGCTGCCGGCGCTGGGCCGATCGAGTACAACCCCGTGCCGGACGAGCGGATCTTTCGCGAACAGACCGAGAAAGTCCTGCACGAGATCGCCGACGGCAGCGGCGCAGTGATCCTCGGCCGGGCGGCCGCGCTGGTCCTCGCCGGGGTGCCGGGGGCGCTACACGTGCGGTTGGACGCGCCGGTCGCTGCGCGATTGGCCCACATCCAGCATGAACACGGCCTGACGCGGCAGCGAGCCGAACGTCTGATCCGGGACAACGATTCGGCACGCGAGGCCTACGTCCGGCACTTCTATCGGTGCAAGATGAACGAGGCGCGGCACTATCACCTGGTCATAGACTCGGTACGGCTGCCCATGGCCACCGTCATCTCGGTGATCGCCGATGCGGCGCAGGCCCTCGGACAGACCCGAGAGCCGGTGGACTAGCCGCGTACGACCTTGCCCGCCTTGATGCAGGATGTGCACACATTGAGCCGCTTGCGCGCGCTGGGTCCGACCTTGGCCCGTACGGTCTGGATGTTCGGGTTCCACCGACGCGAGGTGCGCCGATGGGAGTGCGACACCGACTTACCGAAGCCAGGGCCCTTGCCACAGACGTCGCAGACCGCAGCCACGGATGATCACTCCTCGAGATGGAAGGGACGTACGGCACACCGGTTTCGGACACGGCAGCGCGCCCAAGGGTAACCGATCCCGGCCTGTTCCGACGACACGGGGCCGCGACGATCGCTCCGCCGCCGGTATCGCAGGCGGTCGGCGGCGTTGATTAGGCTCGCTGCCCACCGATGGGCACCCGTCGGCAGTTGGTCGAGATGACGGAGGTGGGAGCGCTGGAGGTCTTCGATGCTCACGCCGTACGTCGATGGGCACGGCTGGCCTGCGACGCGTTGGCACTGGCAGCTGCCGAGATCGATGCACTGAACGTCTACCCGGTGCCGGACAGGGACACCGGCACGAACCTGTACCTGACGCTGCGTTCGGCCGTCGATGCGCTCGATGACGGCGCTCCGCAGGCCGGGCTGGGCGCAACCTTGGACCTGATGGCCCGCGGCGCGCTGCTGGGCGCGCGGGGTAACTCCGGCGTGATCGTCTCGCAGTTGCTGCGCGGCATCGCAGACCGCCTCGGGCGCGAGGGCCCGGCCGACGGTGCCGCCCTCGCTGTTGCGCTGTCGCATGCAACCGACCTTGCCTACGTAGCGGTGGCCCTACCCGTCGAGGGCACGATTCTGACCGTGGCCCGGGCCGCCGCGGAGGGTGCGACGGCCGCAGCCTCCATCGAGCATCGGCCGCGGCTGGCGACCGTGACCCGCGCCTCCGCGGAGGCCGGCGCGCACGCTCTGGCCCGAACCCCGTCGCTGCTGCCCGTACTTGCGCACGCAGGCGTCGTCGATGCGGGTGGTCGAGGGCTGTGTGTACTGCTGGACTCCCTGCTGACAACGGTCGTCGGGCACGATTCGCCAGGCAGGGAATCGCCGCGCAGGCAACCATCGGTGGCGTTGGGCCGACCCAAACCTGCCGGGCGTGAGGTCACGTTCGGGTACGAGGTGCAGTTCCTTCTGGACGAGGCCGATGACACCGCTGTCGATGCCCTGCGCATAGACCTCGCTGCCCTCGGTGATTCGCTGGTCATCGTCGGCACCGGCACGCCGTCCCAACCATCCCAGCTGCCGGCACTGTCCCAGTTGCCGGCGCTGTGGAGGGTGCACGTGCACGTCGACGACGTCGGCGCCGCGATCGAGGCCGGGGTACGAGCCGGACGCCCACACTCGATCAGCGTGACCAGCTTCGCCGATCAGGCGGCCGGCGCCCCCCGGGTGTGCCGGGCGAGTGAGGCCGATCGCACGGTGCTGACCGCATCCTGGTCAGGCCGGGGCCTGGTCGCGGTGGCGCCAGGGCCCGGACTGGCTGGCTTGTTCGCCGGCGAGGGGGTGGAAGTCGTCGACGGCGCAACCCCGCACGACGTTCGAGCGACGAAGCATCCCTCGGCACAGGATGTGCTGGTCGCGATTCGCCGTACCGGCGCGGCCCAAGTCGTCGTCCTGCCGAACCACTCCTCGGTGACGGCGATTGCCGATATGGCTGCTGCGCAGGCTCGGGAAGGGGGTCAGGATGTCGCCGTCGTGCCGACCAAGTCGCCGGTCCAGGGACTGGCTGCTGTTGCCGTCGCCGATCCGCACCGGCGTTTCGCCGATGTGATCATCGCCATGGCCGAGGCAGCCGCTGCCACCCGTTGGGCCGAGATCACCGTCGCCGTACAAGCCGCGATGACCATGGCCGGCCGCTGTGCGGCCGGAGACGTCCTCGGCCTGGCCGAGGGCGACGTCGTCCTGTTCGGTGAGGACCAGGTCAGCGTCACCTGTGACCTGCTCGATCGGTTGTTGTCGGCAGGTGGCGAACTCGTCACGCTGGTGGTCGGCGCGGATGTCGTACCCGGATTCACCGACGAGGTTCGCGGACACCTTCGACGAACCCATCCGGGTGTGGACGTCATGGACTACCGGGGTGACCAACCGCACCAACCCGTCCTCATCGGAGTCGAATGACGCTCGCGGTGACCAGGGACAGTCCGCTTCGTGGGCTGCTCGGGGGCAAGACTGCGACGGTGCTCGCCGAGCAACTGGGTCTGCACACGGTCGATGACCTGCTCGGCCATTACCCGCGCCGGTACGCCGAACGCGGGAAGCTCACCGATCTCGCCGCGCTGCGGATCGGCGACGAGGTCACCATCGTGGCGCAAGTCCGGTCGGTGACCCAGCGGCGGATGCGCAACAAGCGCGGGACGCTCACCGACGTCGTAGTGGGCGACGGCCGGCGTTCGCTCTCGCTGGTCTTCTTCAACCAGACCTGGCGCGCGAAGCAGTTGGCCGTCGGCGTCACCGGGCTCTTCGCCGGCAAGATCGGCGTGCGCGGCAACCAGGTGCAACTCAGCCATCCTGAGTGCGAGATCTTCGGCGCGACCACCAGCGATCCGGACGCAGTCAGCGATCCTGGTGCAGTCGTCGAGGACTTCGAGCGGGCACTGACCTACGCCTCCGCGCTCATCCCGGTCTATCCGGCCAGTCGCGGGATGCAGTCGTGGACGATAGCCCGCTGCCTGCGCCTGGTATTGGGGGCGCTCGGCGATGTCGAGGACCCACTGCCCGAAGTCATGCGCGAGCGCCGCGGGTTGATCGGGCTGACCGAGGCCTGGCGCAAGATCCATCTGCCGGAGTCGATGGCCGAGGTCGAGCCGGCCAGGCTGAGGTTGAAATGGGATGAGGCGCTCACCGTCCAGGTGACCCTGGCCAGGCGCAGGGTCGCCCAGGCGGTGAATCCCGCCTATCCTCGGCCGATCCGTGCGGGCGGCCTGCTCGATGCCTTCGACGCCCGATTGCCGTTCGTACTGACCGCGGGACAGCGGGTCGTCGGGGCCGAGATCAGCCATGACCTGGGCGGGCACAAGCCGATGAACCGACTGCTGCAGGGGGAGGTCGGATCGGGCAAGACGGTTGTGGCCCTTCGCGCGATGCTCCAGGTCCTCGATGCCGGAGCGCAGGCCGCCTTCTTGGCGCCCACCGAAGTCCTTGCCGCCCAACATCTGAGAACTCTGCGGAGCCTGCTCGGCCCGTTGGGGATCTCCGGCGAGTTCGGTGCCGAGGAGCAAGCCACCCGGATCACGCTGTTGACCGGCTCGCTTCCGATCAAGGCTCGTCGGGCAGCTTTGGCAGAGGCGGCCGGAGGCGCGGCGGGAATCGTCGTCGGAACCCATGCGCTGCTCGAGGAGGTCGTGCAGTTCGCTGATCTGGGTCTGGTGGTCATCGACGAGCAGCACCGCTTCGGTGTTGAGCAGCGGGATGTCCTGCGGGCCAAGTCCGCGGCCCCACCGCATGTTCTGGTTCTCACGGCCACACCGATCCCGCGCACAGTCGCGATGACCGTGTACGGCGACCTGGAGACCACGATCCTCACCGAGTTACCTGCGGGTCGGGCCGAGGTCAGCACCAGCGTCGTGCCGGTACGGGAGAAGCCGGGCTGGTTGGACCGGGCCTGGACCCGGATCGTCGAAGAGGCCCGCGCCGGCGGGCGCGCCTTCATCGTCTGCCCGCGGATCGGCGACGACGCTGCGATCGTCTCCGGCGCAGCCGGGAATGGTGCTGCCAGGAGGCTTGACGACGGCGATGAGTCGCCGCTACCGCCGGTCGAGGACGACTCCCGGCCCGACGACGATGATGCCGGCGCGATCAAACGCGCACCGCTGGCCGTCCTCGACATGGCCGACACCTTGCGCGACGGCCCACTGGCCGGTCTTCGCCTGGGCGTCCTGCACGGCCGGCTGCCTGGGGAAGAGAAGGACGCCATCATGCAGGCCTTCGCCCGCGGCGACCTCGACGCGCTGGTGACCACGACCGTCATCGAGGTAGGCGTCGACGTACCGGAAGCCTCGGTCATGGCAATTCTGGACGCGGATCGGTTCGGCGTCAGCCAGCTGCATCAGCTGCGCGGCCGGATCGGGCGCGGTCCACGTCCGGGGATCTGCCTCCTGGTCACCGAGGCACCGGCCGACAGTCCGGCCCGTGCTCGATTGGAGGCAGTGGCCGCCACGCGGGACGGCTTCGAATTGGCCCGGGTCGATCTAGCCTCTCGCCGGGAGGGCAACATCCTCGGCGCCGCGCAGTCCGGTCGGCAATCAGGGCTACGGCTGCTGTCCCTGCTCGATGACGAAGGGATCATCACCCAGGCTCGAGAGGAGGCAACGTACCTGGTGGCCCTGGATCCGGACCTCGCCGGTCACCCTGCGCTGGCTGCCCAGGTGGCCAGGCTGTCCGAGGACGAACGCGCCGACTATCTCGACAAGGCCTGAGGCGTGACCCGGATCGTGGCAGGCGTGGCCGGTGGTCGTCGCCTGACCGTACCTCGCGGTGCGGTGACCCGGCCGACCTCGGATCGGGCCCGCGAGGCGATGTTCTCCACCATCGCCGGGCTCTTGCCGCTGAGCGGTGCGCGCGTTCTGGACCTTTACGCCGGCTCCGGCGCGCTCGGGCTCGAGGCTCTCTCCCGGGGCGCTGTCCACGCTCTGTTCGTCGAGGGTGACCGGCGGGTCGCGGCCACCCTGTGCGCGAACATCGACTCGGTCGCCCTGGCCGGGGCCGTCGCGGTGGTCAGCCCGGTGCAGCGGTTGGCCGTCGCTGAACCGGCCCAGGTTCCCGGAGCAGCGTCGCCGTACGACGTGGTCTTTGCCGACCCGCCGTACCGTCTGCCGCCTGACGAGCTGGGCGGCGTCCTCGCCGATCTGCACCGACTGGGGTGGCTGGCAGCGCAAGCGGTGCTGGTTGTCGAGCGCTCCTCCCACGATGACCCCTGGGTATGGCCGACACCCCTGCAGCCGATTCGCCATCGGCGCTATGGGGAGGCCGTGCTTTGGTACGGTCGCGCCCCGTGAGAGCAGGCTCGCAGATGAAGAGAAAAGCGGTCTGCCCTGGGTCTTTCGACCCGATCACCAACGGTCATCTCGACATCATCGAGCGAGCCAGCCAGCTCTACGACGAGTTGATCGTCGCGGTCCTGGTCAATCCGGACAAAGCCGGCCTGTTCGACGTCAACAGCCGGATGTCGATGATCAGGGAGTCCACCGCCCACCTCTCGGGGGTCAGCGTGGACTCCTTCCATGGCCTCCTCGTGCACTATTGCCGCGACCAGGGGATCGAGGTGATCGTGAAGGGCCTACGGGCGATCAGCGACTTCGAGTACGAGGTACAGATGGCACAGATGAACCGCGGTCTGACCGGCATCGAAACCGTGTTCATGCCGACCGGACCCGAACACGGTCATCTGTCCTCCAGTTTGATCAAGGCCGTGGCGCATTTCGGCGGCGACGTCTCCCATCTCGTCCCGGCACCGGTGCTCGAAGCGCTGCGCGAACGCAGAGAGGATTAGCCGATGGACCGCATCTACGACACGCTGGATGAGATCGTCACGATGATCGAGCAGGCTCGCGGCGTGCCCATGTCCACCTCGGCCATGGTGCCCCGCGACCATGTCCTCGACCTGCTGGACGAGCTGCGGGACCGGCTGCCGCCGGCAGTCATCCAGGCCAAGGCAGTCCTCGACCGGCGGGGCGAGCTGCTGGATGCCGCACAAGTGGAAGCCGACCGGATCGTGACAGGCGCCCGGCAGGAGGCTGATGCGCTGGCCGCTCGCGCGAGAGCTGACGCCGAGCAGCTCCAGGCCATCGCCGCGCAACGCCAGGCCGAGCTGTCGGCACTCGGACAACGCGAACACGAGCGGCTGGTCAGCGAGGGCACCAGGCTCCGTGCCGATGTCATCGCCCAGGCCCAACAGGACCACGACGAGCTCCTGGCTCAGGGTCACAGCGAGCGGGAGCGGCTGATCAGCGAGAGCGAGATCTACCGCAGTGCGGTGTCCCGGTCCGACGAGCTCGGCGCGGCAACGGCCGCCGAGGCCGACGTCATGCGACGCGAAGTCGACAGCTACGTGGATGCCAAGCTCGCCGACTTCGAGGCCACGTTGTCCCACCTACTGCGCTCGGTCGAACATGGGCGGGCCAATGTCGGAGCCCGCAGACCCGCGGGACCCGGCCGCCCCGCCGCCGCGCCGGAGTGAGCCAACCCGCGCCGTCCGGGGTCGTCGCGGTGGTCGTAACCTGGAATCGCGCCGAGCTGCTGGCCAGATCGCTGCGTGCGATCCTCGCCCAGACCAGCGTGCCGGATCAGATCCTCGTCATCGACAATGCCTCCACCGACGAGACGGCGACCATGCTGGCCGACCACTTCACCGGTCGGGTGGAGGTGGTCCGACTCACGGAGAACATCGGCGGCGCAGGAGGGTTCGCAGCCGGCATCGTCCGTGCCTTGGAGCACCTTCCCGGCGCGGTCTGGCTGCTCGACGATGACACCGTCCCCCACCCGAACGCGTTGCAGGCACTGCTCGAGGCGCGCAGGCACTACCCGGGTCCGCCCCCGGCTGTCGTGGCCAGCCGGGTGGTCTGGATCGACGGTCGGGACCACCCGATGAACACTCCGCGCCGCAAGCCCGGCGCGAGCCGGGCTGAGCGGCTCGCGGCCGAGGTGATCGGGGCCACTCCGATCCGCTCGGCGTCTTTCGTGTCGATCCTGTGCTCGGCCGAGATCCTGCGCGAGCGCGGCCTTCCCGAGGTCGACTACTTCCTCTGGAACGACGACTTCGAGTTCACCACCCGTCTGTTGCGGGGACAGCGTGGCCTGCTGTGCCCGGCCAGTGTCGTGGACCACCACACGAAGACCTTCGGGGGCAGTGATGCCGATCCCGGTGACCGGTTCTTCTTCGAGGTTCGCAACAAGATCTGGGTGTTCACCCGCGGCACGGGGCTCAATCCCGCCGAACGCGTGCTCTACGCAGCTTCGACGATTCGACGCTGGGGTCGTACCCTCGCGCAGTCGACAGACCGGCCGCGGCTGCTGCGGGCGGCCAGACGTGGACTGGTCGCTGGTCTGCGGGCCGGTCCTCGGTCGTCCGGGCAGCGGCTGGCCGAGGTCCTCCCGATACGGCCGACGACCCGAAACCACGCGACGAGCGGCGATGACGCGCAAGGCGAAGCGTTCTCCCTGCTGATGGCGATCTATGCCGGTGATCGGCCGGACTTCTTGGCCCAGGCCTTCACCAGCACCGTCGACGAGCAGACCCGGCGCCCCGCCGAGGTGGTCGTGGTCCAGGACGGACCGATCCCCGCCGAGTTGGCCGACTGTCTGGCTGTGCTGTCCGCGGCCTCGCCGGTACCCGTCGTGCGCGTCGTGCTTGCAGACAACGTGGGACTGGGACCGGCGCTGGTCGCCGGCCTGTCGCGCTGCTCCCACGACGTGGTGGCCCGGATGGATGCCGACGACGTGAGCGAACCGACCCGTTTCGCCGAGCAGCTTCCACTTCTCGAGGCCGGCGCGGACATCGTCGGGACCGGCCTGCGGGAGTTCGTAACGGACCCGGGTGACCCGGCCGACGTCCTGGGTACGCGTACTCCGCCCACCGATCCGTACCAGATCGCCCGCGCCGCACGCTTTCACGATCCGTTCAATCATCCGACCGTGGTCTATCGGCGTCGCGCGGTGCAGGCCGCCGGCGGTTATCAAGATCTCCCGCTGATGGAGGACTACCTCCTCTTCGCCCGGATGATCGCGGCCGGCGCCCGACCGGCGAATCTCGCCGCGCCGCTGGTCAACTACCGGGTGGGCGCCGGTGCGTATGCCCGCCGCGGAGGGATCCGGATGCTGGCCTCGGAGTTCTCCTTGCAGCGACGGCTGCGCCGACTCGGCTTCACGACTCCACTGCAGTACGTCCGCAACCTGGTGGTGCGCGGTGGTTACCGGCTGATTCCGGAGGCGGTCCGCCGGCTGGCCTATCGCGCGCTGATCGCCAACCGGCAGAAGTAGGCAGGCTGGGCGGGCTCAGCAACGCCGTTAGGCACAGTCGGGTATCCTTGTCGACGGTCCGATCCGATCTCGGCCAACCCCAGTTATGACAAAGACCATGGTTCACCACGCGCACAACCAGCGGCGCAGCCCATTCGTCGTGGATCTCCGCGAGTTGGGCCGCCGTCCCGGTTCCTTGCTTCCGGTGCACCGTACGGTTCGCGCACCGCAGGGGGTTGGTCTGGATGTGATCGGTGTTCAAGTCGGCGACGAGTTGACCCTTGCACTGCGGATGGAATCCGTGGTCGAGGGTGTGCTCGTCTCCGGGACAGTGTCCGGCCCGGTCGTCGGGGAGTGCTCGCGCTGCCTCGACCCGATCCAGGACGTTGTCGAGGTCGAGGTCGTGGAGTTGTTCGCCTATCCGGACAGCGCCACGTCGGAGACCACCGACGAGGACGAGGTCAGCCGACTGACCGGGGACATGATCGATCTCGAGCCGCTGGTTCGAGACGCCGTGGTCCTGGCCCTACCGGTTGCTCCACTGTGTCGCGAGAACTGCGCAGGAATGTGCGTGGACTGCGGCCAGCGGTGGGACGACCTGCCACCGGACCACCAGCACTCCACCGTCGACCCGAGGTGGGTGGCGCTGGCACAGTACGCAACCAGAACCGGTAGCGATGCCGACGTACCAGAGACAAAGGAGAGTTGATCCGTGGCCGTACCGAAGCGCCGCCAGTCCCGCAGCAACACCCGCTCACGCCGGGCGAACTGGAAGGCTACTGCGCCCACGCTGACGCCGTGCCCGAACCGCGCGTGCGGCCGGGTCAAGCCGCCGCACGAGGCCTGCCCGCACTGCGGTCAGTACAAGGGCACCGAAGTCCTGTCGGTCTAGCACCTGCGGTTCTGAACGAGGGATCACCGTGACCGATCCGGCGGTGGAGCGCCCGGTCAGCCACACACCAGGAGACGTCGCCCAGCCGGGCCGGGCTGCCCTGCTCGACGCCCTCGGGCTAGAGGTCGGCGCGGACATCCTCGGCTTGGCGCTGACGCACCGGTCCTACGCCTACGAGCACGGCGGGTTGCCGACCAACGAGCGCCTGGAGTTCCTCGGGGACTCCGTGCTGGGACTGATCATCACCGACACCCTTTATCGGGCGAATCCGGCCCTGCCCGAGGGGCAGCTGGCCAAGCTCCGGGCATCGGTCGTGAACATGCGCGCCCTGGCCGAATTGGCCCGTGGACTCGGGCCCTACGGTCTTGGGGCTGCGCTCTTGCTCGGGGCGGGGGAGCGGACAACTGGCGGCGCGGACAAGGACAGCATCCTGGCTGACGCATTCGAGGCTCTGCTGGGCGCCATCTATATCGACCAGGGCCTTCCCGCTGTCAGTGCCCTGGTGCGGCGACTCTTCGCCGGCGTGCTGGACGAAGCAGCGACCAAGGGTGCGGCGCTGGACTGGAAGACCAGTCTGCAGGAACTCACCGCCCGGCTCAGTCTCGGGACGATCGCCTATCGGGTCGTCCACGACGGTCCCGACCACGAGAAGCGCTTCACCGCCTACGTCGAGCTCGGGGGCCAGCGCTACGGAAGCGGAGCCGGACGGAGCAAGAAGGACGCCGAGCAGCATGCCGCCGAGCAGGCCTGGCAGGAGCTGTCGGCTCTGCGCGGCACAACGGACTAGCGCCGATGCCTGAACTACCCGAGGTCGAGGTGGTCCGAGCCGGGCTGGCTCGCTGGGTGGTCGGTCGGGAGATCGGCTCGGTCTCGGTCCGTCATCCGCGAGCCATCCGCCGATTCCCCGGTGGATCAGATCAGTTCGAAGCCGCACTGCTCGGCCGCACGGTGCGCGCCGCAGCGCGTCGAGGGAAATACCTGTGGCTGCCGTTGTCCGACGACCATGCGCTGCTCGGGCACCTCGGGATGAGCGGTCAACTTCTTGTCGTGCCACGGTCGGTTCCACACGGTCCGCACCTGCGGGTCCTGATCGGGTTCACCGACGACGGGCCGGACCTGCGCTTCGTCGACCAGCGGACCTTCGGCGGACTGTGGGTCGAACCCGGCGGCGAAGCTCCGGACCCCGTGCCGTGCAGTCTCGCCCACATCGCGCGAGACCCGCTCGATCCACTGTTCGACGAGACGGCATTCATCAGCCGGCTCCGGCGGCGCCGCACCGAAATCAAGCGCGCACTGCTCGACCAGACGTTGATCAGCGGGGTCGGCAACATCTACGCCGACGAGGCGCTGTGGCGGGTGGGGCTGCACGGTGGCCGATCGACCGATCGACTCACCAGGGCGCAGGCCGCGAGCCTGGTCATCGCCATCCGCGATGTCATGAACGAGGCACTGGCCCAGGGCGGCACTAGCTTCGACTCGCTGTATGTGAACGTCAATGGCGACAGTGGGTACTTCTCCCGGTCGCTCAATGCCTACGGACGGGTCGATGTGCCATGCCATCGCTGCGGTACCCCGATGCGCAGGGAGGCGTTCATGAACCGGTCGAGTTTCTCCTGTCCGGTCTGCCAGCCCCGACCGCGCAAACGCAGGATTGTCAGGACCTAGCGCCGATGAGGACCGATCCCGGCGCGAGCGAGGCTTCCCGGCTCACGATCTGGGTGCGTGGGCACGTGCAGGGCGTGGGATTTCGCTGGTGGGTCCGGGAGCGAGCCGCTGCCCTTGGCCTGTCTGGCTCGGCGAGCAACCTCGACGACGGATCCGTCGAGATTCTTGTCGAGGGAACCCGGGCCGATTGTGCGGATCTCCTGGCCCAGGTTGAGGGCGGCAAGACACCAGGACGGGTTCGCGCGACGACCGTTCGTTGGGGCCTGCCCACCGGGACGACGAGCTTCACCCTGAGTTAGCGCAGACGGGGGCACGAGGCGTTGACCGAACGGTGTCTGGCTGTCACCCTAGAGTTCTCTCACAGAAATCGGTTCACCCCGCGCGAGCAAACCCGCAGGGTCCACCAGCTGCATGCGAAGGATTACAGCCATGGCCAAGGCCCTCCTGGGTCACGTTGCCACCCCGTCGTCGTTGCTCCTCGAGGAGACAGTGATCCTGCGAAGCAGGATCCGTGCGCTCGAAGCTGAGATAGCCAGCCTGCGCCAGGAGCGTGATCTGCTGCTGGGTGAGGGGCTGCGTCGGCTGGCCGACGAGGCGCCGGCGCAACGCGTTCCGGCCTGAGCCGCCAGACTGGCGGCCGGCCGCCGGTCGGACCCGCCTGCGCGCCCGTCGGCGTGCCGGTCACCGACGTCGGGGTCGTGCTCGGATAACCTCACCGGTGGCCCTTCCCTCACTGCGCTCACCCGCCGTGTCGGCCAGCGTCGTTCTTGTCCGACCCGCTCTGGAGCCGCGTGCACCTTTCCAGTCTGACGTTGAAGGGCTTCAAGTCCTTCGCGTCCTCGACCACCCTGCGATTCGAACCGGGCATGAATGCTGTGGTTGGTCCGAACGGGTCCGGCAAGTCGAATGTCGTCGATGCCATCTTGTGGGTGCTCGGCGAGCAGGGGGCCAAGAGCCTTCGTGGTGGAAAGATGGAAGACGTCATCTTCGCCGGTACCGCCGGTCGCGCGCCCCTGGGCCGCGCCGAGGTGACCCTGACGATCGACAACACCGATGGCGCCTTGCCGATCGAGTACACCGAGGTCTCGATCACCCGCCGGATGTATCGCTCGGGTGAGAGTGAGTACGAGATCAACGGGTCGTCCTGCCGGCTGCTCGACATCCAGGAACTGCTCTCCGACTCCGGCATCGGCCGCGAGATGCACATCATCGTCGGCCAAGGCCAGCTCGATGCGGTGCTCTCGGCCCGTCCGGAGGAGCGCCGCGGTTTCATCGAGGAGGCAGCCGGGGTCCTGAAGCACCGCAAGCGCAAAGAGAAGGCGATCCGCAAGCTGGATGCGATGCAGATCAACCTTGACCGGCTCGGGGATCTGACCGAGGAACTGCGTCGCCAGCTCAAGCCCCTCGGGCGCCAGGCTGACGTGGCTCGGCGCGCCCAGTCGGTCCAGGCTGACCTTCGAGATGCCCGATTGCGGCTGCTCGCCGACGATCTGGTGACCCTGCGCGAGGCGTTGGACAAGGAACTGGCTGACGAAGACCTCATCCGCCGGCGACGGTCGGAGGTGGAGACGGAGTTGGCTTCCGCGCACAGCCGTGAAGCGGAACTCGAAAGCGCTCTCGCGCAGACCTCACCGGCATTGGCCCGCTCCCAAGAGGTCTGGTACCAGCTCTCGGCAGTGGGAGAGCGGCTACGCAGCACCCACCAGCTCGCCGCCGAGCGCCACCGGCACCTATCCGCACCGCTGCCCGAGCCGCCGCCCGGACGCGATCCGCAGGCGCTCACCGCCGAGGCGCTGGCCGTGGAGAGCGAGCGCGCCGTCCTCGATGGGCATCTCTCCACCGAGCGGGAACGCCTCAGTACGGCGCTGTCCATCCGAGCCCAGCTCGAGGAGGAGCTGCGTCAGGCCGAGGACGAACTGGTGCGCGTCGCGCGTGCCCAGGCCGATCGCCGCGAGGGCTTGGCGCGGCTGGCCGGAGACCTGCAGGCAGTCCGCAGCAGGGCTGGTGCCGCCGAGGACGCGATCAGCCGGTTCACCGCTGCAGTCGGTGAGGCGCGTACCAGAGCCGAGCGAGCCGCGGCGCAGTTCGAGTCCGTCGAGAGTGAGATCGGCGAGCTCGGCGATTCCGAGCAGAGCCTCGACGCCCGCCACGAGTCGGCTGTGGCCGCCTACGAGGCCACGGCGACTCAGGTCGCTGCGCTCACCGACGCCGAGCGCGAGGCCGAACGCCAGCGCGACGCATGGCAGGCCCGCGCAGATGCGCTGGGGGAGGGACTGCATCGAAAGGACGGTGCCGGCGCGCTGCTGGGCGCCGAGTCGGCCGTACCTGGTCTGCTCGGGTCCCTCTCCGCGCTGCTGCGGGTCGAGCCGGGCTATGAGATCGTGGTGGCCGCCGCACTCGGGCCGATCGCCGACGCGGTCGCGGTAGGAACGCCGCGTGATGCAGCGGCTGCGCTGACCTACCTACGGGCACATGAGGCAGGTCGCTCCGGTGTCCTGGTCGGCGGAGATCCGGTCGTAGGTCTGGTCGCCGCTTCGACCGATTCCTGGCCCGCGCTGCCTGCCGGTGCCCGCTGGGTCCGTGATCTGGTCAGCGGACCCGCCGAGCTCGACGCCGCACTGGCCAGGGCCCTGGATCGGGTGGCTTTCGTCAGCGAGATCGACGAGGCGGTACGGCTGGTCGAAACGCACCCGAGGCTTCGGGTTGTCAGCGCGGGCGGCGACCTTCTGGGCGCCCACTGGTCATTTGGTGGGTCGGTCAGTGCACCCAGTGCCATCGAGGTTCAGGCAGCCCTCGAGGAGGCTCAGCGCGAATACTCCGCCGCGCAGGCGCGCTGCAGCAGGCTGCTGGCCGAGCTCGAAGCCGCCCGTGAGCTCGCCGAGCGCCAGTCCGCCGCCGTCGAATCTGCGCTGGCTTCCCTGCACGAGTCGGACGCGGCCCACTCCGCGGTCGCCGAGCAACTCAGTGAACTCGGTGCCGCGGCCAGGTCAGCTGCGGCCGAGGCTGCCCGGCTCGAGGACTCCCGTGCAGCGGCTGAGATCGCCCGCGATGCGGACCTGGCTGGCCTTGCCGAGTTGGAGGAACGCTGGCAGGCCGCCCAGATCACCCCGTCGGCCGACGGACCGTCGACGGCGACCCGGGACGAGTTGCAGCGCGCTGTCGCGCTGGCGCGCCAGGAAGAGATGGAGCTGCGCCTTGCCGTACGCACGACCGAGGAACGCTCCCGCGCCCTTGGTAGTCGCGTCGAGACCTTGCACCGGGCGGCCGAGCAGGAGCGCGCCAGTCGGATTCGCCAGGAGGCCGCCGTCGCGGCAGGTCAGCGGGGGGCCGGCATCGCTGAGGGCGTGCGCATAGCTGCCGAACAGACCATCGCCCATGTCAACGCCTCGCTGCAAAGGGCGGCCGCCTACCGCGACGAGCTCTCAATCGAGAAGGTGAGCCGGGAAAGCGAACTACTGGGGCTGCGCACCTGGATCCGTGAGCTCACCGCCGACCTGGACCGGCTTACCGATGAGGTACATCGAGACGAGGTTGCCCGGGCCGAGCAACGGCTACGGATCGAGGCGCTGGAGGACCGAGCCGCCCAGGAGTACGGCGCCGACGTCGATATCCTGATCAACGAATATGCACCGAGCCAGCTCGTGCCCCCTTCGCTTGCCGACGTGGCCGCTGCGCAGGCCGAGGGGGCGGTCGAGCAGCCAGCTGCCAAGCCGTACGACCGGCAGACCCAAGAGCGGCGCGCATCCCGCGCTGAGCGTGATCTGGCGCTGCTGGGCAAGGTGAATCCGCTCGCGTTGGAGGAGTTCGCTGCCTTGGAGGAGCGGCACGCCTTCCTGGCCACTCAGCTCGAGGACCTCAGGAACACAAAGCGTGACCTCCTGTCGGTCATCCGTGAGGTCGACAGCCGGATCCTGGCAGTCTTCGCCAACGCATTCGCTGATGTGGCCAAGGAGTTCGAACAGGTATTCGCGACCCTGTTCCCCGGCGGCGAGGGACGGTTGATCCTGACCGATCCCGACGACCTGCTGACCACGGGCGTCGAGGTCGAGGCGCGCCCTCCCGGCAAGAAGGTCAAGCGGCTCTCACTGCTGTCTGGCGGGGAGCGTTCGTTGACGGCGGTGGCGATGCTCGTGGCGATCTTCCGCGCCCGGCCCTCGCCGTTCTACATCCTCGACGAGGTCGAGGCCGCCCTGGACGACGTGAATCTCGGACGCCTGCTGGGCCTGATCGAGGCACTCCGGGATTCCAGCCAGTTGATCGTGATCACCCACCAGAAGAAGACGATGGAGATCGCCGACACCCTGTACGGGGTCAGCATGCGCGGGGACGGGATCACCACGGTGATCAGTCAGCGAATCCGGGAGCTGACCTCGGCATAGCCGGCTCAGACGAGCAGGTCGACGATCAGCGGCAGGTGATCGGAGGCATCGCTTCGCATGACCTGCGAGGACGAGGCGATGACCCCGGCCGAACACAGCACGTGGTCCAGGCGCCTGCTCGGTCGATGCGCCGGATGGGTGCGACCGTCGCCCTGACCGGATTCGGTCCACGCATCGCGGAGATTTTTCAGTGCGGCCAATTCCGGGGCGTCGTTGTCGGCGTTGAAGTCACCGGCGATCACCGCCGTACCCATTTCCTCGGTGACCAACCCGCGAACGGCTCGCGCCTGGACGGCGCGATCCTGCGCACTATGGGGGCTGAGGTGAGTGTTGACCACCCATAGCGCGCCGGCGTCCAGCTCGACCAGGACACGTTGGGCGCTGCGTGGCTCTTGCCCGCGGCGGCTGGGCAGCGGGTGCAGGTCATGGGCGAGGATCGGCAGGCGGGACAGGATCGCGTTGCCGTACTCACGGGCCCATCCGTCGTGAGCCGAGCGGGTCACGCTCGCACCGAAGACCACCTGCATGTCCAGTGCACGGGACAATTCCAGGGCCTGGTCGAGGTGGTTGCTGCGTTCCCCGAAGTGCCGGTCGACCTCCTGCAGGCACACGACGTGCGCGGCCATCCGCCGGATCACCGACGCCGTACGGTCGAGATCGACCTGGCGGTCCAGCCCCAGGCCGTGGGCGATGTTGAACGCCGCCAACCGAAGTCCGATGGTCACTCGATCACGGTAGTGCGAGCGCTCGACTGCCCCGCCTCGGCTCAGGAGGCCAGGATCCGCCAGATCGCGACCAGTCCGACGACGACGATCAGGCCCCGGAGCACCACCGACGGCAACCGGCGGCCGACCCCGGCGCCCAGAAATCCACCCAGCAACGAACCGCCGGCAATCAGACCCACCACCGCCCAGTCGATCCTGCCGAAGGCCAGGATCGCAAAGGTCACGGCGGCCACCGAGTTGACGACGAGGGACAGCACATTCTTGAGCGCATTGAGTCGTTGCAGTGGCTCCGGCAGCAGGATGCCGAGCAGTCCGATCAGCAGAACACCTTGCGCCGCACCGAAATAGCCGCCGTACACACCGGCGCCATACGTGCTGGCCGCCACAAGGACGCCGTGTCCCCGGCCGGGTTGTGATCCGCCATCCCGTTCCCGACGCGCTTGGAGCTTTCCTTGCATCCAGGGCTGGATGATGACCAGCACCAGGGAGATTCCCAGCAGTACCGGCACGATCGTGGTGAAGGCTTCATCCGGGAGCACGAGGAGAAGCACCGCTCCGGTGATCGAACCGAGCAGCGACATCGGACCGAGCCGCAAGATCCGCCCGCCCTGCCCGCTCAGTTCTTCCCGGTAACCGAAGCTTCCGGATACGCCGCCCGGCACCAGGCCGATGTTGTTCGAGATGTTCGCCGTCACAGGCGCATAGCCGAAGGCGAGGAGGGTCGGAAAGGTGATCAGGGTCCCTGAGCCCACCAGGGTGTTGATCGTCCCCGCGGCCACACCGGCAGCAAAGATCGCCAGCGCCTCGATCCATTCCACGTGCTGCGACGCTACCCAGGTGTGGACCTCGGGATGCAGGGGCATCTGGGCGACTCGCCGGTTTTGACACACTCGGTGCGTGGACATCGTTGTCATCGGGATCGTCGTGCTCGTTCTGCTCGTCGTGGTGCTCGCGGGCTTCCTGGTCAGCCGTGGTCGACAGACCACTCGCCTCGCCGACCCCCCGGCGCCACGCAGCACCGCGGCGGGCACGGCAACCAGCACCCTCGAGCGCCCACCCACCCGCCCGGACAGCGACTCGATCGACGTCGCACCTGCCCCGAGCACAGTGGCCGTCCCGGTCGAGATGCCCGAACCGTTGGCCAGCCGGATGTTTCGGTTGCGGTCGCGGCTGGCCCGTTCGCAGTCCTCGCTGGGCCGGGGGCTGCTCTCGGTGCTGGCCCGACAACGGCTCACCGAGGACGACTGGGAGGAGATCGAAGCCACGCTGCTCGGCGCGGACGTCGGGGTGGCGGCGACCACCGAGATCGTGGATCGGTTGCGTACTCAGACCCGGGTCATCGGTGCTGCCTCCGCCGACGAGCTGCGCAAGTTGCTCACGGTCGAACTGGTCAACGCGCTTGATCCCGATGCCGATCGAGAGCTGCGGCTGACATCTGTCGATGGACACCCGGCCGTGGTCCTGGTTGTCGGGGTCAACGGGTCCGGCAAGACCACTACCTGCGGGAAGATTGCTCGGGTCTTGGTCAGTGACGGACGCAGCGTGCTCCTCGGTGCGGCCGACACGTTTCGTGCCGCCGCGGCCGAACAGCTGACCACCTGGGGCCAGCGGGTCGGCGTACGTACCGTTCGTGGTCCCGAGGGCGGCGATCCCGCGTCGGTCGCCTTCGATGCGGTCCGGCAGGGGGCCGAGGCCGGAGTCGACGTGGTTGTCGTGGACACCGCCGGACGGTTGCACACGAAGGCGGGGCTGATGGACGAACTCCGCAAGATCAAGCGGGTGCTGGAAAAACGCGGCCCGGTGGCCGAGACACTGCTCGTGCTGGATGCCACCACGGGTCAGAACGGCGTGGTGCAGGCTCGGGTTTTCACCGAGATGGTGGAGATCTCGGGCATCGTCCTGACCAAGTTGGACGGTACGGCGAAGGGCGGCATCGTGATCGCCGTCCAACGCGAGCTCGGTATCCCGGTCAAGCTGATCGGCCTGGGGGAAGGTCCCGACGACCTGGCCCTCTTCGATCCGGTGAGCTTCACCGACGCTCTGCTGTCCTGAATTCCCCTGCACATTCGATCTGATCGGGGTTCTGATCTGAACCCGACGGGGGCTGGCAGACAACGTTCCGGTGCTCCCGCCCCGTCTTAGGGGCATGCGAGACCGTTGACCATCGACCTTGCGGCGGCTTATGCGGCCAGTCGACCTCTCGTCGGCCTGGCCGTTCTGGACCGTCTAGTTCGGGACGTACCTCGACAACGGCTCCAACGCGCACACCGCGGTCGGATCAGCATCGGTGGTCAAAGTCCTCATCGCGGAGGAACTGCTCTATCGGGCCTCGCTCGGCCAGGTGGAGCTGGGCCCGTCGGAGCTGAGCCGCGTGGAGTCCATGCTGATGGACTCCGACGATGCTTCGGCCTCCGGTCTGTACAGCGAGTTCGGCGGCGTCGATCTCATCATGGCGGCGCTGACCCGGCACGAGTTGACCGAATCGGGCCCTCCGGCGAACCCGCAGTACGGGGGGAACACGATGATCACCGCCCACGACGTGGTGGAGTTTTATGCCGACGTGCTCGCCGGATCGATCTCGTCAGCCGACCAGGAGTACCTGTTCGGCCTGCTGCACAGGATCGCTCCGGTCGCTTCTGACGGCTTCGCTCAGCTCTTCGGCGTCAATGGTGTCGCCTCCCCGCCGGAGGCGGCGGTCAAGCAGGGCTGGATGTGCTGCCTCGACGGCGTCCGCAATGTCCATAGCACGGCGGTCCTCGGAGCCGACAATCGGTACGTCGTCGACATCCAAGGCATAGCCGAACAGTTCCAAGGCGAGGAGTTGGAGCTGGACTATCGCCCACCGGCCGAAGGCACTCGGGAGGAGGCCGACGGAGTGGCGGCGACATCCTAGGTGAGTAAGGACTGCTCCAGGACCAACTCGACCTGCAGGTGTCCTACCTCGGCTTCGTACCGGGATTGCAGGGAATGCCCGGGGTGGTTGCCGTGGTCACCGCGACCTTCCCGTCCGGTGTGGTTCTGACCCGCGCCTAGGCGTTCCTGCAGCCTGCTGAAGACGGATCGGGAACTGTGGCCTACCACGCCGGCGCATGTACCAGCACCTTGTCCGCGGAAGGATCAGCTGCGGCGCAAGGTGTCGTGGCCATCCGTTGCGATGTTCTAGAACCCCATGGCAGTAATGATGACCCCGCGGCGATTGACTCCAGATCGGAGTTGGTGGTCCTCGCCTCGGCTGAGCTCGCGGGCAGCTACGCGGTGGCCACAGGCGCCTCGGGACCGATCACCCTTGAGATCGACGAGGGTGGGATCGGTGTGGCTGACTTCCCCGAGGGGGCTCAAAGCGTGGTCGTCCACGCAGCAGATGACACCGTCGTGCAAGAGGTGTCGATCTTCACCACCTAGCCCCGCGCTTACGTCAGACGACCGGCGAAGACCGTACGCAACATCGGCGTACGGTCCTCGCCGGTTTCTGCTTTCTCGAAGCGCAGATCGGCGCGGGTGCCATTCAGGGTGAGCACGGCGAGTTCGTTCCCGAAGAACGGCCCGGCCCGCTTGCGCCAACGCATCCGGGTCCGCGGTACGCGCGCTAGCCGACGCAGCGCCGCAGTGATCGCGATAGCGGGCTTGCTCCAGCCGATCTTGAAGGTTTGCACCATGGGGTGTGGCACCTCGTTGTGTACCGGCGAGCAGGTCAGCTGGTAGATCCGGCTGGTGATGCCCTTGGGTTCGACGATCTCGGCGACGTACGCGTGATGGACGTCGCCGGAGAGCACCAGCAGGCTGGTCGGGGCCTTTCCGTGTTCGCCTCGACCGAGTGATTCCAGTGCGGCGCCGAGGCGGTCGAAGGAGTTGCGGAAGGCGGCCCAATGCTCGAGATCCGCGCCCTGCCGGATCTTTTCCGACCAGCGGCCGATGCGCCGGCCATCGAAGCGTCGGACGAGTTCGGCGTTCCAGCCCTCCAGGTCATGGATCGCCGGCGGCATCAGCCAGGGAAGTGAGCTACCGACGAGAACGTGCTCGATCCCGTCGTTGCCGGCCTCGACCAGCATCTGTTCGACCCAGGAGAACTCCTCGTCGTCGAGCATCGCGCGACTGTCCTCCTGCAGCGACCGGGCAGCGCGCGAGTCGATCATGAGCAGCCGGACGGTATGCCATTTGCGGCGATAGCTCCAGCGGATCGAGGACGGGTTCCGGTCGGCCTCCAGGGCCATCTCGCGCAGCGCGTCGTACCCATCCTGCGCAGTGGTGATCTGGTCGAAGATCGAATCCGCGCGAAGCTCATCGGGAGACAGGTTGCCGATGTGCTGATAGATCCAGTAGCTGCCCAGGGCCCCGGCGACTCGGTCGGCCCACCAGTCGGTGGCGCTGATGGTCGTACGCCAAGCGGCTGAGGTGTTCCAGTCATCGATCACGTCGTGGTCGTCGAAGATCATCGACGACGGGATCGTGGACAGCAACCACCGGATGTCGGGATCTGTCCAGGACTGCTGATAGACGTAGGTGAACTCCTCGAAATCAGCCAACTGGTCGTGCGGCGGCTTGTCAAGGTCGCGACGTGCGGCGAGATACTTCTTGGTCGTTTCGGCCGTCTCATCGGCGTACACCTGGTCCCCGAGCAGCACCAGCGCGTCAGGCCACTGCTCTTGGGGGACACCGGCGATCGTCGCGGCGTGGGTATCCAGCGCGTCCGGCCGGAACTCCTCGTCATCCTCGCTGGTGATCACCAGCGGGGTCGCGTACCGGCAGGATCCGAATACGACGGAGAAGGCACCTGGGCCACCGGGGGTACGGATCCGGCTGGCCGGTCGGGTCGAGTCGACCGGTGGCCAGACCAACTGGTCGTCCAGATGCACCTCGTACGGCGTGACGCTGCCCGGCCGAAGATCCTCGACGATAACCAGGGCGTAGTGGTGCCCGCCGACGTGGAAGGTGTTGGCCTGGCCCAGGGCAGCTGAGCCAGCGTGGGCCACGGCAGTCACGCTGACCCGGCACGGCGCGTCGGCCTCGACCCAGATCGTGGCCGAGACCTTGTCGACATGGCGAAGCAGTGGTCCGAGAACGAGAGCGGGCATCCAGCTATGCCTACTGCATCGCGGTCGCTGCCACCACTGGTGCCCCGATGCGACCGCGCACTGACATCTAATTGCAATAAAGTTGCAAGTAGCCTATTAATGCAACAAAGTTGCAAGTAGCGTGCACGCCATGACTTCGGATTCCCGATCCAGGCGCGTCTCTGGCGTCGTTGCAGTTGCCTTGGCCACCGTGCTGGGGGCAGCCGGTTGCAGCGATGGCGAAACTTCGGAGAGCGCCGATGGGAAGCTACGCATCGTGACCACTGTCGCGCCGATAACCTCGATCGTCTCGAGCATCGGCGGAGACCGGGTCTCCATCGAAGGACTGGTTCCAGAAGGCACCAACAGTCACACCTTTGATCCACCACCGAGTGCGGCCGTGGTCCTCAGTCAGGCAGACATAGTGTTCGTCAACGGTCTCCAGCTGGAGGAGCCGACCGTTGATCTGGCCGAGGAAAATATGCAGGACAGTGCGGTGCTGGTCGAGATCGGCACGGAGATTCTCCCCGAGAGCGACTACATCTACGACTTCTCCTTTCCTGAGGACGAGGGCAAGCCCAACCCGCACCTGTGGACTGACCCGACGTACGCCATCCAATATGCCGAGCTCGCTCGCGACACGCTGGTCGAAGCCGACGCAGACAATGCGGGCTACTACCGGGCCAACTACACAACCTTCGAAGAGCAGGCCACGGCCCTGTCCGATGCGTTGCGCGTCGATCAGGAAACGATCCCGGATGGCCAGCGGGAGCTGTTGACCTACCACGATGCCTACGCCTACTTCGCGGAAACCTACGACTGGACGGTCATCGGGGCGATCCAACCGAAGAACTTCGAGGACCCAACGCCTCAGGAGGTCGCGGCGCTCATCGACCAGATCATCGCCGAGGACGTGCCGGTCATCTTCGGCTCGGAGGTCTTTCCCTCTGACGTTCTCGAGGAGGTAGGCCGGGCAACCGGAGCCAGATATGAGGACACGCTTCGAGATGACGACCTGCCCGGCGAACCGGGGGATCGGGAGCACTCGTGGGCCGGGCTCATGCGCTACGACTACGTCACCATGATCGAGGGACTAGGGGGTATGGCGAGCGAACTCCCGGATGTCGACACGACCCCCGCCGTGCCTGACGAGGCAGAATATCCGCAGTGACCGACAAAGACTCGACGTTGCCTGCGCTGATTCGGATCGCCGATGCCAGCTTTGCCTACAATCGACAGCCGGTCCTTCGCGACATCAGCCTGAGCGTCAACCGACATGACTTCGTCGGCGTAGTGGGCCCGTCCGGGTCGGGCAAGACCTCGTTGCTGCGCTTACTCCTGGGTACGGCGCAACCGCAGCAGGGTTCGGTCACTCGTCAGCCGGGCGCCGCCGTCGCCTACGTGCCCCAACTGGAGACCGTGAACTGGAACTTTCCGGTCACGGTCGAAGAGTGCGTGCTGATGGGCAGGAGTGGCCGCAGGCTCCCGTGGACAAGCAGAGTCGAGCGTTCAGAGGTAGCCGAGGTCCTGGCGCGTCTGGGAATCGGTGAACTAGGGCGACGGCACATCCGTGAACTGTCGGGCGGACAACAGCAACGTATGTTCATTGCCAGGGCGCTGCTCCGCCGTCCGCAGCTTCTCCTGCTCGACGAGCCCACCTCCGGCATCGACGTCGGTAGTCGGCACGACATGTTGCACCTCCTCGGTGAGCTCAACGCCCAGGGGGTCGCCATCTGGCTCACCACTCACGACCTGAACGGAGTGGCCGCTCACTTGCCGCAACTCGTCGCGCTGCACGAGACCGTTATTGCCTTCGGATCGCCGGCTGCCGTCATCAGGGCGGACGTCCTCGAGCGCACATTCGGCGCCCCTATGGAAGTTCTGGAGCACCTCGGGATGCCCGTCGTCCTCGACCGTTATGACCACGAAGGCAGGGCGATCGCGTAATGGGCGTGCTGCTCGACCCTTTCGCGTACGCCTTCTTCGTCAAGGGCGTCATCGTCGCCACGCTCGCCGGCGGACTGTGTGGGCTGATCGGTGTCTACATCACCCTGCGCGGCATGAGCTACATCGGTCACGGACTGTCCCATGCGATATTCGGCGGATTCGCGGCTAGTTCGATCATCAGCTTGAACTACTACCTCGGAGCCGGGGTCTGGGGAGTCGCCTCGGCGCTGGCTATCAACCGGGTGACGCGCACCCGCCGGATCGGCGCCGATGCGGCCATCGGCGTGATCACGACTGCGTCTTTCGCCCTGGGCATCGCTCTGTTGACCATCTTCGGCAACAAGGGTCCGAGCTTCGACGCAGCCCTGTTCGGCAGCATCATTGGCGTGTCTGCGGCGGATGTGTGGGCCCTGGTGGGCATCACGGCGTTCACCGTCATCGTGGTTTTTTTCAACTACCGCCGCCTGCTCTTCGCTACCTTTGATCCGGAGGTCGCCGACGTCAGCGGGGTCCCGGTGGCACGGACAGACGCGCTCCTCATGCTCGTGTTGTCGCTGTCCATCCTGGCCACTTTGACCGTGATAGGTGTAACCCTTGTCGCCGCGACCCTGGTAATCCCGGCCGTTGTTGCCCGCATGCTCACCAACCGGTTCTCTCGCATGCTCTGGCTGTCC
This sequence comes from Geodermatophilaceae bacterium, assembly GCA_051000515.1. Taxonomy (GTDB): domain Bacteria; phylum Actinomycetota; class Actinomycetes; order Mycobacteriales; family Geodermatophilaceae; genus JACCQS01. Next base: position 28,016 of record JBPCOF010000116.1, read on the forward strand.
ACCGCCATCGGCGCCACGTCCGGCTTCGTCGGCATGAACCTGAGCTATCACCTGGACGTTCCATCCGGCACGACGATCGTTCTGACCGGCGCCGTCGTTTTCCTCGTGGTCCTTCAGTTCACCGGCAGAAAAGGGCTACGCCGAGCCGCCCAACTCGACAGCCACGTCGAACCAACCCCAGCCCCGGCACTGAATCGGCTGCCGACAGCCAACTGACCACAGGCCAAAGGCTGGCTCATGCTGGTCCAGCAGTGAAGGACGCCGATGTCAACGCAAGATCATTTGCGGGACCAGTGCTCCCGCAGTCTGTCGCTGTACGGCCCACAGAATCGACGGCCACAGGACTCGATCCAGCGATGGGCTGCCATGCCGATCCAGCGCCATTTCTACGGCGAGGGCGGCGCCGTAGAAATGGTCGAGGACAGAGTCGCCGAACTATTTGGCAAAGCCGCAGCCGTCTTCATGCCGACCGGCACGATGGCCCAGCAGATCGCTCTGCGTGTGCACGCCGACCGGCGAGAGTCGCGCACGGTCCTGTTCCACCCGCTGTGCCACCTCGAGCGAAACGAGGAGCGTGCCTACGAGCACCTGCATGGCCTAGTCGGCCGGCGTGTGGGGCAGGAGCATCGGTTGATCGAGCTCGCCGACCTGGAGTCGGTTGTTGAGCCGGCCGCAGCACTTGTGCTGGAACTGCCGCAGCGCATGATCGGTGCGCAGCTTCCGTTCTGGGACGATCTGGTCGCGCAGACGGCATGGGCCCGGGACCAAGGCACCGCTCTGCACCTGGACGGGGCGCGCCTGTGGGAGGCGCAGCCATTCTATGACCGCCCGCACGCGGAGATTGCCGACCTGTTCGACACTGTGTATGTCTCCTTCAACAAGGGACTGGCTGGCATCGGAGGTTGTGTCCTGGCTGGGCCGGACGAGGTCATCGAGCAGGCCCGAGTGTGGCGGATCCGGCACGGCGGAGAGCTGTTCGCGATGTGGCCGTTCGCCATCGAGGCGCTGCACGGCCTGCAAGTCGAACTGCCAGCGATGGCCAACCACCTGCAGAAGGCGAGGGCGCTGGCCGCGGAGCTGGCGGTGCTGCCAGGTATCCAGATCCTCCCCGACCCTCCGCAGACGCCCATTTTCAACGTCATCGTCGACCGATCGCAGGAGGCGCTGGACCGAGCACGCCAGCAAGTCGCTGCCCAAGACGATTGGCTATTCGACCGGATGTGGCCGACCGATTTCCCGGACCGATCCCGGATCGAAGTTGCCGTCGGCCGGCAGCTGGACGGCTTCACCGACGGAGAGGTGAGCGCGCTGATTTCCCGGCGCAGGGGCATCGCTCCCAGCTAGTGAGCGTCAGACTCGCCCAGCGAGCGGTGCCACCGGCCGCACAGATGACGGCAGCCGGCGGGTTCTGGGTCCCGTACCGCCCGTGTGGCCCTCGGTAACCGAACCGAGACGGGAGCGGTGGCGGTTTCACCTGATCGAAACAATTCCAGGACCCCCACGTAACAGGGGACCGCGACGGTGCGGTCGAGGCCCGTGCGGGCCCGTTCAAGCAGTGGCCGCAGGGCCGACAACGTCAGGGGGATGCCTTGGTCAACACCGGGGACACTGCCTGGATCCTCACCAGCGCCGCATTCGTGCTGCTGATGACCCCGGGCCTGGCGCTCTTCTACGGCGGCATGGTTCGCGCGAAGAGCGTCCTGAACATGATGATGATGAGCTTCGGCGCGCTGGCGATGATCAGCGTCCTGTGGGTCCTTTACGGCTACTCCATGTCCTTCGGGAACGACATCGGCGCGGGCCTGTTGGGTGATCCGACCGAGTTCCTGGGTCTCGCGGGCCTGATGGAAGACACCACGAGCGAGGCCGGCGGGCTGCCGACGATGGCCTTTGTCGGTTTCCAGGCGGTGTTTGCGATCATCACCACCGCCTTGATCTCGGGGGCGATTGCCGAACGCGCCAAGTTCGGCGCCTGGATGGTCTTCGTAGGGATTTGGGTGACGATCGTCTACTTCCCGATCGCCCACTGGGTTTTCGACTTCACCCTGACCGACGATGACGGGGTCGTCACCCACGTCGGCGGCTGGATCGCCAACAACTTGGGGGCCATCGACTTCGCCGGCGGTACGGCGGTCCACATCAACGCCGGGGCTGCGGGCTTGGCGCTGGCTCTTGTTCTGGGCAAGCGCACCGGCTTCGGCGGTGAGGCGATGCGGCCGCACAACCTGCCACTGGTGATGATCGGTGCCGGCCTGTTGTGGTTCGGCTGGTTCGGATTCAATGCCGGATCGGCGGTCGCGGCCAACAACACTGCCGCTGTTGCCTGGGTGAACACCTTCGTTGCCACCGGCGCTGCCTGCCTTGGCTGGTTGTTGGTCGAGAAGCTCCGCGACGGGCACTCCACATCGCTTGGTGGGGCCTCCGGCGTGGTTGCCGGGCTCGTCGCGATCACGCCAGCCTGTTCCGCGGTTTCACCGGTCGGTGCCATCGGACTAGGCGCCGTCTCCGGAGCGCTCTGCGCGCTGGCCGTCGGGTTGAAGTACCGGTTCGGTTACGACGACTCTCTCGACGTCGTCGGCGTGCACCTGGTCGGTGGTCTGGTCGGCACGATCGGGGTCGGCTTCCTGGCCACCGCCGCGGCTCCGGCCGGTGTCGACGGGCTTCTCTACGGCGGCGGGGCCGATCAGCTCTGGCGACAAGTCGTCGGCGCGTTCGCGGTCCTGGTCGTGAGCTTCGCGGCCACCTATCTCATCGGCTTCCTGATCGAGAAGACCATGGGCTTCCGGATCAACGAGGACGATGAATTGACCGGCATCGACAATGTGGTGCACGCCGAGACCGGCTACGACTTCAGCGCGTTGGGCGGCGGTGGGGGCTCGCACGGGCCAGAGTTCGCACTGCCGACCAGACCGCCGAGGTCTGCGGGGCCGTCGTTGTTCGCAGAGTCCACGCCCCACCGCAGTCCGGAAGGAACCTCGGCATGAAGCTCGTCACAGGCATCGTCAAGCCATTCAAACTCGACGACGTCAAGACCGCACTCGAACTCCATGGCGTGGAGGGACTGACGGTCACCGAGGTCCAGGGCTACGGGCGCCAGCGAGGACACACCGAGGTCTATCGCGGTGCCGAGTATCAGGTCGACTTCGTCCCCAAGGTGAAGATCGAAGTCTTAGTCTCCGATGAGCGCTCCACCGCGGTCCTGGACGCCCTCGTGGAGGCGGCCCGGACCGGGCAGATCGGCGACGGCAAGGTCTGGATCACCGACATCGAGGATCTGGCGCGGGTACGAACCGGAGAGCGGGGTCCAGACGCGATCTGACCTCGGGGCAGCACCGGCAGTGCTGACTGACCCCGCTTGCACGGATGCGATGCCGCTGCGACCCAGGCAGGTCGCGGCGGCATCGGATCGCCTGGAGCGAACGGCGTTGCTCGACACCTGGCTGGCCGCCCTGCTGCCCGCCCGTCCGGGGCTGGCCCTGGTGGCCGTCGGCGGGCTGGGCCGATGTGAGCCCGCTCCGTACGGCGACCTTGACCTCATCCTGGTCCACGACCGGGTGCCCGATGTCGCGTCGGTCGCGCAAACCGTCTGGTATCCGATCTGGGACGCGGGGCTGCCCCTCGACCATTCGGTTCGCACAGTGGAGGAATCGGCGCAGGTGGCCGAAGTCGATGCCGTCGCGGCGCTGGGACTCCTGGACGTACGTCGGGTCGCTGGAGACGAGGAACTGGCCGAGCGGCTACGCCATGCCGTCGCTTCGGCCTGGCGGGCAAGGTCGCGAACACTCTTGCCCCTGCTACGGGCTGAGCGCAACCGCCGCGGTCAGCTGGCCGGGGACACCGCGTACCTGGTCGAACCTGACCTCAAGGAGGGCCGCGGAGGACTGCGTGACGTACTGATCTTGCGTGCGTTGGCCGATGCGCAGCTCAGCGATCGACCGAGCCCTTCCGTCGAGGCCGCCTACGGCACGCTGCTCGACGTGCGAGACGCCTTGCACCGCTGCTCACAACGCCGCACCGATGTCCTGGTGCGTCAGGAACAGATCCCAGTCACGCGGGCTCTGGGATTGACGTCGGAAGACGACCTGCTCCGAGAAGTGTCCGGCGCGGCCAGGACCATCGCCTTCGCTACCGCAGCCGGGTGGCGCCGGGTCGGCTCTGGGCTCGCAACCGGGCGCGGGAGAGGTTTGTCGGGTCGCCGTAAGCCGGTGAGGACCCCTTTGCTGGACGGTGTGGTCGCCCACGAGGGCGAGGTCGCCCTGGCTCGTGGCATCGACGCGGGTACGGACCCCGTCCTGGCCCTGCGGGTGGCCGCGGCAGCAGCTGAGTCGGGGCTGGCGATATCGCCGGCAACGATGGCGGTGTTGGTCGACAGACACCAGCCGCTGGCCGATCCGTGGCCGGCCGCGGCGCGGTCATGGTTCGTCCGGCTCCTGGCCGCCGGCCGGGGCGTCGTCGACGTCTTCGAAGCGTTTGATCAGTCGGGACTGTTGTGCGAGTACCTGCCTGAGTGGAAGCGAATCCGCGGTCTGCCACAACATCATCCAGCACACCTGTACACAGTGGACAGACATCTGGTCGAAACGGCTGCCATAGCTGGCGAGCTGACCCGCCGGGTGCGTCGGCCGGACCTGCTGTTGCTCGCAGCCCTGGTGCATGACATCGGCAAGGGAAGTGAGCGCGATCATTGCCTCGAAGGAGCCGAGATCGTCACACCGATGACTCAGCGGATGGGCCTGAGCGCTTCCGATGCTGCGACGGTCACGCTGCTGGTCGGCCAGCACCTGCTCCTGCCGCATACAGCCATGCGCCGCGATCCGTCCGATCCGGCGACGATCGGCCTGATCGCCGACCGAATCGAGGGCCGCCTGGACCACCTGCACCTCCTGCATGCCCTGGCCGAGGCTGACGCTCGGGCCACCGGGCCAGGTGTCTGGTCGCCCTGGCGTGCACACGTCGTCGCGGACCTCGTGAGTCACGTCGCGGCAGCCCTGGCGCCCGACGTCCCGACCTCACCAAGCCTGGGCTCCAGAGCCGGACATCGCCCTGACGGGACCGATGAGGGGAAGATTGCTACGTACCGATCGCCTCGGGGCTCCTCTGAGACGGACCGGCAGATCGAAGACAGCGCTGTGCGAGTGGTGATGCGGCCGGATGTCGACGGTTTCGAGGTAGCGGTGGACGCCGTCGACCAGGCCGGCCTGCTCTCCCAGGTCGCCGGTGTGCTGTCCCTGCATCAGCTCGAGATCCGTCATGCGACGGTGTCCAGCGTCGGCGGTCGGGTGCAGGACGTCTTCGCCGTACGACCGCTCTTCGGTCGCCCGCCGGACGCGAGACTTATTGCTGCAGACCTGCGGTCAAGCCTGACCGGCACGCTGCCCCTGGGCGAACGACTGGCCGCCCGGGAGCGGGCGTACCTGCGGGGCTCCCGGTCAGCGCAGCCCACCGAGGTGATCTGGTACGACGATGCCGCCGCGAAGGCAACCGTGGTCGAGGTTCGGGCGGGAGACCGGGCCGGACTGCTCTACTGGCTCACGTCGGTCTTCGACGAGGCCGGCATCGACGTCATCTCCGCGCGGGTGGAGACCTTCGGCGCCGATGCGATCGATGTGTTCTACCTGCCCATGGAGGCGGCCCCGACCGATGAGCTTCGGCGTGGGCTCAGCGAGACGTTGCAGGATGCAGCGGACCAGCCATGATGGCGGGGGTGCGCGCGCGACGCTCGTGCAGGGCAAGCAGGGTCACCGAGGCCAGGAGTACGACGAAGCCGATCCACTGCGAGCCATCCAGTGACCCGTCCAGGAAGGTGACCCCGATCAGGGCGGCGGTCAGCGGGAAGGCGAGTTCGCCGAGGGTGGCCCGCGACGCGGCCGTCCTGGCCAGGCCGCGGTAGTACAGCAGCAACGCGAGCAGGCCTGGGATCAGAGCGAGCAGAACCAGACCTGGGACGTCTGCGGCCGCCGGGAGTAACGGGGCTCTCAACGTCACCACGATCACGAAAGAGGCGAGCAGGCCGAAGAAGAAGCGCAGCATCGTCACGTGCTGGGTGGCCATCGCGGTCGCGGCGTATCGCCCGAGCACCGTTCCACCGGCCCATAGGATGGCGGCTCCGATGGCGAGCAGCGCGGCCTGGGCCTGGCTCAGTGCGATGCCAAGCGGATCCGGGAAGCTCAGCAACCAGGCACCGATCAGGGTAGGGATGAGGAACAGCGGAAAGCGTGTGGTGATCCGCTCGCCGAGCAGTAGTGCCGCGCCGGCGATCGCGATGACCGGCTGAAGTTTCTGCAACACCAGCGGTGTGACCGGGTCACCCAGCGCGAAGGCCGCCGTGAACAGGGTCGTCGCGACCGCGGAGGCGCCGACACCGATGCCGAGAATCGCCAGCCGGACCTTTCCCGGAGCGGCGGCAAATGCCCGCAGGGCGCCACCGAGCCAGGGCAGGATAAGGACGCAGATGATGGCGTGCTCGGCGAACACGATCGTGCTGGGTTCCAGATCACTGACCAGCGGCACCCGCAGCAATCCGTCGGTGCCCCACAGCGCGGCGGCGAGGATGACCAACCACAACCTGTCCCTACCCCGCGCCGGCTCGGCCGCAGTTGGGACGGGGGCGGAGCCGGTATCGGTCGTCATCGGCCAAGTCTGTCTCACGGCTTCCTGACACGCCGACGGAGGTGACCGGTGTTGTCTGATCGCTGTGCGACCGTGAATCAGAGCAGCCCAGAGAGCTCCTTCGGAAGGAGGCTCGAGATGGAATCGAGCTCTAACAGCTTCGCCAACGCGGACTTGCTGGTAGGCGCAGCGAGTACTGCGACATTCACCTGCCGCAACTGCGCGAGGCGTACCGAGTTCGAGCAGCCACCCTGCCCTGACGGTCATGATTCGGAATGTCCCGAGTGGTACTGCACCGAGTGCGGCGCGGCGACCATCCTCGGTCGCCAGAGCACCCGGCGACGGCCTCGCGGATCCAGTACGCGTTCCGCCGGGACTTCCCGCATCGCCAGAGCGAGCTGACCGCTTTCCGCGTCAGCCCCGGGCCAGGGCGAGCAGACGGTCGTACGCGCCGTTGAAGCGGTTCTGGTCGATCGGCGACGAGGTGTACTGCCAGAACGTGTAGTAGGCCCATCCGCTGGGCAGCGTGCCGACGGAGGAGGCGTACCGGGCCACCCACAGAGGTGCGGTGGCGCTGAAGTCGTGGCCACTGCCCACGCACAAATCCCACCAACTGGTGGAGGTGTAGATGACCGGATAGCGACCGGTCATCGAGAAGTAGGTGTCGTGGAAGTCCTTGACCCAGGCGGTCATGGAACTCCGGCTCTTGCCGTAACAGGTCGCCCCGTACGGGTTGTACTCCATGTTCAGCGCACCGGTCAGCGTTTTGCCATCGCCCGACCAAGCACCTCCGCTGCGGACGAAGAAGCTCGCCTGACTCGCCCCGCTGGACCGGTCAGGTCGGGCGAAGTGATACGCGCCGAGGCCACCGCAGCCGATGGCGTGACAGCACTGGACTGGTGGCCCTCGTGAACAGCGATCGTGGCGCCCATCGAGTGATTTCCCGGCCGAGCAGCGCGGCAGCCAGCACTCCTAGCAGCGCAGCCAGCAGCCGCCGAGACATGTGCCCAGCCCCGCTCACCCGCATCTGGATGAGCCCCCAGTGTCCTACCTCGATCGCTGAACCGGCCCAGCCGTTCGCTGGCCTGGATTATCGGGGACTGGTGCGCCGTTGTCACGGGTCGTCGGTTCCACCGTCGCAGCTGCACCGCTTGGTTAGACTGGGCGAGCGCGCGACGCACTGTTCCGGCCGGCGCGCGCCAGTCTCTGAGAGGTTCCCACCGCGTGTTCGCGACCCTGTCCGACCGACTCGAGAACGCCTTCTCGGGACTGCGCAGCAAGGGTCGGCTCACCGAAGCCGACATCGATGCTACCTGCCGTGAGATCCGCATCGCCCTGCTTGAAGCCGATGTTGCACTGCCGGTCGTCAAGGGCTTCGTTGCCGCGATCAAGGAGCGAGCCCGCGGCAGCGAGGTCTCCCGTGCCCTGAATCCGGCGCAGCAGGTCATCAAGATCGTCAACGAGGAACTCATCACCATTCTGGGTGGGGAGACCCGGCGACTGCGGTTCGCCAAGCAACCGCCGACCACCATCATGCTGGCCGGCCTGCAAGGCTCGGGGAAGACCACCCTGGCCGGCAAGCTCGGGCTCTGGTTGCGCGAGCAGGGCCACACCCCCCTCCTGGTCGCCGCCGACCTGCAGCGGCCAAATGCCGTCACTCAACTCGAGGTCGTCGGCAAGCAGGCCGGCGTGGACGTGTTCGCACCAGAGCCAGGCAACGGCATCGGCGATCCCGTCGCCGTCGCCCGGGCCTCGGTCGATCACGCAGCCCGGACCATGCACGACATCGTCGTCGTGGACACCGCCGGGCGACTCGGCGTCGATGACGATCTGATGGGGCAGGCCGCCGCGATCCGAGATGTCCTCACCCCTGAAGAGATCCTCTTCGTCGTCGACGCGATGATCGGCCAGGACGCGGTCACGACGGCTGAGGCATTCCGCGACGGGGTCGGATTCACCGGAGTGGTACTCACCAAGCTGGACGGCGACGCTCGCGGCGGCGCGGCGCTGTCGGTCCGGGAGATCACCGGTCGCCCGATCATGTTCGCCTCGACCGGTGAGAAGCTCAGCGACTTCGATGTGTTTCATCCGGAGCGGATGGCCTCCCGGATCCTCGGGATGGGCGACATCCTCAGCTTGATCGAACAGGCCGAGAAGACCTTCGATGCCGACGAGGCCGAGGAGATGGCCGGGAAGCTGGCCTCCGGCGACGGCTTCACCCTCGATGACTTCCTGGACCAGATGATGGCCATCCGGCGGATGGGTCCGATCGGAAACCTGCTGGGAATGCTGCCCGGTGCCGGACAGATGAAGGACGCGCTGGCCCAGCTCGACGACAAGGATCTAGACCGGACAGCGGCGATCATCCGTTCGATGACCCCGCTGGAGCGGGCCGACCCGAGGATCATCAAGGGATCGCGTCGCGTCCGTGTCGCGAACGGCTCAGGGGTCACGGTCACCGAGGTCAACGGACTCATAGAGCGCTTCTTCGAAGCCCGCAAGATGATGACCCAGATGGCCGGGGGCATGGGCATGCCCGGTGCCCGAGGGATGTCGAAAAAGGCCAAAGGGCGTCAGCAGCAACTCCAAGCCCGTAAGAACGCCAAGGGGAAGAAGGGCAAGAAGGGCGGCCAGGCTCGCCAACCCGGAGCTGTGCGGGCTGGCGACCACTCGAACGGACCGGGGGCACCGGCCCAGGATCTGAACCAGTTGCTGGGTGCCAGCGGGCTGCCGCCGGGAATGCAGCTGCCTGATCTCTCGGCATTGCGCTTCGGCAAGAAGAAGTAGCAGCGCAAAGGTGAGCTCCCTGCACCTGCAAGGCGTGGTGCTGCCCGGCGAGGAGTCGCGAGAACTATGGGTGCGCGAGGGGCGGATCACCTTCGAGTTCGTGCCGGGGGCCGAAACGGTCGCCAGGAGTTGTTGGCTCGTCCCGGGTCTGGTGGACGCGCACAACCACGTCGGACTGGCCCCGTCGGGCCCGACCCCCGATCTCGAGGATCAGCGGGCTCAGGCGCTGGCCGACCGTGATGCGGGGGCGTTGCTGATCAGGGACTGTGGCGTACCGGTGGAGACCAGACACCTCGACCGGCAGCAAGACCTGCCCCGCATCATCCGTGCCGGTCGCCATCTTGCCCCGCGCCGGCGCTACATCCCAGGCGTGGCGATCGAGCTGGATGATCCGGCCGAACTGCCTGCGGCCGCCGCCGAGCAGGCTCGCGCCGGCGACGGCTGGATCAAGTTAGTGGGGGACTGGATCGATCGCGAGCTTGGTGATCTTGCACCGTGCTGGCCGGCCGAGGCGATCCAGGACGCGATCATCGCCGCCCATGAGGCCGGTGCCCGGGTGACCGTGCACGTGTTCGGCGCCGAGGCTCTGCCCGATCTGATATCGGCTGGGATCGACTGCATCGAACATGGCACCGGCCTGACCGCCGACCTCATCGACGACGTCGCCGCTCGAGGCACGGCGTTGGTGCCGACCCTGATCAACATCGACAATTTTCCGTCCTTCGCGGACGCCGGCGAGGCCAAGTTTCCGGCGTACGCCGCGCGTATGCGCCGCCTGCACGCCGGAGTCAGGGACATGGTGGGCTCGGCATACGACGCTGGCGTGTCGATCTATGCGGGCACCGACGCGGGCGGGTCTTTGCCGCACGGACTGATCGTGCGGGAGATTGCCGCCCTGGCCGGTGCCGGGATGAGCCCGGCCGACGCCCTGGCCGCCGGTTCCTGGGCCGCCCGCACCTGGCTGGGCCTGCGCGGAATCGAGGAAGGCGCGCCGGCTGATCTGGTTGCCTACGACACAGACCCGCGGCTCGATCTGTCCGTGCTCAGCCGCCCGGCTCGGATCATCTTGCGGGGCAGTGTCATCGCCTGACTGCCCGCAAACGGTCCCGCGCTGCCTCCGCCTCGTCCGCCCCGGCACGGCGTACACCGTCGCGGCCAAGGGTGATTACATGATCGAGCGCCAACTCGTAGGCCGTGTCGAATGCGGATTCGGCGGGCACGTCGACGTCCGGCCGGACGCCGACGCCCTCCCAGTTGGTGCCGGTGACAGGGTTGATCGCTCGCCCCTGAGGGACGGCCAGTTGTAGATGCGGGCCGATCCGGTAGCGGGCGCCGGGGTGGGCGCCGCCTCTGGTGCGCTCGCCGACGACCGTGGCGCGTCCACGGCTCTGCAGGTCATAGCTCAATTCCTCGGCCCCGGAAAATGTGTCCGAGCTGGTCAGCACATAGACCGGTTTGGAACCGCCGAACTTCGCCCCCGGCACGGATGGCGCTGTCCAGAACTGTCGCGTCTGGTCGCCGGGACGGTCGTAAATGTCGTTGAGGTGCGTCGGATCGTCGAACAGGTAGCTGCAGTAGTGAGCCACCATCAGCGGGGAGCCACCGGGGCAGCGTCGGAGATCGATGATCAGAACGTCGGTGCCGGCCAGAAGGGTCATCGCCGCCGAGGCGATGGGGCCGCGAGGTTGGCATCGTGCAGGGTGCGGAATGTCGAGGTAGCCGACGTTGTCGTCGAGCCGCTGGGCGGCTGCGATACCGCCCGCCGACAGGAGCACCTCCTGTCGATATCCGTCTGCGTCGGAAACTTCTGCGTCGTTGTCGGCCTGCACCGGGATCTCGTCAACGCTGTGCAGGAGCCGGAGATGTCGGTCACCGTTGACGGACTGCAAGGTCGCGGTGACCGCGGCGCCGAAGTTCTCGTCCGTCGATAGACCGGCGAAGGCGCCCGCGGAGTGCCGCCGTCGTAACACTTCGACGACCCGTTCGCCGACGTCCGGGAAGACGTAGTACCTGGTGAGCAACGAACACACCTGATTGATCTCCGCGGAGCGGTCCTGCGACGACATATCCGCAAGCTCCAAGCGGCCGCAACCGGTATCGCCGAGGTCTTTGCGGGGCATTCACCTGCGTTCGGGGTTTCATAGCGCCTGCACAGCGCGTACAGCGCCGCAAATGGCATCGTCCCGACGCCGGGTGCGGTGATGGGACCGGGCCTGGGAGACTGCGCGGCGTGCTGCTGCGGATGTCGACCCTGTTCGTCCGGACCTTGCGCGAAGACCCGGCCGACGCCGAGATCCCGAGCCACCGGTTATTGGTCCGCGCCGGCTACATCCGGCGTGCCGCTGCCGGCGGATACACCTGGCTGCCGTTGGGCTACCGCGTCTATCGCAACGTCGAGCGGATCGTCCGCGAGGAGATGGACCGGATGGGCGCCCAGGAGGTGCACTTCCCGGCGCTGCTTCCCCGCGAGCCCTACGAGGCCAGCGGGCGCTGGACCGAGTACGGGGACAACGTCTTCCGGGTGAAGGACCGGCGCGGCGCCGAGCACATGCTCGCCCCTACCCACGAGGAGATGTTCACCCTCCTGGTGAAGGACCTCTACTCGTCGTACAAGGACCTCCCGCTGTGGGTCTATCAGATCCAGACGAAGTTCCGCGACGAGGCGCGACCCCGGGCCGGCCTGCTGCGGCTGCGCGAGTTCGTGATGAAGGACTCCTACTCCTTCGACACCAACGATGCCGGCCTGGACGCGTCCTACGCGGCCCACCGGGCGGCCTACATCGCCACCTTCGACCGGCTCGGCCTGGACTACGTCATCGTCTCGGCGATGTCCGGTGCGATGGGCGGTTCGCGGAGCGAGGAGTTCCTGCACCCCAACGAGGTCGGCGAGGACAGCTTCGTCCGCAGCGCAGGTGAGTATGCCGCGAACGTCGAGGCGGTGCGTACTCCGGTACCCGACCCGGTCCCGTACGACGACGCCCCGCCGGCCCACGTCGAGGACACCCCCGAGACGCCGACCATCGACACCCTCGTCGCGCTGGCCAACGAACGGTTTTCGAGGGGTGATCGCCCCTGGTCTGCCGGCGACACGTTGAAGAACGTGCTCGTCATGCTCGCCCACCCCGACGGGACCCGGGAACCCCTTGCCATCGGGTTGCCCGGAGACCGGGAGGTGGACGCCAAACGTCTGCAGGCTCAGGTGGATCCGGCCACAGTGCAGCCCTTCACCGAGGCCGATTTCACGGCGAATCCAGCCCTGGTCAAAGGCTACATCGGCCCGGCCGCACTGGGTGAGAAGTCGCCCAGCGGCATCCGCTACCTCGTCGATCCACGAGTCGTCGAGGGCACCCGCTGGCTGACCGGTGCCAACGAGACCGGCCAACGCGTCTTCGACCTGGTATGTGGTCGCGACTTCACCCCGGACGGCACGATCGAGGCAGCCGAGATCAAGTCCGGGGACCAGGCCCCGGACGGCTCGGGACCCCTCGAACTGGCTCGCGGGATCGAGATCGGGCACATCTTCCAACTGGGTCGCAAATACGCCGAGGCGCTCGATCTCAAGGTGCTCGACGAGAACGGGAAGCTCGTCACGGTGACCATGGGCTCGTACGGCATCGGGGTCTCCCGGGCGGTGGCCGCGATCGCCGAGTCCACCCACGACCAAGCTGGCCTGTGCTGGCCACGCGGGGTGGCACCCGCTGACATTCACGTCGTGGCGGCAACCGGCAAGGATCCAGCGGTGTTCGAGGTAGCGCAACGGCTGGCTCAGGAGCTTGTCGACGGCGGGCTGGCCGTGCTTTACGACGATCGTCGCAAGATAAGTCCCGGGGTGAAGTTCACCGACGCCGAATTGATCGGGGTGCCGACCATTGTCACCGTCGGACGAGGACTGGCTCAGGGCGTGGTCGAAGTGCGGGACCGACGTAGCGACCAGCGCACCGACGTCCCTGTCGTCGGTGCAGCCGCCTCGATCCACCAGGCCATACACGGCTGAAGGTCCTCGGCGGTGTTAATGTGCTACCATGTAGCACATGGAACGCATCGGTGTTCGGGAACTGCGGCAGCACGCCAGTAGGTACCTGGCGCGGGTGAAGGGGGGCGAGATCATCGAGGTTACCGACCGTGGCGATCCGGTAGCACGACTGGTTCCCATTCCGAAAGATGTGCACTCCCCGGAAACGACGGTTCAACAACTGATCGATGCAGGTGTGCTGCATCCAGCGAACTTGGACTACCGACAACTCCCCGCACCTCTCCCAGCCCGAGCGGGCCAGCGGGCGTTGAGCGAGATCCTGGAGGAAATGCGCAACGAAGAGCGCTACTGACATGCTCTATCTGGATTCATCGGCACTGGTTAGGTTGGTCTTGACCGAGCCAGAAAGCTCAGTGCTCGCCGGTGTCGTACGTACCGGACCGGGAATGATCAGCAGCGCTCTCGCCCGGATCGAAGTCATTCGAGCGGTGCGACGCAAAGGACCGGTTGAGGAGAAGTCAGCGCGCCTTCTCATGGCATCGGTCGACTCCGTCGACATTACGGATCAGATCATCAATGAAGCCGGGAGGATCGGGCGGCTTCAGCTCCGCAGCCTGGACGCGATCCACTTGGCGACCGCGCTTGAACTGAGGTCCGCGTTGACCGGTTTCGTTGCCTATGACCGGCGCCTGCTCGATGCCGCGGCCGCGCTCGGGCTGCGCCCGATGAGCCCGGGCCTCGACGGCTGATTCGTCGGCTCGCCGGCGACGAATCTAGGCTGCACGCCGTGGTACGCGCTCCCGTCCTTACCTCCCAGGCACAGGACTTTGCCCGTTGGTACCAAGAAGTCATCGCCAAGGCGGAGCTGGCCGACAACGGCCCGGTCCGCGGGACGATGGTGATCCGACCGTGGGGATATGCGGTCTGGGAGCGGATGCAGCGCGAGGTCGACGACCGGATCAAGGCCACCGGCGCCCAGAACGCGTACTTCCCGCTGTTCATCCCGCAGAGCTACCTCCAGCGCGAGGCCGAGCACATCGAGGGCTTCAGCCCTGAGCTCGCCGTGGTCACCCATGCCGGCGGCAAGGAACTCGAGGAGCCGGTCGTCGTCCGGCCCACCTCGGAGACAATCGTGAACAGCTTCTTTGCCAAGTGGGTGCAGTCCTATCGCGACCTGCCGATGCTGGTGAACAACTGGTCCAACGTGGTCCGCTGGGAACTGCGGCCCCGGATCTTCCTGCGCACCACCGAGTTTCTCTGGCAGGAGGGGCACACCTGCCACGCCACCGAAGCGGATGCCGGCGCATACGCGCGCCGGATCCTCGACGACGTCTATGCCGATTTCATGGAGTCGGTGTTGGCCATGCCGGTGCTGCGCGGGCGCAAGACCCGGCGGGAGCGGTTCGCCGGAGCAGTGAGCACGTTGACCTGCGAGGCGATGATGCGCGATGGCAAGGCCCTGCAGATGGGGACCAGCCACGAGCTGGGTCAGAACTTCGCCAAGAGTTTCGGCGTCCGGTTCTCTGCCGCAGATGGTGCACAAAACTATGTCTGGCAAACCTCGTGGGGGGTGTCCACCCGGATGGTCGGCGGGTTGATCATGTGTCATGGCGACGACGCGGGTTTGCGGATCCCGCCCAGGCTGGCCCCGATCCAAGCCGTGGTCATGGTGGTCAAGGACGGTGATGGGGTCAGCGAGGCTGCGGCACAGTTGGTCTCAGAGTTCACCGCGGCTGGAGTTCGGTGCGAGCTGGACGCCCGTACGGACACGCCGTTCGGTCGCCGGGCGATCGACCGGGAACTCAAGGGCGTACCGGTACGGGTGGAGGTCGGACCCCGCGAACTCGCCGACGGGACCGCCGTACTGGTCCGCCGGATCCGGGGCAGCAAGACGTCGACCCCACTGGCCGGACTTACCGAAGCGGTCACGCGGGCACTGATCGAGGATCAGGCCCAGCTCTACGTCGAAGCGTCGACGCGCCGCGAAGCCGCCACCGCCGACGTGAGCACTGTCGCAGAGGCTGCCGAGGCGGCGGCCACCGGCTGGGCTCGGATCGACTGGGCCGCCCTCGGTCCGGAGGGCGAAGTGAGCCTGGCCGAGCAGGCGATCAGTGTCCGGTGCCTGGTACGGGCAGACGGGCGCCTTCCCGACAGCGACGACGAGCCGGGCCTGATCGCGGTCGTCGGCCGCTCGTACTGACGTCAACCGGTGGACGTCCGAGCCGGTCTGGCAGAATAGGACCGCGAACGTGCCGTACGGCCCTCTACCCGCTACGGATCACGTCCATGAAGTGTCGCAAGTCCGGACCCACCCGGCCCTCGCGCGCTCACCCGCACCAGAACTCGAGGAGCAGTCCCGCACGTGTCCACCAAGATCAAGCTCATGCGGCGCGGCAAGACGCGCCAGCCGTACTACCGCATCGTCGTCGCCGACTCGCGCACCAAGCGGGACGGTCGATCGATCGAGGAGATCGGCAAGTACCACCCCAAGGAGGACCCCTCCTACATGGAGGTCGACGCCGAACGGGTTTCGTACTGGCTCGGTGTCGGCGCCCAGCCGACCGAAGCTGTCCGGGCCATCCTGAGGGTGACCGGCGACTGGCAGAAGTTCTATGGCGAGCCCGCCCCCGAGCCGATGAAGGTCAAGGCCGCCAAGCCGGACCGCCGGGCCGCGTTCGAAGCTGCGACCCAGCTCGGTGGAAGTGAGCCCGACGCCGCAGCGACCACGCCGAAGAAGAAGGCCGCCAAGGCTGCCGACACCAAGGCTGCCGACACCAAGGCTGCCGACACCAAGGCTGCCGACACCAAGGCTGCCGACACCAAGGCTGCCGACACCAAGTCTGCCGACGCCCCGAGCGCCGATGCGCCGAGCGCCGATGCGCCGAGC
>JBPCOF010000136.1:0-9464 GCA_051000515.1 Geodermatophilaceae bacterium
AAGGTCAGTCGAGGAGATCCGGGAGATGAAGCCGATCAGCTGGCCCAGGCCCTCGCGGGTCAGATGCCGCGATGCCCGCGGCCCGGCGACCGACGGCGCAGCTCCGGTCAATCGGGCAAGGCTCCGAAAGGTTTTCGACGTCGCAACGATTCGGTCGCTCGTCCCGACGGCGGCGATTTCCTTGGCGGGCTTGGCAAGCAGGCCTTCGGCATGTTCGCGCAATTGGGCCACTGCCTTCTTGTCCGGCGGATCACCGCGCAGGAATTCCCGCGCCATCCGCCCAGCGCCCAGCGGCAGCGATACCGCCAGTTCGGGCTCCTCGTCGACGCCCATCGCAATCTCCAGGGAACCTCCGCCGATGTCGAGGGCGAGGATTTGGCCGGCGCTCCAGCCGTACCACCGACGCACGGCCAGGAACGTCAGCCGTGCCTCCTCTGGTCCAGTCAGGACCCCGAGTTCGATGCCGGTCTCGCGCACGACCCGGGCAAGAACCGCGCCGGAGTTGGAGGCGTCCCGTACCGCTGAGGTGGCGAAGGCAAGCAGATCGTCGCAGCCGGCGTTTCGAGCATCCTTCTTCGCCCGGGCGACGGCATCGACCAGGGACTGCTCCCCTGCCTTGGACAGGCGGCCGTCCTTGGTCAGGTTCTCAGCCAGCCGCAGAACCGACTTCGACGAGTGCGTCGGAGTCGGGTGGCCGCCGCGACGGGCGTCCACCACGAGCAGGTGGACGGTGTTGGAACCGACGTCCAGGACTCCGAGGCGCACCACCAAACTGTGTCATGGCCGGCGCAGCGGCGCCTTCCACGCACTGTCCGAGCCACTGATCGGCCGTCCTACCCTGTCGTGCATGGTCGATGACCCACGCGCCACCGAGGTCGGACTCGATTTCGCCCGCGAGTGGGTGGAGTTCGTCGACCCGGCTGACAGCGAACATGTCGTACGCGCCGATCTCACCTGGCTGAACTCCTCCTGGACCTGTATCTACGGCCGCGGGTGCCACGGGATCCTCAAGGAAGGCCCGAACGACGGGTGCTGCAGCCATGGCGCGTTCTTCACCGACGAGGACGACGTGAAACGGGTGCAGCAGTTCGTCAAGCAGCTGACCCCCAAGCACTGGCAGTACTACCTTGAGGGCCAGCAGGGCTGGACCGAGCGGGACAATGTCGGCGACGAGGAGAACAGGTTACGGACCCGCACGGTCGACGGTGCCTGCATCTTCCACAACCGGCCGGGATTCCCCGGCGGCCAAGGCTGTGCCCTGCACTCGCTGGCACTCCGTACCGGCAAGCATCCGCTGGAGACCAAACCCGATGTCTGCTGGCAACTTCCGATCCGTCGCGAACAGGAGTGGGTCGACCGAGCGGATGACACCCGGGTCCTGGTCTCGACGATCACCGAGTTCGATCGGCGCGGCTGGGGCGACGGGGGGCACGAACTGCATTGGTGGTGTACGAGTTCCACCGAAGCCCACGTCGGGCGGGTGCCCTTGTTCGAGGGGTACGGGCCCGAGCTCATCGCTCTGATCGGCGAGGCTGCCTACGCCGAACTCGTCCGGCTGGCCGGTGCGCGACTGGCCGGCGGCATGGTCGCCCCGCACCCCGCTACGCCAATCCCCCGCTAGCCGGAGATCGTCGAAGATCATGAGCGCCTCAGGTGCAGTTTCGCTGTACCCAGGGCGCTCACGATCACGGGATCGGCAGCCGGACAAGCTTTTCGCGATAACTGCGGCGATGAACGCGCCTCAGAGGGCGGCGACGCTGGAGGCCATCGCCCGGATGGCAGGGCGGCTGGCGAAGGTGCGCCGATAGGCCTGTGGGGAGACTCCCCGACGCCGTACGAACTGCTCGCGCATCCCAGCCGCGGTCCCGAAACCGACGGTACGAGCGATGTGCTCGACGCTGTCGACCCCAGACTCCAACAGATGCTCGGCCGCGGCCAGCCGTTGAGCGAGGATCCAGGCGTGCGGCGTGGTTCCGGTCGCGGCGCGAAAGTGCCGGGCGAAGCTCCGCGGTGACATCAGCACCCGACGCGCCAGCACCGGCACCGAAAGTTCCTCGTCGAGGTGGGCGCGCATCCATTGCAGCAGGCCGCGAAGGGGGTCGGTCCCGGCACATCTGGCCACCGGTGTCGCGATGAACTGCGCCTGCCCGCCGTCGCGATGGGGCGGGACGACCATGGTGCGCGCCAGAGCATTTGCTGCTTTCGCGCCGTACTCGCGACGGATCAGATAGAGGCAGAGGTCGATTCCGGCCGCGGTGCCGGCTCCGGTCACGATCTGGCCCTCGTCGACATAGAGCACATCGGAGTCCACGACCACGTTCGGGAAGGTCTCGGCGAGCAGGTCGGCGAACCCCCAATGGGTGGTGGCCCGGCGACCGTCGAGCAATCCGGCGTGGCCCAACACGAAGGCCCCGCTGCAATGAGTGGCGATAGTCGCTCCGCGGTCGTAGGCCGTAAGCAGCGCGTCGATCACCGCCGGACTGGGCGCGGCCACCGCATCGACCGGCCCCGAACCGCAGCCCCACGACGGGATCTGTATGACGTCGGAGGCAGCCAACCGGTCCAGCCCGTGCTCGATGGTGATCAGGATGCCAGTCTCGAGCCGGGTCGGGCCCGGGTGCTCGGCCACCAGAGCGAAGTCAAAGGCCGGGATCCCGATGTCGCGGCGGTCATAGCCGTAGACCTCGGCGAGAACGCCGATCCCGAAGCCGCCGTTGCCCGGCCCCATCAGGCCGCTGACGATCGGGCGCTTGTCCATGACCCCAGACTATGGCAGATTTCCGACTAATAGGGGCATTTCTGCCACTTCTCTGAAACGTGCCGAGATCGCATGCTGATCCCATGTTCTTCATCCACTGCCCCACGACGGATCGCGACGAGCTGATCGCCGACCGTCGGGTTGTCCGGCTGATCAATCGACCCACCGAGATCGCCGTCGTCCTGGCCTGTTATTGCGGCAGGAACCACGTGATCCGGACCGGCCGCAAGCTCCTCGAAGCGGCTGGCGCCTCGGCGGCCTGAGAGCTCAGCTCGCGGTCACGTCCTCCGCTGTAGCCGACTGCGCGGGCAGCCGACGCGCGATCCTGGCCGCGAACCACTCCAGTGCGGGGATGCCGACCGCGGTCGGGATCCCCCAGGCGAGAGGCTGTCCGGGAAGGCTGACGACCACCACTGCGGTCCACAGGGCGATATAGGCGCCGCCGAATCCCCGCACGGCCCGCGCCTGCCACTGCGCCCGAACGGATCGGATGTCTCGCATCGCCCGTGCCGCGAAGAGGTACGATCCGGTCGCGATCAGCACGAACCACCAGAGCCGGGCCGGGTCGAGAGCGGCCAATCCCACCGCCGACAGGCAGACCAGGGCGACGCTCAGATGATAGGCCGAGGTCAGCCAGTCCACCCCGCCTCGGGCGACTCGGGCGATGGCGAAGGGCCCCAACGCGACACCCAGGACCCCCGAGGCAATGTGCAGGGCGAGGATGACGGTGTGAAGCATGCTGCCACAATAGTCCCTACGGGACTAAATCGCCACGTCCGTCGGTGGTCGGTTCCGTGACTCCCGCGTCCTACATCGTGCTGGGGCTCCTGGAGAGGTACGGCCCCGGCTCGACGTACGATCTGAAACGCCTTGCCGCCCAAGCGCTGGGCAACTTCTGGTCGACCGCACACTCCCAGATGTATCGCACCGCCGAATCGCTGGCCAAGGACGGCCTGCTCGATCCGACCACTGAGTCCACCCCGGGCGGACGCGAACGGATCGTGTATCGCCTCACCCCGACGGGCCGCAAGCGCCTGGCGCAGTGGCGAGCCCAGGAGGAGAACGAGCTGGCCGAGCTACGCGACCCTGGCCTGCTCAAGCTGTATTTCGGTGCCGATCCCGCGACTCTTGCGCGAGCGCAGGCTGCCGCTCATCGCCGCCAACTTCAGGCCTACGAGCAACGCAGGCTCCAAGATGACGGTGCTGCGCCGCGTGGACCGTGGCTGACGCTGGAAGCGGGAATCGCACACGAACAAGTGTGGGTGCGCTACTGGGAGCAGCTGGCCGCGGCCACCGACCCCATGACCGAGGGCGGCTGACGGGTTCGGTCAGGCCTCGAACTTATAGCCGAGGCCTCGTACGGTCATCAGGTGCCGCGGCCGACCCGGATCGGGTTCCACCTTGGCGCGCAACCGCTTCACGTGTACGTCCAGAGTCTTGGTATCTCCCACGTAATCCGATCCCCAGACCCGGTCGATCAGCTGACCCCGGGTGAGCACCCGCCCGGAGTTCCGGAGCAAAATCTCCAAGAGGTCGAACTCCTTGAGCGGCAACGGTACCGAGTCACCGTTCACCGAAACGGTGTGCCGCTCGACGTCCATTCTGACCGGGCCGGCTTCCAGGGCAGCGTCGTCGATCGGCTCGACGTCCTGTCTGCGGCGCAGCACCGCCTTCATCCTGGCCAGGAGTTCGCGGCCGGAGTACGGCTTGGTCACGTAGTCGTCCGCGCCGAGCTCCAGCCCGACGACCTTGTCGATCTCAGCGTCCTTGGCCGTCAGCATGATGATCGGCACAGCGCCTCGACTACGCAGCGCCTTGCACACCTCCGTCCCTGACAGGCCAGGCAGCATCAGGTCCAGCAGAACGATGTCGGCGCCATGCCGGTCGTAGGTGTCCAATGCCGCCGGCCCCGTCTCGGCGATGTCGACTTCGTAGCCCTCCCGTCGCAGCATGTAGGACAGCGCGTCGGAGAAGGATTCCTCGTCCTCGACGACCAGCACCCGCGTCATGAAATTAACTCTCTCTCAGAGATGGTGTCTGCTGAATCCGATTGCGGTGCAAGCGGAATACGAAGCGTAAAGGTGGATCCGATCCCGGGCTCACTCCACACCTCCACAGCACCTCCATGGTTTGTGACGATGTGCTTGACGATGGCCAGGCCCAGGCCGGTCCCGCCGGTGGCGCTGGCCCGGGACTGGTCGACGCGATAGAAGCGTTCAAAGACCCTTTGCCGGTCGCCGTCCGGGATCCCGAGGCCGGCGTCGGTGACCGCGATCTCGGCGAACCCGGACCGGGCGCGGGTGCTCACCGACACGTGCGTCTCCGGCTCGCTGTAGGCGACCGCGTTGGCCAGCAGATTGGTCACCGCGGTGATCAGCTGAGCCTCCACTCCGCGTACGACGAGGCCCGACCGGCCGGCGGCGCCGAGCTCGATTCGCTTTGCGACGGCCGCCAGGCGGGTCCGGTCGATGGCCTCGGCCACGACTCCGTCGAGGGGCACCGGCATCAGGGCCGGCAGTGGATCGCCACCCTGCAGCCGGGACAGATCGATCAATTCGCGCACCAGCCTGGCCAACCGCTCCGCCTCATGGCGCATCCGCGCAGAGAACCGACGGATCGCCTCGGGGTCGTCGGCGGCCTCTTGGACCGCCTCGGCCAGAAGGGTCAACGCGCCCACCGGCGTCTTCAGTTCGTGGCCGACGTTGGCCACGAAGTCCCGCCGCACCTCCTCCACCCGGCGTACCTCAGTCACATCCTGCAACAGGAGGGCCACCGTTCCGGACGGGTCCAGCCGGGCCGCGTGCACGCCGATTCGGCGCGGTCCGGCACCGACGACATGCTCGGGAAGGGCCACCTCGGTACGCCGGCTGCCGGCGGCACGCGCGTCGCCGACCGCAACGATCAGCGTCGGAAGGGTGATCCGATCCCCGCGGACCACGCCGAGCCCGCGGGCTGAGGCGTTGGCCAGCAACACGAGGTCGTCGGCATCGACCACGATCGCGGCCGGATCCATGACGTCGATCAGCCGGCGGATGCCGATCGGCTCCAGCGGAGTCTCGGGCGGCGGATCGGCGGTGGCCGGCTCATCCCGGAGCCGGGTTCGCCGGATCAGCCGACTGGCGGCCAGTCCGACCAGCAGACCGACGACCAGGCCGACGAGCACGCCGAGCGCGACCTCCACCCCCCCGATGGTAGGGCGCCGACCGGTGCTCTTTGGTCGCGGCGAGGCGTACGGCGCAGGACCGGTGAAGTGTTCACCCGGGCGTCGTGGTCCGTTCACGCCGTACCCGCCGCGATGTGACCGCCGGGCCTAGCCTCGGCAGAGACAGCACGGAGAGGATTGTGATGCGCGAGAGCTACCACGACGAACTCGACCAGATCGGTGCCACGCTGGTCCAGCTCACCCAGTACGTCGCGACAGCCATGGTCAGCGCGTCGACTGCGCTCCTGGAAACCGACCTCGACAGTGCGCAGGCAGCGATCGCCGGCGACCACCGGGTCGACGATCTGCGGACCGGCGTCGAGGAACGCTGCTTCATGCTCCTGGCCCGCCAACAACCGGTGGCCGGTGATCTGCGCACGATCACCACGGCACTGGCCACCGCGGCTGACCTGGAGCGAATGGGCGATCTCGCCGTACACATCGCGAAGGTCGCCCGGATGCGCTATCCGTCGGCAGCCGTTCCGGAAGAGGTACGCCCGTCTCTGGAGCAGATGGGCTTGCTGGCCGCCCGGCTCTCGGTCAAGGTGGGCGAGATCATCGAGGGGCGCGACGTGCCGCTGGCTCGCGAACTCGAGGCTGAGGACGACCTGATGGACGCCCTGCACCGCGAGCTGTTCTCGATTCTGCTCGCCGACTCCTGGTCGCACGGCATCGAGCCGGCCATCGACGTCACCCTGCTCGGTCGCTACTACGAACGCTTCGCCGACCACGCCGTGCTTGTTGCCCGGCGAGTCATCTATCTCGTGACCGGTGTGTGGCCCGAAGATGTCGGCGTCAAGGTCGGCTGATTACTTCCGACCTTGGTTCTTGACCGCCTCGATTGCGGCGGCCGCCGCATCCGGGTCGAGATAGATACCTCCGGTCGTACGCGGCCGTAGGTCCTCGTCGAGGTCGTAGCGCAACGGGATCCCGGTCGGGACGTTCAAGCCGACCACCGCATCCTCGCTCATGCCGTCAAGGTGTTTGATCAACGCGCGCAGGCTGTTGCCGTGGGCCGCAACCAGAACGGTGCGCCCGGCTCGGAGATCCGGGACGATCGCGTCGTACCAGTACGGCAGCATCCGCACGACCACGTCGGCCAGGCACTCGGTCCGCGGGCGAAGTTCCGGGGGTAACGCGGCGTAGCGCGGGTCGTCGAACTGGGAGTTCGGATCGTCGATGTCCAGCGGCGGCGGGGGCGTGTCGTAGGAGCGGCGCCAGAGCATGAACTGCTCCTCGCCGTACTCCGCCAGCGTCTCGGCCTTGTCCTTGCCCTGCAGGGCGCCATAGTGCCGCTCGTTGAGCCGCCAGGACCGGTACACCGGCAACCACAGCCGATCGGCGGCATCGAGGGCCAGCTCGGCGGTGCGAATGGCCCGCCGCTGCACCGACGTGTGCACCACATCAGGCAGCAGGTCCTGCTCGCGCATCAGCTCCCCACCACGGGTCGCCTCGGCCATTCCTTTGTCGGTCAGCCCGACATCGACCCAGCCGGTGAACAGGTTGCCCTTGTTCCAGTCGCTTTCACCGTGGCGGAGCAGGATGAGGGTGCCGGTCGTCGAAGCGGTCGTAGTCACTAGGGCATTTTGTCGGATGTCGGTTTCGTTCGCGATCATGGAGCCCTGACCAGGCTTTCGGGCGATTACTGGTCGCAGCGCCATGATCGCGCGGAAAGGTGGCTCCGGATGGGTAGTGCACAGCAGAATTGGGCCGAGCAGCTCGCGGCGTGGGCGATCGATCCCGAGATCCTGGCCGCCGCTTCGGAATCGCCGTACGGGTTCCCGGCCGGGCTCTTCGGCACCCAGAGCGGCGCCGCCTCTACGCATCGGGTGATCACCGAGGCCCTGCCTCGAGGCGGCAGCATCCTCGACATCGGCTGCGGCGGTGGGGCGGCGAGCATCCCGGTGGCGGCAGCAGCCGGCACCTTGCTCGCGGTGGACTCCTCCGAGCGAATGCTGCAGGAGTACGCCGCCGCCATGACGACGGGCGTTCCGGTCAGGACCTGGTCCGGCGCCTGGTCCCAGGTGGCTGCCGATGTCCCCGTCGCCGATGTGGCCGTTGCTGCCAACGTCGTCTACAACGTCCCAGACATCGGCGACTTCCTGCAGACGATGACCGCCCACGCCCGAGGTCGGGTCGTTCTGGAACTCACCGATGCACATCCGTGGACGGCGATGGCCGCGCTGTGGCGCCACTTCCACGATCAGGAGCGACCCGCTGGCCCGACCACGGCTGACCTGCTCGAGGTCACCGCCGAGCTCGGTTTCCACGCGCGAGTCGAAAGCTTCTCCCGACCGGCTGCCTGGGCCAGTGCGGCGCCGGAAGTAGTCCTCGCGTTCAACCGACGACGACTCTGCCTTCCGGTCCAGCGCGAACCGGAGGTCGCCGCTGCGATGCGAGAGCTGCCCACTGCCGGCCCGTCGACCGCTAGCACCGTCTGGTGGGACGTCTGATCGGAGCCCCTTCCGATCCTGGTGATTTGACGGAAACCGCCAGGATCGGAGCTCAGGGCAGGTGCGGGTGGATGGTCAGTCCGGTTGCTTCGGCGACCCGGTCGAAGTCCCGGTCGGCGTGCAGCAGGGAAGCGCCGGCATCCAGCGCGCACACCACGATCAGCAGGTCAGTGAGTTGGCGCGGCGTGACTCCCCGACTACGCACCCTGCGGTACAGGTCGGCGGCGCGTTCGTAGTCCAGAACTCCACGTAAAGCCAGCATGGGAAGGGCGAGCAGGTGTTCCCGAACGGCGCGACGTTCGCGTTCGGACCGGACACCGGCCAACGCCTCCATGACCACGATCTCGGTGGTCGCCAGCGGCGCCGGTTCGTTGAGCAGCGACCGGAGGGTCAGGTGTGCCGAGCTGCCGGTGGCTCGAAAGAATTCGATCCACACCGAGCTGTCGACGACGATCACTCCCGCAGCCACCACCGCTGTCTGTCACCCTTACCGCGCATCTCGTCGAGGTCGCCGTCCCAGCCGATTCCCTCGAGTGCGAGCAGTCCGGCGTACGGATCGTCGCTGATGTCACCGACCAGCCGGCGCAGGGCGATGTCGATCGCCTCCCGGGTCGTACGGGCACCGTAGATCCGCTTGACCCGTTCGATCAGTACGTCGTCCACGACGACATTCGTCCTGCCCATGCACTCACGATACACCGCTAGGTGTATTGGCCCATCGGTTATCCGGAGGTGCGCGGGCCCCGGGCGATCTAAGGTGCAGGAGCGCCCGCGCCCACGCCAGTCGACATTCGGGTCAGCGGACTCGGAAAGACCTTTCGGGTGCCCGAGCGCGAGGCCGGCCTGCGGGCCTCGATCCGCAGCTTGGTACGCCGTGGCTATTGGGACGTCGAGGCCGTGGCTGGAGTCAGCTTCGACATCGAGGCCGGAGACGTCGTCGGCTTCCTCGGGCCCAATGGCGCCGGCAAGACGACGACGCTCAAGATGCTCTCCGGGCTGCTGCACCCCACCGGCGGTGAGATCAGCGTGCTCGGCCACGTCCCCGCCCGAC
>JBPCOF010000181.1:0-7299 GCA_051000515.1 Geodermatophilaceae bacterium
GCCGGCTCCAGCGGCTGGCTGCTCGGGTGCGCGTTGGCGGCGTACTGGATCGGCGACGTCGCCGACGGATGGATCGCCCGACGGCGGGACGAGGAGACACTGACCGGCGCGGTCGCGGACATCTGCGCCGACCGGCTCTGCGTGGCCGTCGTGTATCTCGGCTTCGTGGCCGACCACAGCGAGTTCGCCGTCGCCCTCGCTGTGTACCTCGTCGAGTTCATGCTCGTGGACACGGTGCTCTCACTGGCCTTCCTCCGCTGGCCGGTTGCCGGGCCGAACTATTTCGGCCGGGTGGACCGGGTCGTGTGGCTGCTCAACTGGTGGCCGCCGGCCAAGCTGGTCAACTCCGCCGTACCGGCCCTGCTGTGCGTCTGGCTCGGGTCGCCGGGCATCGCGCTCGGCGTTGCCCTCGCCCTTCTCGCCGTGAAGTCGGCTTGCCTGACCCGGGTCGTCCGAGTCCTGGGTTTTCGCGGTGAGCGCTGCGAGGCACATCCGGCGCGAGCGAGCATCGCGAGGCGCCCCGATGGGCGGTGCTCTGACGCTGCTCGCGGTGGCGTTCGTGTCCGCCTTGGTCCCGGTCGTGAACCTCGAGCTCTATCTCGGCGGCGTGGTCCTGCTCGGCCAATCTCGCAGTGCCTGGGAGTTGGTCGCACTGGCCGGGATTGCCGCCGCGGGTCAGCTCACCGGCAAGGCCTTCTTCTACCTCGGCGGTCGGGGGGTGCTCACTGCGACGCGATGGCACCGCGTGGCACCGACCGGTGTGCCTGACGACTCCGGCTCCGCCAGACGGACCCGGGTCGCCGCAAGAAAGACCCGGATTGCGGCCAGGCTGAGTCGCTGGGAGGAGCGGGTCCGGGAGCGACCCCGCCTGTCAGCGGTGCTTGTCGGCACCAGCGCTTGCCTCGGTGTGCCGCCGTTCGCCCTGGTCAGCGTGGTTGCGGGGACGCTTCGGGTTGGGCTGCCGGTCTTCCTGCTGGCCGGGCTTGCCGGGCGGTGGCCCGCTTCGCGGCGGTACTGGCCCTGGTGCAGGTGTGCGGGGGCTGAGGCGCAGACCTGCACGCCGATTCCGGCCAAGATGGAGCGCGGGCCGAATTCGACGCCGTCGTCGGTGTTTCCCCAGGTCGCCGCCGCGGACGAGTTGAGCAGTGGCGCGCAGAGCTGCGGGACGTTCTCCGGATAACGTGCGGTCAGGGCGCAGTCTGATGGCACATTCTCCGGAGAAAGTCCCTATCGGTGGGCTTCGGGCTGGGGCCGGAGTTCGCGCGCCCATCGGCCGCCGTTGTTGGCCGCGAGATCCAGGGCATCCGTGCTGGCCGCGTCCAGAGCGGAGTACGCCCCGGTGCCCGCGCCCACCAGGGCGGTGACCGTGGACACGCCGGCGCGCTTCTGGAAAAAGCTCCGTTGAATCTTCCAGCCGACCACGGCCCGACGTTGCATCACCGTTGTCTGCCGGACCAAGGAGCCCGACCGTACGGCGAAGGAGTCCCGGTCGGAGCCATGGCCGAGTGAGCGGTAGCGGTCGATGCCCAGCGGGATTCCCAGGATGGTGAGTGCCACGCCGACGATGATCACTGCAACGACGCCAAGGATCAGGCCGGTCACGAGGACCGCAGCCCCGGGAAGGACCGCGCGTACGAGCCTGCGCCGCAAGGCTGCCGGTGGATGCCGCCGCAACGGAGAGTCAAAACGTCGTACGGCGCGCTCTGCCACGTCGACCGCCTCGCGCCGTGGGCCCAGCGGCAGCAGCTGACTGCGGCTGTTGGCAGTGCTCACTCCGGTGATCAGCGCGGTGAGCCGGGCCGCGCGCACCAGCCGCATCCCCAGACCTTCGCTGAGGGTGTAACCGCGGATGCGCGGGATCTCCACCGAGACGGTGCGTCGAGTGAGCAGGCCCCGCTCGCTGACCATCAGTTCCCCGCGCTTTACCAACAGGAACCGCCAGTTGAGGAATACCGCGCCGATCACCGCACCGATGGCCAACAGGGCGACCAACCCCAGACCGGCCAGCGTGAAGTCAGCAGCCGAAAAGGTGCTCGGGTCGAGGTTGGCCCAGGAGAACCAAGAGTCCGGCAGGTCGTCCACGAACTGGGACAGGAATCCGAGGCCGGCCAGCGGAATCGCCAGATAACTGCCGACCAGTGGGGCGTAGAGCAGCCAGGACAGTCGCGATCGGGAGTACTCGACCTCCTCGAGCGGCTCGTCGAGCAGCTCCGTACCGGCCTCGCCCGGGTGCCCGTCGCTCCGGCGGTGCGCGTCAAAGGCGCCAGCTGGTCGGGGGCCAGCTTCGGTCGTACGAGATCCGTCGCGGTCCGCACCAGTTGCGCTGCTGGCCGCCGATGCCGCCGGGCGTCGACGGGCCCGGAGGAGGTCTCCTCGTAAGACCGCGGCTGTCTCGGTCGGCAGGCCATCGATCTCAGCCTCTTCGTTGCCGGTTCCCGCTGCGGCTGCTTCGATCTTGAGCCGGGCGAGTCCGAGGACGCGGTGCAGCGGGCTGACCTGGCTGTCGATGGCGCGGATCCGGTCCACCGGGATGGTGCGGACCCGCCGCGAGAAGATGCCTTGGCTGATGATCAGCTGCCGGTTCGCGACCTGATAGGTGAAGCGGTACCAGCTCAACGCGGCCAGGCCCACGAGCGCGGCGGCCGCGGCCAGCAGGATGCCGACGATTCCGAACGAGCGCACCCCTCCGCTCACCTGGAGCCAGGCGAAGGCGGCGACCAGTCCGGGGATGGCTTCGCGCAGGCCACGGATGGTGAGCGCATGGATGGCGATGACCTTGGGCGAGGTACGCGCCGGCCCCGGCTCACCCTCGACGCCGGCTGCCGCAACGTCACCCTCCCCCGAATCAGGGCGTCCCTGAGTCGAATCATTCGACTCGGGGCCACCCTGAGTCGGCTGGTTCGGGTCGACTCCGATCGGCCGGTTCGGCTCAGGTTGCATCGTGGTCAGGTTGCATCGTGGTCGGGTTGCATCGTGGTCGGGTTGCATCGTGGTCGGGTTGCATCGTGGTCAGGTTGCATCGTCGTCGTAGAGGTTTGCCCGCTTGGACAGGTCGTCGGCGACCTGGGCCGCGGTGTACGCCTCGAGCTGCTCTATCTCGACGCTGCCCTGTGCCGACGCGGTACGTACCGACACGGTGGCCAGGCCGAACATCCGCTGCAGCGGGCCGCGAGTGACGTCGACGGTCTGGATCCGACTGATCGGCACCAGGATCCAGGTCCGGGACAGCCACCCGGTGAGGGTGTAGATGCCATCGGGGGTGACCTCCCACCGGTGTACGGCGTACTTGTAGCGCGGCAGCACCACAACCTCGGCGAGGAAGAACGCGGCCAACGCCCACGGGAGGATGTCCGAGGTCACGACCAGCCAGCGGGGGGCCGCATCGGGAACGAACAACGACGCGGCCATGGCCGGGATGAGCAGGAACAACGCACCGATGATCTCTTGCACCGTCCACAGTCCGATCGCCGAGGACGCCACCCGCCACTGCGGCTCTCGAGGACCGTCGGCCCCGGATGCCGTCGGCCCGGATGCCGTCAGTTCGGACTGAGGCGGCTCTGACCCCATCGGTTCAGCCGGGTCCGCCGTACCGTGAGGACCACTGTGGGGGCCGGTCGCATTCTGCACCGATACCGGACCGGGAGCCTGCGGGTCAGCCATCGGCGTTCTTCTTGGCCGGTCGAGCGCTCTGGCCGCCGTACCCGCCGAAGAACTGTACCGCCCCGATCCGGACCGACATCGACCAGGTCGGGTACGCGTGCACGCTCTGCGCGATCCGGCCCACCAGGACTCCGGCACGCATGGCCAGCGTTCCCTGAGTGATGAGCTCGCCCGCAACCGGGCCGACGGCCGTCATCCCGACGAGCTTAACCAACAGCTTGCTGCGCAACACCTTTGGTGGGGCGGCGATCAGCTTGACGAACCCTTCGGTACGGCCGGCGCACCGAGCACGATCGGAGAGGGCATCACTGACGAAGCCCACCTGGGCGGTATCTCCGTACGCCGCAAAGGCTTGCGTCTCGGTGAGGCCGACGTGGGCGACCTCTGGATCGGTGAAGGTGACGCGCGGGATGGCACTCGGATCCCATTCCCGGCGTCCGCCCAGCAGCCCCGGCCGGTTGTGCGGGGCGAAGGCGTTGTGCGCGGCCAGCCGACCCTGCTCGTACTCCACATGGGTCAGCTGCAGCGGCGAGGCGCAATCACCGACGGCGAAGACACCCTCCGCGGTGGTGGACAGCTGCTCGTCGACCTTGACGATGCCGGCCACGCCGAGTTCGACACCGACGGTGTCCAACCCGAGATCGCTGGTCTGCGGGATTCGTCCCACCGCGATCAGCAGGTGTGAGCCGGCGACTGTGGTCCCGCCGTCGAGCACGACGACGGGTCCACTGTCAACCCGAGAAACCTTGCGGCCCAAGATCAGTCGGACTCCGCTGGCCTCCAGTGCCTGACCGACGACCGTGCTGGCCTCGGGCTCCTCGTCGGCCAGCACGCGGGGCATGCTGTCGATCAAGATGACCTCGCTGCCCAGCCGGGCAAAGGCTTGAGCGAGTTCGCAACCGGTTACGCCACCGCCCAGTACGAGCAGTCGCGGCGGTAACTCGGTCAGCTCGAAGAGCGTCTTGTTGGTCAGATAGTCCACTTCAGCGAGACCGGGCACCTGCGGAATCCGCGGCTGTGCGCCGGTGGCCACGATGATGCGTTCGGCCTGCACGGTGCTGTTTCCGACGCTGACCCTTCCACCGCCGAGCAACCGTGCCCGCCCCGGCCAGAGGTCGATGCCCTGACGCCGCAACCGGTCCGGCGATTCGTCTTGGGCAACAGCGGAGACCACCGCACGCACTCTGGACATCACGGCCGGGAAGTCGACCTCGACGTTCGATCGGAATCCGTACGCGGCGCCGTTGCGCGCTTCCCGAACCCGTCTGGCGCTCTCGATCAGGGTCTTGCTCGGAATGCAGCCGGAGTACGTACATTCACCGCCCGGCTTGTCCAGCTCGACGAGGGCGACCGACTTGCCGATTGCCCGGGCGCCGGCGGCTGCTCCGAGGCCTGCGGCGCCGGCACCGAGCACCACCAGGTCGTAGCTCGTCATGATGTCCATCCTGACACCAGCGCAGACACGCCGCCCCTGGGCGGGCTGGCACGCAACGTGTGAGGATCGTGGGATGTCGCACCCAGACCTTTCGGAACAGCCCGCGTCCGCGCTGCCCGCCGACGCCGTCGTTCTCGACGTACGCGAGCCTGACGAATGGGCTGCCGGGCACATCGAGACGGCCGTGCACATCCCGATCGGTCAGGTAAACGGCCGGCTCGGGGATGTCCCGCACGGCGACCCGGTCTACGTCGTCTGCCGAGGCGGGGGGCGATCCGCGCGGGTGACGGAGTTCCTCCGCGCCCAGGGCACCGATGCGGTCAATGTTGCCGGTGGGATGCAGGAGTGGGCTTCCTCGGGCAAGCCGATGGTCAGTGACACCGGCCGGAGCCCAGAAGTCATCTAGCCCGATGAGCAGTGCTGTGACGCGCAAATTCGTCCGGAGCGGCCCCGTCAACCCGAGTCCGACGACCGGTCGGCGAACTCGTCGGTGGCCAGGACCAGGCAGCGGGTGTTGCCCGGTTCGGTGGCAGAGTGCCCGGTCGCCGGGACCATCAGCAACTCGGCAGTGGGCCATGCCTGGTGCAGGTCCCAGGCGGTGATCGGTGGCGTACACATGTCGTAGCGACCCTGGACGATGATGCCCCTAATATTTTGCAGCACACTGGCATTCGCGATCAATTGGCCCTCATCAAGCCATCCGTTGTTGACGAAGAAGTGGTTCTCGATGCGGGCGAAGGCAAGGGAGAACGCCGGGTCCTCGTAGGCCTCGAGCAGGTCAGGATCCTCGATCAGGGTCACTGTCGAGGCTTCCCAGACGCTCCACGCGACGGCCGCGCGACCGTGCACGGCTGGGTCGGGATCGTTGAGCAGCCGGTGGTAGGCGCTCATCAGATCGCCGCGATCCTCCGGCGCGACCGGAGCGAGGAAACCCTGCCAGCGCTCGGGGAAGATCGCGGCGGCACCACCCTGGTAGAACCAATCGAGCTCATGCCGGCGCAGGGTGAAGACACCGCGCAGGATCAGTTCGGTGACCCGGTCCGGATGGGTCTCGGCGTAGGCCAGGGCCAGGGTCGAGCCCCACGAGCCGCCGAGCACCAGCCAACGCTGGATCCCCAGGTGCTCGCGTAGGGCCTCGATGTCGGCGACCAGATGCCAGGTCGTGTTCGTGCTCAGGTCCGCGCCGGGCTGGCTCGCATGCGGTCGACTGCGACCGCAGCCACGCTGGTCGAACACGACGATGCGATACCGGGCCGGGTCGAAGAGCCGTCGGTTGTCCGGCTTGGAGCCACCGCCGGGGCCCCCGTGCAGGAACACCGCCGGCTTGCCGTCGGGATTGCCGCTCGTTTCCCAATAGAGCTCGTGGCCGTCGCCGACCGCCAACAGCCCGGACTCGTACGGCTCGATCTCCGGGTACGGCTCGCCGAGATTGGCCATGTGACCCCATTGAATGTTGAGTGAAGGACGCCTTGTATCGAACCTATGGATACAAGGCGTCCTTCACTCGGATGGGGTAAGGGTGACCGGGAGCTCGGCCAGGCCACGGAGAACGAACTCCGGCCGGCGTACCGGTTCACCGGCCGACTCGAGCACCGCCGTACCGGCCAGCAGCGCGCCGAAGGAGGCCTGCAACTCCACCCGGGCCAGGGGTGCGCCGATGCAGAAGTGAATGCCGGCGCCGAAGGCGATGTGCGGGTTGTCCGTACGGTCGAGGTCGAGGCGGTCCGGGTCGGTAAAGACCGCGGGGTCCCGGTTGGCCGAGCCGAGCAGCGCGGCCACCTTCTGACCTGACCGTACGGTCACGTCCCCGATCTCGACATCGCGTACGGCGGTGCGCTCGAAAAGCTGCAGCGGAGAGTCGTAGCGCATGAGTTCCTCCACCGCGGCGGGAATCAGCGACGGATCGCCGCGCAGCCGGGCGAGCTCGTCGGGATGCCGGAGCAGGGCGAGCATCCCGTTGCAGGTGACATTGACAGTGGCCTCGTGTCCGGCGTTGAGCAGCAGGATGCAGGTGGTGACGAGTTCGTCCTCGGTGAGCCGGTCGCCGTCGGTGTCCCGTACCGAGACCAGGTGGCTGATCAGGTCCTCGCGTGGTGCGGTATGGCGCTGCGCGGCCCACTCGCAGATATAGGCCACGGACTCGGCTGCAGCGGTATCGGCAGCGGGCACCACGCCGGCCGGGCAGTCGTACTAGCGCATCTTGC
>JBPCOF010000193.1:0-3527 GCA_051000515.1 Geodermatophilaceae bacterium
TGAAGGGCCCCCTGGTAACGGGTGGTGGTCGCTACGGTGGCCGTGGGAGATGGCCTTGGGCCTTGCCGGTTTCCGGGTGAGCGTTGTGGCTCGTGAAAGAGATTGGTGGGTCTGAGGTCGGCTCTCCCGGCTGAGGCTGGCCCGGTTCAGGGAATTGGTGGCCAGGTGGTGCTCCGCGACGCGGATGGGCTGTCTGGGTAGGCGCCGGATCACGCACAAGCATGGGTTGCCGACCGTTGGCTCCTGCTGGCTGTGCGGCTGGGCGGCGAAAGGTCGGGAGCACCTCCGCGTTCTGCAGGCTTGATGGGACGAGGGTTCTCCCGCCGCCCATGGAGCCCGTCCGCAGCATCACTGGCCGGTGAAGGCAAACGCGGCCGGGTTCGTTTGATAAGCCAAGCGAACGGAGGAACCCTCGTGTCCATCGACACTACTCACCCCATCGATGATCCCCTCGTCGATCCTGGTGGCGGTCTTGCCGCCGGTGTGATCGCCGGGTCTGGCCTGGTCCGGGTCCAGGTTGGTATCGACGCCGCGGTGGTCGCGAACCATCACGTGTGTGTGCGCGAAACGACGCTGGAGGGGCAGGTGCGTCTACGACGCTTCCATGTCCCACCCACGATCACCGGGCTACGCCGGCTGACCGAGCAGCTGAGCACATATCCCGGGGTCGTCGCCGTCGCCGAGCCGACCTCGATGACCTGGCTGGGTCTCTCGGTCGCGTTACGTGAAGCGGGAGCCGACTTGTCTTTGGTCGGGACCAGGCACTCGGCGAGGCTCCGGGGCGCGATCAGTGGAAAGCACAAGTCCGACGTCATCGACGCCGACGTACTGGCCACCGCCAGCGACGTATTCAGGCTGTCTCCGCTGCGACCACCGGAGCTCAACCAACTCGCGTTGCGCCGAGCGGTCACCCGCCGGGGCGCGCTCGTCATCGACGGCAACCGCGCCACTCGGCGGCTGATTTCCCTTGCCCGGTGGGCCTTTCCTGACGTGTGGAACGCGTTCGCAGGGTCGATGCCGACCGCGGTTGCGGTCTTGACCAGGTGGCCCCACCTCGAGGCGTTGGCGACCGCGAGACGCTCCAGTGTGACCGCCGTGGTTGCAGCGCATACCCGCGCGGTGCCAGACGTCCCGGCCCGCGCGGAGGCGATCCGAGTGGCCGCCAGGGCATGGGCTGAGTTCTGGGCCGGCAACCTGGACCTGGACGCTCTGGCCTGGGAGGTCACCGAACACCTCACCGACATGACCCTGTCCACGCAGCGGATCGGCCGCGCGACCGATCAAGCTCAACGGTATTGGGCCACTCTCTATGGCGACGATCCACTGCTGCTCTCACTGCCCGGGATGGGGCCGATGACCGCACCGACGATCCGCGCCTTCCTCGGCGACGGATCGACCTTCACCACCGCCAAGGCCGCCGCCTCCTACGTTGGGATGACTCCCTCGATGTGGTCCTCGGGGACTGTTGTCCAACCCTCGCGGGCTATCACCAAGGAAGGGCCACCGGTCCTGCGGTTGGCGTTCTACCAGGCCGCGAATGGCGCACGTCGCGTCGACCCGCAACTCGCGGCGTTCTACCAGCATCTGATGGTCGAACGCGGCCACTGCCACACCCAGGCCAACGTCGCCGTCGCCCGCAAACTCATCGAGCGGACCTGGACCGTGCTCACGCGCGGCCAGCCCTACCAGTTCCGAGACCTGGACGACGAGCCGATCACCCGAGCGACGGCGAAAGACTTCGCCCGCAACAAGTACGCCGTCCCCGAGGCCATCAGAACAAGAGCCAGAGCGCGCAGCGCGGCCACGCACCGCTCCAAACTCACCAGATAGAAACCCTTCCCCACGACCGGACGGAGCCACCCGTCCGGCGAGCCGCCCTGCGCCCGAAACAGCAGCACGACGACCTTGACAACCGTTAGGGAATCTCTTCCTACTTCAGGTGGGGGTTGGTGAGTCCGCCGCCGATGAGAAGCATGCGTAGGCGGTAGTTGTCGCGGTTGCGGAATCCGCGAGCGACGCGACGGTGCAGCTCGATCAGTCCATTCACGGCTTCGGTGCCACCGTTGCTGGAGCGGCCGGTGTCGAAGTAGGCCAAGAACGCCTGACGCCATTGCTTCAGGGTCCGTCCCAGGCGTGCGATCTCGGGGACCGGGCACGTCGGAAATGTCTCGACGACGGTGACGGCGATCTTGCGGCCCTCGACGGGGTCGGGGTGCTGGTAGGCGGCTCGCAACTGTTGGCTGCACGACCAGGCTAGCCACACTTGCAGGTGGCTATCGTCGGCGCCGATCGCAGCGTCGAAGCGGGCCCACTGGCGTTCGGTGAGCTTTTCGGCGCCGGCTCGCAGCAGGTTCCGAATCCCGTAGAGCGGGTCGCCCTTGCGGCCACGATGCCCCAGGGTGTCTTGCTGGACCCGGCGGCGGCACCCGTCGACCGCGTCGTTGCCGAGCTTGACGACGTGGAAGGCGTCGAGGACCGCGACGGCGTCTTCGAGCTGGTCATCGATCGCGTTCTTGTAGCCGCGGAACGGGTCGAGGGTGGCGACCTTGACTCGCTTGCGGAACGCCTCACCGCGGTCGATGAGCCAGTCTGCGTACGCCTTTCCCGACCGGCCCGGCACCAGGTCGAGCAGCCGGGCGCGGACGCGTCCTTGCTGGTCACGGGTCAGATCCACCATCCCGGTGAGCTCTTTGGGGCCGCGGCCGCCCTGGTCGGGTGGCTTGGTCGAAGTGTGGTGCCACACGTGCTCATCGACGCCGAGATCGCTGACGCCGTCGAAGCGGGAGTTGTCGTCGGCCATCGCCTCCAACAGCGGCCTGATCGAGCGCCACACTGTGTTCCACGTGGTGCCCAGCTGCCGGGCCAGCCCCAACACGCTGGCGTGCTCGCGACGCATCTGGTTGATGGCCCACCAGCACGCCCGCGTGGTCAGCAGCGCCCTTGGTCGGGCCAGGTTCTCGTCGCGTTCGGTCCACGACCTCGCCGGGCACGCCGGCTCACGACACCGCCAGGTCCGCTTGCGCCACACCAGCCGGGTCGGGCGCCCGAACCCAGGCACGTCGACCAAGACGACGTCACGTCGGCCGTGGCTGTAGGCGACGACGCCGCACGCCCGGCAGCCGGTCTGTTCAGCCGCCGTTTCGACCACGACCCGTACTCGGCCGGCCTGTTCGGCGACCTCAACGACGTGGAACCGTTCAAGCCCAACGAGCACGTCGCAGCGCCGGCAGTAGGAACGGTCAGGACACGAGCGCGCGCACCGGCACGCCGTAGGCTCGCACATCGTCGAGGCCTTCCGGTCGGGAGCTTGGTCGCTACCGATCCTGGAAGGCCTCGACCCCTATCCGCGTCACCCGCTCAAGGCGTGTCGCTCACGTCCCCCCACCGCAAGTAGGAAGAGCCACATATCCCGGGGTCGTCGCCGTCGCCGAGCCGACCTCGATGACCTGGCTGGGTCTCTCGGTCGCGTTACGTGAAGCGGGAGCCGACTTGTCTTTGGTCGGGACCAGGCACTCGGCGAGGCTCCG
>JBPCOF010000209.1:0-4770 GCA_051000515.1 Geodermatophilaceae bacterium
GATCACCAGCCCGGCTGATCTGCGGGCGTTGCCCGCCGACCAGTTGCCCTCCTTGGCCAGTGAGATCCGTGATTTCCTGGTCCGTAGCTGTGCCCGCACCGGCGGCCATCTCGGGCCTAATCTCGGAGCGGTCGAACTCACCATCGCGCTGCACCGGATCTTCGACTCGCCGCGCGAGCCGATCATCTTCGACACCGGACATCAGTGCTACGTGCACAAGATCCTGACCGGACGCCAGGACGGTTTCGAGCGGCTCAAGGTGGCCGGTGGCCTGTCTGGTTATCCCTCCCGCGAGGAGTCCGAGCACGATTGGGTCGAGAACTCGCATGCTTCCACCGCGCTGTCCTATGCCGACGGGATGGCGAAGGCATTCGCGGTTCGCGGAGACAGCAGGCCAGTGATCGCCGTGGTCGGGGACGGGGCGCTGACCGGCGGGATGTGCTGGGAGGCGCTGAACAACATCGCCGCGGCCAAGGACCGCCCGGTGATCGTCGTGGTCAACGACAACGGCCGCTCGTACTCACCGACCATCGGCGGCCTGGCCGACCGGCTGGCCACGTTGCGGTTGCGTCCGGGGTATGAGGACATGCTGACAGGGATCAAGAAGTCTCTGGGCCGTACGCCGATGGTCGGGCCGGCCCTCTACGACGCCCTGCACGGGATGAAGAAGGGCATCAAGGACGTCCTGGCACCGCAGGGGATGTTCGAGGACCTGGGTCTGAAGTACGTCGGCGCTGTGGACGGCCACGACATCGAGGCCCTCGAGTCGGCGTTTCGCCGGGCCCGAGACTTCGGTGCTCCGGTGATCGTGCACTGCGTGACCATAAAGGGTTTCGGATACGCCCCGGCGCAGGCCGACCAGGAGGACGCCTGGCACAGCACCGGCGCCTTCGACCCGGACAACGGGATGCTCACCCTGGCGGCCGGGCCCACCTGGACCGAGGCGTTCTCCGACGAACTGGTTCGCATCGGCGCAGCCCGCAGCGACGTCGTCGCGATCACCGCGGCGATGTTGTATCCCACCGGACTTGCCGCGTTCGCCGAGGCCTACCCGGACCGGACCTTCGACGTCGGCATCGCGGAGCAACATGCGGTCACGTCGGCCGCCGGCATGGCGATGGGGGGACTGCATCCAGTCGTTGCCATCTATGCGACCTTCCTCAATCGTGCCTTCGATCAGATGCTGTTGGATGTTGCGCTGCATCGGCTTCCGGTCACCTTCGTCCTGGACCGGGCTGGCATCACCGGCGACGATGGGCCATCCCACAACGGCATGTGGGACCTTTCGATCCTCGGTGTCGTACCCGGGATGCGCGTCGCCGTACCTCGGGATGCTGCAACCCTGCAGGCGGCACTGCGGGTGTCCGTGGACCTGTCAGATGGGCCGTCTGCGCTTCGATTTCCCAAAGGCAGTGTGGCTCGGAACCTTCCAGCGGTTCGTACGGTCGGGGACTCCGACGAGCCGGGCTCCTCGGTCGACGTACTCTTCGAGCCGTCGGCCACTGCGATCACCGACGTACTGATCATCGCCCTCGGCCCGTTGGCCGCGGCGGCCGTCGAAGCCGCCCAGCGCTGCGCCGGGGACGGTATCTCGGTACGCGTCGTCGCACCCACGTGGATCTCGCCGCTCCCGGTGGCTCTGGTCACGTTGGCCGAGCGGTCGCGGCTGGTCGTCACCGCCGAGGACGGTGGACTGAACGGCGGTTTCGGTGCGTCCTATGCGCGCGCGGTCCGCCAGGAGGGTCACGCTTCGGTGGTGCTCACCCTCGGCTTGGAGCAGGAATTCCTGCCGGTTGGCAAGCGAGCTGGGCTGCTGACCGATGCAGGTCTGGACGCCGCGGGACTGCACCGCTCGATCGCTGGGGCAGTCGGCAGGCTCGAGAGCCGTGGCAAAGAGAAGGGCTCGGGCGTCGCGCTGGGATCGCTGGTCGACCTGAATTCGGCTGGGTCGAAATCCAGAGTCCGAACGACGGAGCCGGTGACCCGCTCCGGACCGTCCTAGTCACATGCGCGTCCTGCTCGTGGAAGATGAGAAACAGCTTGCCGACACCCTGGCCCGTGGACTTCGCCGGGAGGGAATGGCGGTCGACGTCGCCTACGACGGCGTCGAGGGCCACGAGAAGTGGACCTACACCAACTACGACGTCGTCGTCCTCGACCGGGATCTGCCGGGAATGTCGGGTGATGAGGTGATGCGCCAGCTGGCTGGTTCGGGCACGCTCACCCGGGTCCTGATGCTCACCGCCAGCGGCAGTGTGCGGGACCGGGTCAACGGGCTGTCCTTGGGTGCCGATGACTACCTGTCCAAGCCGTTCGCCTTCGCCGAACTCGTGGCCCGGATCCGGGCGCTCGGACGCCGGGCCACACCGGCGGCCCCGCCTGTGCTGGCAGCCGGAGACCTCATCCTCGACCCGGCCAAGCGGGTCGTCCGACGCGCGAACACACCGATCGATCTGACCCGCAAGGAGTTCGGGGTGCTGGAGATGTTGTTGCAGGCCAAGGGCGGTGTCGTGTCCAGCGAGGAGCTTCTGGAGAAGGTTTGGGACGAGCATGCTGATCCGTTCACGACGACCGTACGAGTCACGATCATGACGATGCGCCGCAAGCTGGGCGAGCCGGCCATCGTGGACACCGTGGTTGGCTCGGGCTACCGCATCGACGCCGACCCCGTCTGAGCCCGCGCAGGGCAAGCTGTCGCTCATGCGAGTCTCCCTGCGGTGGCGCCTCGCGCTGGCCTACGGCGCGCTGCTGGCTGTGGCCGCGGCAGTTCTGCTGGCCGTAGCCGTCCTGGTGTCCGACCAGACCGTCGCCGCCACCCCCGGTCTGCCGCCCGACACAGAGGTCGAGATCGTGACCGCCGATGGCTCCGCCGTCACAGTGTCGGCCGGCGCCGTCCAAGAGGCGCTTCGGGATCAGGCCCGCGATGCGATTCTGCGTACCGGCGGCCTGGCATTCGGGCTCGTCGTTCTCGCCGGTGCAGCCGCGAGCTATCTAGTGGCCGGTCGAGTGTTGCGTCCGGTCAGCGACCTGACCGAGACCGCCCGCCGGCTCTCCACGGCCACGCTGCGGGAACGGATCGCCTATCGCGGGCCGCGTGACGAACTCGCCGAACTGGCCGACGCCTTCGACGAGATGGTCGGTCGCCTCGATGCCGCCTTCGCCGGCCAGCAACGCTTCGCCGCCAACGCCAGTCATGAGCTGCGTACGCCGTTGACCCTCATCCGCGCCGAAGTGGACGTGGCGTTGAGCGATCCGCGTGCCACCGTCGAGGAATTGCGAACCTCCGCCGAGATCGTCCGCGAGGCCACGATCCGCGCGGATGCGCTCGTCGAGTCCTTGCTGGTGCTGGCCCGCAGTGAGGCCGAGGCGGAGAAGGGAGTCCTCACAACCCGGGAAACGGTCGACCTGGCCGCCCTCGTTCCGGGTGCCCTGGCCGCGGTCGGTTCGGAAACGACCGAGCGTGAGCTGCGCGTCGACTCGGTGCTCGATCCGGCCCGTACGGTCGGTGACCCCGAACTGCTGTCCCGGCTGGTCGGCAACCTCGTAGAAAATGCCGTGCGGCACAACATCGACGGCGGGGCTCTGGCCATCCGCAGTGGACACATCGACGGAATGGCCTGGATCACCGTGGCCAACACCGGCGCTCGCTTCGAGCAGTCCGAAGTCGGTGACCTGCTCACCCCGTTCCGCCGCGGAGGCGCCGGCCGGTCGGGCGTTCGGGGGACGGGGCTCGGTCTGTCGATCGTTCGAGCAGTTGTCCTAGCCCACCATGGAGCCGTGGACTTGACTGCCCCGGCCTCCGGTGGTCTGGAAGTGCGGGTCACGCTTCCGGTTGCCTGACGGAGAAACGTCGATCCGAGAGCTAGACTCTTTGCCGGGGGACGGCCCCTGCGGGAGGGAACCGATCATGAGCGCCAGCGACCGCAGCTTTGTCAGCCATGGAATCCGCTGCGGCGCAACATATCTGCCTTCGGCGAGTATGGCGTTGACCACGGCAGCCGGCCGGCCGTGCGTTGTGATGGGGCATGGGTTCGGTGCCACCCGTGATGCTGGCCTGCGACCCTTCGCCGACCGGTTCGCGGCTGCAGGCGCCGATGTCCTGATGTTCGACTATCGCGGGTTCGGCACCTCCGACGGCACACCTCGACAGGACGTTGCGCACTGGCGACACCGCGCGGACTACCACTCGGCGATCGCGTACGCCCGCAGCCCGCCGGATGTCGACCCGAATCGGATCATCCTGTGGGGTAGTTCGTATTCCGGCGGCCACGTGCTTCCCGTTGCGGTCAAGGACGGCCGAGTCGCTGCCGTGATCTCACAAGGTGCCGCGATGGACGGGCTTGCAGCGGTCCTGCAGATCGCGCGATACGCAGGGCTGGGACAGCTACTCAAGCTCACCGGACATTCCATTCGAGACCTGTGTCGTGCCGTGCGTCGGCGCTCCCCGCACGTGGTACCGATCGTCGGGCCCCCGAAGTCACTGGCGGCGATCACCGCCGAGGGCGCCGAGATCGGATACCAGGCGATCACGGGACCGACATTTCGCAACGAGATGTGCGCCCGCGGCATCATGTTCATCCCACTGAACCGTCCGGTGACCTCGGCGAGCAAGCTTCGTTGCCCCCTGTTGGTTGTTCTGGCCCAGCGGGACAACATCGCCCCGACGAAGGCCGTACGAGCGGCTGCCAAGAAGGCCGGCCGGCTCGCCCAGGTTCTGGTCCTTCCGTCGGGTCACTTCGACATCTACACCGGCGAGATGTTCGAGAAGTC
>JBPCOF010000280.1:0-9228 GCA_051000515.1 Geodermatophilaceae bacterium
CAACACTCTCTCAGACCCCCAGTCGCTTGAGCCACAAGTACCCGAGCCGCTACCGCACACGCGACCGCAACCCGACCACATTCTTCTGTGCGTGCAGCAACTCATCCTGCTCTTACACAAAGCCCGATCTTGGCTCGCGGCTACTGATGACCGCTGCCGGGATCGGGCAACGTCCGCTCGAGCTTGGTCCGCTCCTTCGAGCCGCTTGGCAAGCAACGAATCAGCCCGTGTCGAGGCACGCGTAGCGGAGTTCTACCCCGCGTTCACGTTGGAGATCGAAAGATCACCGAGGACGGCACGACGGTGAGCCATCCTGTCATGTCGGACGCAGGACCGATGACCGTGCACGGACTTGACCAGGCCGCCGTGCGGATCGAGGACTACCAGGAGACATTGCGCGGCCACCGGGTCCTGCACTTGGTCGGCAAAGGCAACAAGCCCGCCACCATGCCACTGACTGTTCCGATGCTCCGGGTCCTCGAAGCCTGCCGCGGACAGCGCACCGAAGGACCGCTGTTGCTTCGACCGGTATCGGGCAGGCCGATCGACCGGCGCGACGCCTACCGCATGGTCGCTCGGATCGCGAAGGCAGGCCGCATTCCACGCGACATCAGCCCACACTCGCTGCGACATGTCGCCATCACCAACGCTCTGGATGCCGGCGTACCCTTCGGGACGCGCAGATCCTCGCCCGGCACGCCGACCCACGCACCCCCGAGAACTACGACGAGCCCGAGGCAACCTCGACCGCCACGGCGTCCACTTCGTTACCGCCTACGTTGCTGGCGGACAGGAGCGAACGCGACGCACGAGAATCCGGCCGCAACGCACTCATCTGGTCCCTCTGTCTCAAGGCATCGGTTCGGGTTCTGACCCGGTGACCACGTTGTAGTGCACGAGCAGCGAGCCGGACGGGCTGCCAGTGCTCTGGACCAGCTCGAGAATGTGGGCCACGTCATCTTCGAACAGGCGTCGACCGCCGCCGACCACGCGCGGCGCGACGAGCAGCCGCAACTCGTCGACGAGTCCCGCGGCCAGCAGCGACTGGGTCAGCGAGATGCTGCCATGGACCCCGATGTCGCCACCGTCACCCGACTTCAGCTCGCGCACGAAGTCGTCGACCGGACCCTGGATGGGCTCCGCGTTCATCCACTCTCTCGTCAATGGAGTTGCGGTCGCGATGTGCTTGTGCACGTTATTGATGAAGTCGGCGAACGGCTGGTCGTCGGACTTCGGCCAGTAGTTCGACCACTCGTCGTACATCTTGCGACCGAGCAAGACGGTGTCCTGCGTCCCGATCACCTCGGCCAGGTTGGCCTCCATCACCTTGTCGAAGTCGAACAGGAACTGGTCGGGATCCTCCGCCACCCCGTCGACCGACACCAACGTGTACGCCACAACCTTGCGCATGCTTTCCACCTCTCCAGTCGCCCGGGTCCGGGCTGAGTCGGTACTGACCGCCGCCATCACCCAAACTCATCGGGACCGCGGATGTCGAGAACGCGACCGCGGCTCCGACGTCCTTGGTGACACGCCCGCGAGGGCTAACCGAGAGCAGGAGCACACCGCGCCCCGCGTTCGCCGCCGACGAGAGTCCTTTCGGGATCCTCAGCGAAGTGCGCCACTCCGCCGCGACAAGGCCTGTATCTATGTCGTGTCGCATCCATCCGACCAGCGGCACATCCAGACGTCCGTTGCTAGCTCATACGGCTGGATCTCACACCCAGACGAGCGGGACAAGGATGGCTAGCCTCTAGCTGGAGGTCCGGGATGCGCGGAATAGACCGAGTCATCGGTGCGACGGCGACGCCGTCGGTCCGCCGACTGGGTGCGCCGGCTGCCCGACGGCCTGGACACCCAGGTCGGGTCGGGCAACCTGGCGCTGACTCCGGCACAGGCCCAGCAGGTCGCGATGACGCGGCTGGTCATCGCTGACCCCCACACCCTGTTACTCGACGAG
Organism: Geodermatophilaceae bacterium; assembly: GCA_051000515.1. Taxonomy (GTDB): domain Bacteria; phylum Actinomycetota; class Actinomycetes; order Mycobacteriales; family Geodermatophilaceae; genus JACCQS01. Next base: position 1,961 of record JBPCOF010000280.1, read on the forward strand.
GCAACGTCGCTGATCGACCCGCGGACCGCGCGAACTCTCGAGGGTTCGGTGCACGCCCTCGTCGTGGACCGCACGGTCATCGCGATCGCGCACCGTCTGCACACCGCCCACGACGCCGATCGGATCGCGGTCGTCAACGACGGACGGATCATGACGAGCTGGTCGCGCGGGACGGGGAGTACGCCGGACTCTGGCGCGCCTGGACCAGCTGAGCCCGCCCGACAGGCCACCGGGCGACAGGACGCCAGTTGCCCTTGCCGGAGGCGCGTCTTCCGGCGCGAGCGGACCCTTGTCTCAACTCGAGCTTCGTTTGCCGGCGGCGGGCAAACCCTGCCAGGTGCCAGGATCAGGGGCGTGACTGCAGCGGATGCTGAGGTCAGCGTCCTGCCTGCCACCGAGTGGGAGTTCCTAGTGCCGCGCGTCACTAGGCCGTGTCTCGTAAGTCATGACAGCCAGAGCACGATCGACGCCAGAACCATCCCGCCTCGGTAGACGTGTGCGTGCTTGTCATAGCGGGTCGCCAGCCCACGCCAGTTCTTGAGCTTGTTGAAGGCGCGTTCGACGACGTTGCGGTTCTTGTAGTCCTCGGCGTCGAAGTCCAGCGGTCGTCCGCCTGCGGAGCCTTTGGCTTTGCGGCGGGCGATCGCGTCGGCCTTCTCCGGGATCACAACCGTGACTCCACGGGCTTGCAGCAGGTCGCGGTTCTTGCGTCCGGAGTAGGCCTTGTCTGCCCGCAGCGCCGTCGGTGCGGTCCGGGGACGGCCTGGGCCCAGCCTCGGCACGCGAAGCTCGTCGAGAAGTCTTGCCAGCGCTGGGGAGTCGTGCGCGTTCCCTGGAGTCAGCGCAATGACAAGCGGCAGACCGTTTCCGTCGACCAACGCGTGGGTCTTGGTCGTCAGACCGCCCCGCGACCGGCCGATGGCGTGATCGTCCGGTTCGTCCCCTCGATGCCGCTGCTTCTTGTCATTCGACCGAGCCCCCTGTGTGCGAGGTGGGCGTCAGCTCCAACCTCGCAGCACTCGCGCCGTGCTGATGCACCCGAGCAATAGTCGAATCGACCGACACCCGCCAGTCGATCTCGCCCTTGGCGTCGGCGTCGGCCTGCAGCGAGCTCAAGACCCTGTCCCACGTGCCGTCCAGGCAGAACCGGTAGTGCCGCCGCCAGATCGTCTGCCAAGGGCCGAACTCTGACGGCAGGTCACGCCAAGCGACACCCGTCCGCAACCGGTAGATCGCACCCTCGACCGCCTTGCGATGAGACGTCATCGGCCTGCCCATCGGTCCCTTGAGAGGAGGCAGCACCGGCTCGATCCGAGCCCACATCGCGTCTGTCAACACCGCTGAACGAGTCATCCACCAACAATCACGCCCCAGACCCGCTCAACTTGTGAGACACGCCCTAGATGACGGGTACAGCGCGGTATCACTGATGCTCGCAACTATGGGCATCTGCGAACCCTGGCCAAAAGGCGACAGAGTACGTCACGGGGGCAGAGATCTTAGATCTGAGATCTGAGATCGGGGTCAGCGCCCGCCGGCGACGCTGGGAAGTGTGCAAAAGTGCACTTCAGTGTGTGCATGGCCGCCCAGGTCGGCGCTGAACTCCTCGCCGACCTGCGCCTTAGAATTCCGTGAGGACCCCACGACAAGGTTCAGGTGTTGGCAGGTACCCGTTCGCTTTCGGGTGGAGGGGCGGCGGTTCGTCGTCGGGTCTGGGTGCCGAGCGCATAGAAGATCAAACCCAGCACCAGCATGGCGGCGAGTGGGACGAACTGGGTGCGTTCGTAGCTGCCGCGCTTGCCGGCGAACCCTTCAGGCAGGCTGTCGTCGGGAGCGGCCAAGCCCGTGATGGCGTCGAAGGGGCCGGGCCATACCAGCGCGACCGAGGCGATGAGCGCCCAGAACGTGGTCACGATGGTGATCACGAGTGCGCCGCGATCGCCGAAAGGCACCGCATAGGGTCGTTCCACGTGGGGAACCGGCGCCGCAAGAGGTAGAGCGTCGGAAAGATGAACAGGTAGGACAGCGTCGTGGTCGAGATCGCCAAGCCTAGGACGGCGCTGAAGTACTGCGCTGCGGTGCCGCTCAGCTTGAACGCCAGCCGCCAAGGCTGGTGATCTGGGCTGAGGGCAGCACGAGCAGAATCGGCGGGATCGGGATTCCGTACGCCAAAATGGCGACCAGCCAGGCCCGTCGGATCGTCACGGGAACGTCCTTTCGCGGGTCCTTCATCTCGTCGCCGGCCGAGCTCGGCAGCTCGAACCCGTCGAAGTTAAAGAACAGCACGGGAAGGGCCGCGGAGAATATGGTGGGCGTCGGCGCGCCGGTGGCCCTTACGGCGCTGCGCCGACGAGACGGTGACCGTGAGCGGCCCTACAAGCTTCCGCTGCCTGCAGTCCTGTCCCCGGTGGGTTTCGTCGCCGCCAACTTGATCGTCTACCGGAGCACCTTTGAGGCGAACTGGAAATTGTTGGTCGCGATCGCGTTCGGACTGGTGCTGTTCGGTGTGACGTACATGCTCACCTCCCCAGACAAGCGCCTGCCCCGATCTCGACCTGAAGGAATGGACCTGGGTTCCTCCCTGGCTCGTCGGGATGACGGTGACCGGCTATCTCGGCGCTACGGAACCACGGCACAGAAGATTCTCCCCGAGTGGGTAGACCTCGCTGTGGGTCGCCGGATTCAGCTTGGCCATCTTCTACTGGGCTGTCAGTCTCGCCGTTGACACCGACGAGGTGCGTCAACTGGTCGACGCCGAGGAGGAGGAGATCAAGGCGCAGCCCGACCTGAATGTGTAGCGGGGGCCGTGAGGCGATCGACGGGTCGTCCGGCCCCTCCCTGCGGTTTTGCGCTACCAGTCCGGCAGCGGGGTCGCCAGGCTGGCTGCGTGACGTGAGTGAATTTCGGCGAGGAGCGCCTCGTCGATGCTGGTTCCGGCGAGCGCTCCGAGCTCAGCGAGCAGTTGCACGCCGTCCGGTGGACTGATGATGGTGAGGACTCTGGCGGGTGCTGGGCCAGCGTTGTGATAGGTGTGGGGTGTGCCGCGTGGGACGAACACGTAGTCGCCAGCCGCAATGACCACGATGTCTTGGCCCAGGCGTACTCGGTACTGCCCCTCCAGGACGACAAAGGTCTCCTCGTGCCGGGTGTGGAGGTGATCGCGGATGTGCGGCTCGCCAACGGGGTGACGAGCTTCGATCAGGGCGTAGCCGCCGTCGTTGCCAGGCTGATTGCAGATCTTCAGTCTCGCCCGCCCAGACGTGCCGAGAGGGGCCCCGTCCAACGAACCCTGCCTGACGATCGTGGGTGGTCGTGTCGCGTGCAGCTCCATAGAGCAAGGATGACCGCCGCTCCATCTCGTGTCGAGCACGTGCGGACGTGTCGGCTGGCGCGAGGCGAAGTCGTGGGCGTCGAAGGCCGCGACACCGAAGGTCCGCGATGAGCTCACCCACGCCAGACCCTTCACTTCACCCACGATCCGGCTTAACCTAAGTGGTCGGCCGAGGTCTTGAGGGGCATAAGCGGGGCAACACTCCGTGCTGCTTCGAGCTGACTCCGGGCGCCTGACCAGGCTCCCGGAAGCTTCTACAAGGAGTCCCACCGTGAGACCTGCCTTTACCCGTCGGCTCGAGCCGAGCCGATCGCACCTCGGACTGGTGGCGGCCGCCGGCTTGACCATCGTGCCGTTCACCCTATTACCCGCTCAGGCAACCGACGCGGGCAAAGACGTGCCAGTGTCCGTCGACGCCCCCTACAGCAAGGCGAACAACAAGCGCGTCACTGCCGACGACGCGATCTCCCGATGCGGCACGAACCGTCGACAGCAGAATGAGCCGACGTCCGCCGTCGACCCGACCCGACCGTCGGTCATCACCTCCGGCTCCAACGACTACTGCACGGTCGAGCTCGCCGGCGGCACCTGGACCGGCTTCTACCGCTCGACCAACGGCGGGCAGACCTGGAGAGACTCCCTGCTCCCGGGCTATCCCACCGACAACTCAGCGGAGGGCCTCGCCAGCCCGCTGCACCGGCTCGGCATCGGCAACGCGGGCGACCCCGTCCAGGCATGGGACCTGCATGGGCGCCTGTTCTCCATGGGCAATGCCTTCAACCGGACGGCCCCGCAGTTCGGCTCGGTGTGGGTGGCCACGTATGACCGGCACGCCAAGCGGTACCTCCGCACCGTGATCGTCGCCCGCGGCACTCCCGCGCCCAGCGGCGTCTTCAACGACAAGACGGCCATCGAGGCAGACCGAGGGGTCAATAGTCCGTACGACGCTAACGTCTACACGGCGTTCAGCGTCTTCCAGGGTGGGGGCAACAACGAGATCAAGTTCTCCCGCTCGACCGACCACGGCCGGACCTTCAGCAACCCCACCCGCATCTCGGAGGGGTCTAAAGGAAATCAGGGCGCGGACATCGCCGTCACCAGCAACGGTGACGTCTACGTCACGTGGAATGGCACCGTCGGGAGCAGAGCCAACGGACGCGACGCCATGCTCTTCGCCAAGTCCACCGACGGTGGCAAGCACTTCACCAAGCCACGGGTCGCTGCGGAGTTCGACGGCTTCGACGCCGCGGACTTCGCGGGAGACCCGGCGGCTGCCGCACGGGCCCATGAGCGCGCGTTCGAGAACGCCGACGGTCCCGAGTCCGACGTCGAGCCCAGCTCGGCGGGCAACTCCCGTGACTGCGGGTCGGGGCCGTTCAGCTGTCTGAGTGGTTTCGTCTTCTTCCGGCACCACAGCAGCCCGCACATCACGGCCGACCCGAAGGGCAACCCGCGCAAGCTCTACCTGGTGTACGACGCCAGCAAGCCCAAGACCGAGACCGCCTCCAAGTCGACGTACAACACTGCCCCGGTCGCACCGAACGGCACTCTGCGGGTAGCCCAGGGAGGCATCTACCTGAAGATCTCAACCAACGGCGGCACCAGTTGGAGCCAGCCACGGCTGCTGGCCCCTTCTGCACTCGGACACCAGTTCTTCCCCGACATCAACGCAGACGGCGGCACGATTTTCGCGGTGTGGCACGACAGCCGCAACGACCCGGGCTACAGCGTGCAAAACCCGCCGGGCAACGCCACTCCCACCGACGCGCAGGGCTACCACCTCGCGACGCGCGGGCTGGACACGTATGGCGCCTCCTCGACCGACGGCGGCAAGACCTTCGACGTCGTCAGGTTGTCCAGCCGGCGCCAGATGCCGAACTACGAGATGTTCGGTGACCGGCAGGTGCCGTTCCACGGCGACTACAATTACATCTCCAGCGTGGACGGGTTCGCCTACAGCACCTGGACCGACACCCGCCAAGTGAGGCCGGGCGACGATCCGCGCTACAGAGGCGGACGGGGCTTCGACGTGTTCCAGTGCCGCACGGCAGACGCCGACGGCAACTTCGGGGCGGACACCTGCCCGAATGACGGCGGCGTCGACCAGGACATCTTCGGAGCCAGCATGACTCCCTGAGTCCGGTCGCACCACGCAGTGACGCGACGCCGGCGGCGCCCGCTCAGGTGGGCGTCGCCGCCGTTCGTCCACGCAACGGCCGGCGGACCGGCGCCACTCACCAGCGGCCGCCTGTGAGCGTTCCGGGTACGGTCAAACCGGCTCCCCGCAGTTGAGCGTGGTCGTGTCGTAACGCAAGGCGGTTCGTGGCCTTGCTGAGGATGGGTGTGTCGAGCATCCAACCCAAGAAGGACCGAGCCGTGGACGAGCCTACGTGCTCGCAGCGTGACGCTGCGAGCGTTGTCTTCAACGTGCCCGGATACGACGTCATCGAGGCGGTCGACCTGCCACTGGGCGGCCGCCGGCGCGTGGTCGTGCAAGCCATCGATCGTGACGAGGGGTGCCCGGACTGCGGGGTGATCTCCACGAAGGTGCACGCCTGGGTCAAACAGCAGGTCCGCGACATCCCGGCCGGCGGCAACACGGTCGAGGTGATCGTCCGCAAGCGCCGCATGCTCTGTGCCGAACCAGCGTGCGGCCGGCAGACGTTCACCCAGGCCACCGAGCAGTTGCCGGCCCGTGCCCGATGCCTGACCCGGCTGCGGGAGCACCTCGCCGATGCGGTGCTGGACTCGGGCCGTGCTATCACCGAGGTCGCCGGGGCGTTCGGGGTGGCGTGGTGGACCGTTCAGGACGCGGTCGACGCCGCCGTGGTCGAGCTGCCCGACGTCGACCACACGCGGGTCAGGCACCTCGGCGTCGATGAGCACCGGTTCGCCCGGGCCCGGTTCTTCCGCGACGACGCGACCGGCGGCTGGCAGCGCGTGGAGCCGTGGATGAGCACGTTCGTCAACACCGACACCGGCCAGGTCGTCGGGATCGTCGATGGCCGCAACAGCACCGGCATCCAGGACTGGCTCGATGCCCGCACCGAGGCGTGGCGGGACGGGGTCGAGGTGGTCGCGATCGACCCGTCCGCGACGTTCCGGGCCGCGATCGAGACCGCGCTCCCGCACACCCGGATCAGCGTGGACCACTGGCACCTGGTGCGGCTGGCGAACCTGATGGTCACCAAGGTCCGTCAACGCGTCGCCCAGGAGACCAAGGGCCACCGGGGCCGCAAGAACGACCTCGCGTGGGCCCACCGCATGCTGCTCCTGCGCGCCGGGGACAAGCTCTCCGAGCGCGCCGTGCACCAGCTCGACCGCGTCTTCGCTCACGACGACCCGACCGGGGAGGTCGGTGCCGCCTGGGGCGTGAAAGAACGCCTCCGGATGCTGCTCGCGTGCACCGACCTCGACACCGCCGACACCGCCCGCGGCCTGCTCGGCATCACCGTCGTGGCCGCTGACCTGCCCGAGGCCTGGCGACTGTGGGAGACCATCAACGACTGGTGGGACGCGATCGAGACCTTCATCGAAACCCGGGTCACCAACGCCCGTACCGAGGCCGCGAACACCGCGATCAAGCACATCAAGCGCACCGGACGCGGCTACCGCAACCACCGGCACTACCAGGCCCGTATCCTGCTACGCAGCCACCGGCAGACACGCCGGCGGCGCACACGCTTGAATCAGCTGGCCACCACGGCCAACTGCGGATGAGTAGGAAAGGAGGCGCTTAATGAGTGAAGCGTTCTACTCGCACGCGAGGCTGTACGACCTAATGTTCCCGAGCGGCGGGCCTGCAGTCGACTTCTACCGGGCCGACGCTAATCGGCAAGGCGGGTGCGTATTGGAACTCGGGTGCGGCACCGGGCACAAGCTGATCCCCATCGCGTCCGACGGGCATCCGTGCGTCGGCCTGGACTTCTCGTCAGAC
>JBPCOF010000225.1:0-9396 GCA_051000515.1 Geodermatophilaceae bacterium
CCGCGGCCAGCAGCACCTCCGCCTCGATTCCTCGACGGAGCAGGGAGTACTCGACCTGGTGGGACACCAGCGGAGCCCGACCCGGCCAGGCCCGTTGCCAGGTCGTGGCCTGCGCCGACTGCCATCCGGTGAAGTTGCTGATCCCGACATAGCGCACCTTGCCGCTGTCCACCGCGTGATCGAGCGCGGCCAGCGTCTCCTCCATCGGAGTGTCGTCGTCGTAGGTGTGCAGCTGCCAGAGATCGATGTGGTCCACGCCGAGTCGGTGCAGCGAACTCTCGAGCGCATTGAGAAGGTGCAGCCGGGAATTGCCACGATCCATCCGCCCGGGTCCGGTCGGCAGACTTGCCTTGGTCGCCAACAGAATCTCCCCGCGTGAGATCGGCCCACGCAGGAGCCGACCGATGGTCCGCTCGCTGTCGCCGTCGGCATAGACATCCGCGGTGTCGAGCAACGTGCCACCGGCATCGAGGAAGGCGCGGGTCTGCGCCATTGCCTCGTCCTCATCCGCGTCCAGGCCCCACATCATCGTGCCCAGGGCCATCCGGGAGACGACGAGACCACTGCTGCCCAGACGGCGCGCTTCCATGACCGGCACCATATTCCGGCGGCCGCGGGCGGTCGCCGTAAGGTCTCACCCCGTGCGTCTCGGACTCAACCTCGGCTATTGGGGTGCAGGCAACGACAAGGACAACCTCACCCTCGCCCGGGAAGCCGACGTGATGGGCTACAGCGTGGTCTGGGCGGCTGAGGCGTACGGATCGGACGTGCCCACCGTACTGGCCTACATTGCCGCGCAGACCACGCGGATCGACGTCGGTGCGGCGATCATGCAGATTCCGGCCCGAACGCCGGCCATGTCGGCCATGACGGCGGCCACCTTGGACACGCTGTCCGGCGGCCGGTTCCGAATGGGCCTAGGCGTCAGCGGCCCGCAGGTATCCGAAGGGTGGCACGGGGTGCGTTTCGACAAACCGCTGGGCCGTACCCGGGAGTACGTCGAGATCGTCCGGCTTGCGCTGGCCCGGCAGCGGGTGAGCTACGACGGCGAGCACTATGTCCTGCCGCTGCCCGATGGCCCGGGCAAGGCGCTGGCCCTCACTGTGCACCCGACTCGAAAGGACATCCCCATCTACCTCGCCGCTGTGGGTCCGAAGAACCTGGAGCTCACCGGAGAGATCGCCGACGGATGGTTGGCGATCTTTTTCTCACCCGAGCACAGCAGAGACCAGCTGGACGCGATCCAGGCTGGCCGCGTGAGCGGCCGACGCACGTCGGACTTCGATGTCGTACCCACCGTGCCGATCTGCATCTCGGACGACCTGCTGGCAGCAGCTGACCTGATCCGGCCGTACTGCGCGCTCTACGTCGGCGGGATGGGGAGCCGGGACAAGAACTTCTACAACGCCCAAGCACGACGGATGGGCTTCGACGAGGCGGCCACCGTGATCCAGGATCACTACCTCAAGCGCGACTACGCCGCCGCCGCAGCTGCGGTCCCATTCGAGTTCGTCGACAGCACGGCTCTGATCGGGCCTGTCGACCGGATCGCTGAAGGCATGGCGGCCTACGCCGATGCGGGTGTCACGACGATGACCGTCGCTGTGCACCACGGCAGTCTCGAGCAGCGCCTGAAGACACTTCGCGGCGCAGTGGATGCCCTCGAGATGTCTGGGCGGGGCTGACGGTGGGCTGGTTCGAAGCAATCGTTCTCGGCCTGGTGCAGGGGCTGACCGAGTTCCTGCCGATTTCGAGCAGTGCACACCTGCGCATCGTCGGGGACCTGGCCGGCTGGGACGACCCCGGTGCCGCCTTCACCGCGGTCAGCCAGATCGGCACGGAGATCGCAGTACTCATCTACTTCCGTCACGACATCGCGTGCATCATCGTGACGTGGGTGCGCTCGCTCGGTAACCGGGAGCTCCGGTCCGATCCGGACGCCAGGATCGGCTGGCTGATCATCGTCGGCACGATCCCGATCGGTTTCTTCGGATTCGTCTTCCGGGACACGATCACCGGACCACTGCGCGACCTCCGGATCGTGGCCACGATGCTGATCGTGCTCGGCATCGTCCTGGCGATTGCCGATCGAATGGGTTCGCGGGACCGCGAGCTCACCGAATTGACCCCTCGGCACGGCGTGGCGATCGGGTTCGCCCAGGCGCTGGCCCTCGTCCCCGGCGTCTCCCGGTCGGGTGCGACCACAAGCGCGGCACTGTTTCTCGGCTATACCCGGATCGAAGCTGCGCGTTACTCCTTCTTGCTCGCCATTCCGGCCGTGCTGATCTCAGGCGCGTTTGAGGCACTCGACATCGGTTCCGAGGGTGACACGGCGTGGCCACAGACGATCGTCGGCACGTTGGTGGCCGGCGTCGTTGGGTATCTGGTAATCGCGTTCTTCATGCGCTACATCAGCACGCACACGTTCACGCCGTTCGTTGTCTACCGGATCGCGCTCGGTGTGCTGGTCTTCGTCCTGCTTGCGACCGGTGGGTTGGTTCCGCGATGACTGCCGTCGCGTGACCTCCTACCCATAGGCTTCGGCTACCTGATGACAACACTTCTGCTGTTCCGGCACGGTCGCACCGAGGCCAACGCCGCCGGACTGCTCGCCGGCTGGACCCCCGGCGTTGGACTCGACCAGACCGGCCGGGCCCAGGTAGCGGCTGCGGCATTCCGACTGAGTGCAGTGCCGTTGGCCGCCGTGGTGAGCAGCCCGCTGCAACGGTGCCAGGAGAGCGCGCAGGCAATCGCTTCCAGCCGTGACGGGCTCGAGGTGCACACCGACGACCGGCTCGGCGAATGCCGGTACGGCGACTGGACCGGCAAGCCGCTCAAGTCCCTGGCCAAGGATCCGATGTGGAAGGTCGTGCAGCAGCATCCCTCGGCCGCGGTGTTCCCTGGTCCGGAGGGCGAGGGCCTGGCCCAGACGTCGGCGCGGGCAGTTGCGGCCGTACGGGGGTGGAACGCCCAGCTCGGTCTGGAGGCGACCTGGCTGGCCTGCACCCACGGTGACGTGATCAAGGCGGTGCTCGCCGATGCTCTGGGCATGCATTTGGACATGTTCCAACGGCTCATGGTGGAACCAGCCTCGCTGTCAGTGATCGTCTACACACCGACGCGGTCCTTCGTTCTGCGCACCAATGACATCGGGGGCGACCTGTCCGGGCTGGCACCGCAGAAGAAGGGGCGGCGTAAGCGGGGGCGCGCGGCGGCCGATGGCGCGGTCGGCGGCGGCGATTCCTACCACGCTTCCGCGTAAACTCCCGTTCATGAGTCGGCAGCTGTACGTGTTCGACCGTCCCCAACGATTCGTCGCGGGAACTGTCGGCCAGCCGGGAGACCGCACGTTCTATCTGCAGGTCAGCGACGGTCCGCGGACGGTCAGCGTTGCCTTGGAAAAGACGCAGGTCAGTGTTCTGGCCGAACGGATGAGCGAGCTGCTGGACGAGATAGCCAACCGGCAGAGCTCGGTCGTACCGCCGGACGCTGTCGTCAACGACCTCGATCCGCTGCACAGCCCGGTCGACGAGGAGTTCCGGGTGGCTGCGATGGGCCTGGCCTGGGACGCGGACAGCGCGGCGGTGGTCGTTGAAGCAGTCGCCGGCGGGGACAGCGACGAGCCGGTCGACGAAGATCAGATCCTCTCCGACGCCGACGACGGACCAGACGCCCTGCGCGTCAAGATCACCCCGGTGGCTGCCCGTGCCTTCGTGGAGCGGGCCCGCCAAGTGGTCTCCGCCGGACGTCCGCCGTGCCCGCTGTGTTCCCTGCCCTTGGACACCGAGGGCCATATCTGCCCCCGGCAGAACGGCTACCGGCGCTGAGCCTGCACAGCGGTGAGAGCACCGGTGACGCGCCCGGCATGGACGAGTCGCAAGCGCTGCAGTTGCTCAGCGTCGGCAGCATCGAGGTCACCGGCCGGCTGGTGGATGCCAGCAACGTGACCCTGCTTGCTGAGATCAGCACCCACGACGAGATCGCCGAATGCGTGTACAAGCCGATCGCGGGGGAGCGACCGCTCTGGGACTTTCCGGACGGCACCCTGGCCGGCCGCGAAGTGGCGACGTACCTGGTCTCGGCCGCCACCGGTTGGCAGGTGGTGCCTCCGACGGTCCTGCGGGACGGCCCGTTCGGACTCGGGATGGTGCAGCTGTGGATGGACGGAGACCCCACCGTCGATCTGCTCGACCTCGCCCGCTCGGACCGTCCGGCGCTGCGGCGCATGGCCGTCCTGGACGTGGTGGTCAACAACGCCGACCGCAAGGGCGGGCATCTGATCCCCATGCTCGACGGTCATGTGTACGGCGTCGATCATGGGGTCTGCTTCTCCACCGATCCGAAGCTGCGCACCCTGCTCTGGCGCTGGGCCGGCCGGCCGCTGAACGAGGAGGCAGTCGAGATGCTGGAGCGGCTGTCGAGCGAACTGTACGGCGACCTCGGTGCCGCGCTCGAGGAACACCTCACCGCCACCGAGGTGCGCAAGGCCCGCGCCCGGGTAGCGACGCTGCTGCGTACCGGCATTCACCCCGAACCCTCCGGTGACTGGCCGGCACTGCCCTGGCCGCCGATCTGAGTGGCACGTGCAGGCGAGCGCCACTGCAGAAGGACCACCGCGGTCACGACGGCCACCGCTCCAAGTATCTGGAGCGGGCCGAGTCGTTCGCTGAACAGGCTCACTCCGATCAATACCGTCGCCACCGGCTCGACGCACGAGATGATCGATGCTGAAGCCGGACCGACCAGTCGCATCCCGGCGAAGAATGCGCTGAGCGCGAACGCGGTCGCGACGAGTCCGAGTACACCGGCCCACCACCATCCGGCCGGCCGGAAATCGAGGCTAGGACCGCCGGAGGCGATACTGACGAGGATGTAGGTCGCGGCAGCACCCGTGCAAACCAGCGCGCTCAACGTGATGCGGTCCAGTGCGGCGTCCACCGAGTCTCCGATCAGGATGTAGGCGGCATAGGCCAGGGCGGTTCCCAGTCCCAGGGCAACGCCCACGGGATGCAGGGTCGCCGAGCCGGTGCCCAGGAGCACGACAGCAACACCTGCCAGCGCCAGGGCCAGAGCGATCAACCGAATCCTGGTCGCCCGCTCCTTTCCCCGAGCCAGCAGGACCACGAAGACGACCACCGGAAACGTGTACAGCAGCAGTGTGGTGAGGCTGGGCCCGTTGTACGGGAGAGCGGCGAAGTACAGCGCGGACTGGGTCGCGTAGCCCACGGCGCCCAGCGCCAGACCGATGGCAACCAGGCGAGGTGGCGGCAGGCTGCCGCGTCGAAGCGCCACGATCAACCACAGCGCCGCGCCAGCCACGAGAAATCGGACGAGCAGCAACTCGGTGAGTCCCATCCCGGCCCGATAGGCGCCGTTTGCCAGGAATGGAAGCGTCGAGAAGGACAGTGCCGAGGCCAGACACAACGCGATGCCGTAGGTCTGCCGGCTCCGCCGCTGCACCGCAACGCGATCGGGTTGCGAAGTCAATGCAGAACCACTTCGGCCACGACGAGGCAGGAGAACATCCTGGCAGTGAACCATCGAAGCTTCGCCGCTAGTCCGCGAGGTGATGGAGCACATCGAGGAGTTGCCCGGGCTTGCCTACCGTACTGAAGAACTCCGCGTCGGCCTTCTCGACCACGGCAACCGCTCGTTGGGCCAGTCGTCGGCCTGCGGTGGTGACCGTGAGTCGTTTGACCCGGGCATCGCCTGGATCGAGCGCCCGGGTGACGAGGTTGCGCTTCTCCAGCAGGCGCAGCACCTGGCTGGTCATCATGACGTCCACTGCCGCATGGTCGGCAACCTGACGCTGACTCGGCAGGCCGGACGGCGCGTCCGCCTGATCGGAGAGCCACCACACGGCGGCCAGCAGCACGAACTGCACATGAGAGAGCTCGAGCGGTCCCAGGGCGGCGGTTATCCGGCGTTGCCACCGCAGGGTCACCCTCCAGAGCAAGAACCCGGGGCTGTCCTGTGGGCCTGGCGAGACCGTGGGACCCGTGGCCGGGGGGGAGGCAGGACTCACGTGATTGCTGCCCCCCTGGACTCTGCCAATCGGGCCAGGGCCCGCATCGCGACAGGTAGTCCTACGGCGACCTCGGGGCCGATGATCCGGGCGAAGAGCGGCGACAGCGGGCCGGTGATGGTGACCCGGTGAAGGAACCGGCTGCCGCTCGGAATCGGTTGGATCTGGTGGGCAAAGGTCATGCGCGCGAAGGGCAACCGGCTGACGTCGGTGAACCCGACCTCAGGGATGACCTCGGTGAACACGAACGGCGTCCTGGGACCCTTGAGCGGCTTGAGTGTGCCGCGGGTGCCGGCTGCCATCGGTCCCTGCACCGTCACGACCGCGATCTCGTGGTCCCATTCCGGCCAGGTGGTGGGGTCGGCGTACCGAGCCCACAGCTGCCCCGGGGTCGCACTCGTCGTGTCGGCATGTTCGAACGTCCACATGGTTCCTCCTCCGCACGGCCGCCGTGACCGTTCACCGATACTATGTGCGCATAGTAGTTTGTCAAGGCTGCGCCCTTCGCCATGGGTTGAGCGGCTCCGCCCAGAGACGGCGAACTAGCCTGGCCCGCATGCGACCTTGGCCCGCCCCGCCGATTCCACGTTTGCCCGGGGCCGGGCAGGCGCTGAGGTTGTACGACACGGCGACTCGGGAGGTGCGCCCGACATCGCCCGGCCCTACGGCGACCATGTACGTCTGCGGGATCACTCCTTACGACGCGACCCATCTCGGCCATGCGGCCACCTATCTGGCCTTCGACCTGGTGCACCGCCTGTGGTTGGACGCGGGGCACGAGGTGGCCTTTGTCGAGAACGTCACCGACATCGACGACCCGCTGCTGGAACGAGCCGAGCGCGACGGTGATGACTGGATGGTGCTGGCCATGCGGGAGACCGCCTTGTTCCGCGAGGACATGCAGGCCTTACGAGTACTGCCGCCCCGGGACTATGTCGGCGCGGTGGAGTCGATCCCGTTCATCGGGCCCCTGGTGGACAAGCTGCTGACCGAACAGCTGGCCTACGTCATGGACGACGGGACAGGCGACATCTACCAGGACATCAGCCAGGCACAGCGGTTCGGCTACGAGTCCGGATATGACGAAACCACGATGCTGCACCTGTCGGCAGAGCGGGGCGGAGATCCCGACCGGGCGGGCAAGCGCAATCGGCTGGACCCGCTGCTGTGGCGAGGCGCTCGGGAGGGCGAGCCGTCCTGGGAAGGACCACGCGGGCCCGGACGCCCGGGTTGGCACATCGAGTGCTCGGCGATCGTCCTCGACCGCCTCGGTGACAGCATCGACGTACAGGGCGGCGGCAGCGATCTGGCCTTTCCGCATCACGAGTTCTCCGCGCTGCACGCCGAGACGCTCACCGGCTCTTGGCCCCTGGCCCGGCATTACGTGCACGCCGGGATGATCGGGCTGGCCGGGGAGAAGATGAGCAAGAGCCGCGGCAACCTGGTGTTCGTCTCGCGGCTGCGCGGCGAGGGCGTGGATCCGATGGCCATCCGTCTGGCGTTGCTCTCGGGTCACTATCGACAGGACCGTCCTTGGGGACCGGACTTGTTGAGCACCGCGCAGGACCGCCTCGCCTCCTGGCGACACGGGGTGTCCTTGCCTTCCGGTCCGGCCGCCGGCGAGCTGCTCGCGTCGCTACGCCGACAGTTGTCCGACGATCTGGACACGCGCAATGCCCTACGTAGCGTTGACCGTTGGGCAGAGATGGCAGCTCGTCGTCAGGGCTCCGATCCTGACGCGCCCAGTCACGTTGCCTCCACTGTGGACGCGCTTCTCGGGATCCGGTTGTAGTCGGTGAGCAACAGCTTTCAGCTGCGTACCCGCGAGGTACGTGAGAGCGCAGAGGTCGGCCTCGCTGTTGCGGCGACCCGATCGAGTACCAGCGCCGGTCGAGCCCGAGCCGAAGAGCCTGACGAATTCCGTACCGCATTCGAACGCGACCGGGACCGGATTCTGCACACCAAGGCTTTTCGCCGGCTCAAGCACAAGACTCAGGTGTTCCTGAATCCGGAGGGCGACCACTTCGTCACCCGTCTGACCCACACGCTGCAGGTCACCCAGGTCGCCCGATCGCTGGCGGCGGCTCTTGGCCTGAACGAAGACCTCGCTGAGGCAATCGCTCTGGGGCACGACGTCGGGCACTCCCCGTTCGGCCACATCGGTGAGGACGCGCTCTCGCCCTACGTCGACGGAGGCTGGCACCATGCGGCGCAGAGTGTTCGGATCTTCGAGGTCCTCGAGGACAAGAATCTCAGCGTTGAGGTCCTGGACGGAATCCGGGCACATTCCTGGAAGATCTCACCACCTCCGGCTACAGCCGAAGGAGCGTGCGTGCGGTACGCCGACCGGATCGCCTACCTCTCGCACGACGCCCTCGATGCCGTACGAGCGGGTCTGCTGGTCGAGTCAGACTTTCCGGCCGACGTGCGAGCCCGGTTCGGCCATCCCGGCTCGGAGATGGTCGGGTCGATGATCGGCGCGGTGGTGTCCAACAGCGTTCTTGGCAGCACCGTGACGATGTCGGCTGCCGATCTCGACGTCATGTCGGACTTCAGAGACTTCATGTTCGAACGGGTCTACTTCAGCGACCACCACCTCGATCACAAGGCCAAGGCAATCACGATCATCCGCGATCTGGTGGACCTTCATCACGCCGAGCCCGACCTGATGCCGTCGACGTACCGCGATCACGGGACTGACAGCTTGAGTCAGGCGGTCGACTATGTCGCGGGGATGACCGATCGGTTCGCTACCTCAGCCCACGCCCGTCTCTGCCGTTAGCAGTGCCGGGATCCGCTGCTCACGCTTCGCGAGTATCCGAGCCGCGCGGATCTGAGGCGATGTGCGCTGTCACGTCCTCGCGCCCACCGGCGATCGTCGGGTACAGGAGTCGGACCACCAGCACGCCGAGACCCCCGCCGACGACTTGGGCAAGTATGAAGGCCGTCACCGACGACGGTGCGATCCCGGCGAACGTGTCGGAGAAGATCCGCCCTACCGTGACGGCGGGGTTGGCGAAGGACGTGGAGCTGGTAAACCAGTAGGCAGCACCGATGTAGGCGCCAACGGCTGCGGCAACCAACACAGCTCGCCCACTGCGCAAGAGCGCGAAGATGACAGCGACCAACCCGGCGGTGGCCACTATCTCGGCGAGAAGGACCGGGCCCGAGGATCGCTCGCTCGCGGAGATCTGAATAGCCGGTAGGTCGTACATGGCGTTGGCCAGCACTGCACCGGCACTGCCACCGAAGATCTGCACCATCGAGTAGGGAGCGACGGCGCGGCCGCGAAGGGCGGTGCCGGTACGCCAACCGAGCAACCAAGCGGCGGCAGAGACCACCGGATTGGAGCGCGGCCCAGACACCAGCCC
>JBPCOF010000059.1:0-4939 GCA_051000515.1 Geodermatophilaceae bacterium
CGAGCAAGTTGATCCACGGCGGCCTGCGGTATCTGGAGATGCTCGACTTTCGGCTGGTGGCCGAGGCGGTCGGCGAACGCGGCCTGCTCCTGGAACGGCTTGCGCCGCATCTGGTCCACCCGGTGCCATTCCTCTACCCGCTTAAGCACCGCTTCTGGGAACGGGTCTATGCCGGTGCCGGGCTGCTTCTCTACGACAGCTTGAGCACGGTGACCGGGAAGCCGCGCGGCGTGCCGAGGCATCGGCATCTCACCCGCCGAGCAGCTCGGCGGCTCGTCCCGTCGCTGCGCAAGGACGCGTTGATCGGTGCGCTGCAGTATTACGACGCCCAGGTCGACGACGCGCGGCACACGATGTTCATCTCACGTACCGCAGCCGCGTACGGCGCAATGGTCGCCTCCCGTACCCGGGTGATCCGGCTGTTGCGGCAGGGCGAACGGGTGACCGGAGCGGTCGTACGGGACCTCGAGTCCGACCGGGAGATCTCGATCCGAGCGCGCCAGGTGGTCAACGCCACCGGGGTCTGGACCGACGAAACTCAGGCGCTGGCCGGCGAGCGAGGGCAGTTCAATGTCCGAGCCAGCAAGGGTGTGCATCTCGTCGTTCCGCGCGACCGGATCCGTTCGAAGTCCGGGCTGATCCTGCGTACGGAAACCTCGGTCCTGTTCGTCATCCCGTGGGGCCGGCACTGGATCATCGGCACGTCGGACACCGACTGGGCGTTGGACAAGGCGCACCCGGCCGCCAGTGCCAGCGACATCGACTATCTGCTGCGGCACGTCAATGCGGTCCTCGAACAACCGCTGACCGAGGCCGACGTCGAGGGCGTGTATGCCGGATTGCGGCCGCTGCTGTCCGGGGAATCCGAAGCGACGTCGAAGCTGTCCCGAGAACACGCTGTGGCGCATACCGTTCCGGGCCTGGTCGTGGTCGCGGGAGGCAAGTACACGACGTACAGGATCATGGCCAAGGACGCGATCGACGAGGCCGTACATGGACTGGGGACGGTGCTGGACCGGCGGGTCCCACGCTCTTGTACGGAGAATGTCCCATTGCTGGGCGCCGAGGGATATCTGGCGCTATGGAACTCCCGGCACGAGCTTGCCGAGGACTCCGGTCTGCACGAGGTCTGGATCGATCACCTGCTGAACCGGTACGGATCGCTGGTCTCGGAGTTGCTCGACCTGGTGACCGCAGACCCGGGTCTCGGTAAACCGCTGACCGGCGCCGACTATCTGCGGGTCGAGGTCGTCTACGCCGTGTCCCACGAGGGCGCGCGGCACCTCGACGACGTCCTGACCCGGCGTACACATATCTCGATCGAGACGTTCGACCGCGGGCTCGGCGTCTGCGCGGAGGTGGCCGCCCTGATGGGTTCGGTCCTCGGCTGGAGCCCCGAGCAGGTCGGCATCGAGATCGAGCACTACCGGATGCGGGTGGCCGCCGAACGGGAGAGCCAGCAGATGCCCGATGACGAAACCGCGGACGCGGCACGGATGGGCGCCCCCGACGTCGTACCCCTGACCTGACCTGACCCGCAAGGCCGGCGGAGCCGAGCGGCTAGGTTGGCTGGTCATGCGACCTGAGGATCTGGATCTGCTCCAGCACTGCGGCAAGCCGACGCTGCACCCGGACGGCAGCCTGGCGATCGTCTCGGTGATCCGGACGGACCTGGCCAGCAACGAATACGTCGGCGGGTTGTGGTCGGTGGCGCTGGACGAGTCCGCGCCGCCCGCGACGCCGCGTCGCCTGACCAGGGGGCACCGCGACACCGCCCCGGCGATCAGTCCGGACGGTCAGTTGGTCGCCTTTCTGCGCGCGGAGAAGAAGGGCAAGCCCCAGTTGTACGTCCTCGAGCTAGGCGCGGCCGACCCGGTCAAGATCACCGACGCGCCGCTCGGTGCCGGCCCGCCACAGTGGAGCCCGGACTCGCGCCAGATCGCCTTCGCCGCGCGAGTGCCCGAGGAGGGTCGGTACGGAACGGACGAGGACATCTCGGCCGATGCCGAGGCCCCACGGCTCATCACGAAGTTGGCCTATCGTGGCGACGGGCTCGGCTATACCAACGATCGCCCGAATCACCTATTCGTCCTCGACGTACCTGAGCTCGATGTCGATCTGCCGCCGTCGGATGACGACCTTCCCAAGCCTCGCCAGATCACCGACGGCGACGCCGATGACACGGACGTCTCGTGGAGCCCGGACGGCTCGCACCTGGTCTTCGTGAGCGACCGGGACACCGATGGCTCACCCAAGGTCGTCGAAGACCTGACGTCGGGCATCTTCACCTGCACTCCGGACGGCGGCGATCTGACGTTCGTCGCCGGTAAGGGCCTCTTCTGCGGTGATCCGCACTGGACGCTCGACGGGGAGCTGATCGTCTTCTTGGCGGGCGACGTGGGTGAGACCGGACTTGACTTCGTAGCCCGGAACTCGGGCCTGTACGCCGTACCCGCGACAGCTGGATCCGACGGTGACTCGACCACACCGCTGCGGCTCACCGACGCCGAGACCATCGACCTCGGCGAGGTGGGGAGCCATCTGTCAGTCAGTCACCGCGGGGTCATCGTCCAGGACCGCCGCCGCGGCACGGTCCGACTGCTGGAGATCGACCCGCGCGGGGAACCTCTCGATGCCGAGTCCGCCATCGAGATCGCCGGCGGTCCCGTCTGGTATCGCGACCACGCCAGCACACCATCCGGTGACACCGTGGTGGCGACGGTCAGTGCGGCTGACCGGCCCAGTGAGCTCGTACTCGTACGCGGGTTGACCGGATCAGTGCCGCGTCGACTCACCGACCTGAGTCGCAGGTTGCAGGAGTCGGCTCCGCCCCGCCCGATCGTCGAGCACGACATCACCGGCGCAGACGGCTATCCGGTGCATGGCTGGGTCGTCCTGCCCGACGCCGGCGTTTACGGCCCGGGTCCGCATCCGGTCCTGCTCAACATCCACGGCGGGCCGTACGCCTCGTACGTGGGCTCTTACTTCGACGAAGCCCAGGCCTACGCCGCGGCCGGGTACGCGGTGCTCATGTGCAACCCGCGCGGGTCGGCCGGGTACGGCCAGGCACACGGGCTCGCAATCAAGGGTGCGATGGGTGGGGTGGACGCCGACGACATCCTGGCTTTCCTCGACGGCTGCCTCGCCGATCAGGAGCTGTCCCTGGATGCCGAGCGCGTCGGGGTGATGGGCGGTTCGTACGGGGGTTACATGACGGCGTGGCTGACCACCCGTACCAACCGATTCACCGCGGCGATCGTGGAACGCGGCTACCTCGACGCGGACTCCTTCGTCGGATCCTCGGACATCGGCTGGTTCTTCGCGGACGGGTACCACGGCTCCGTCGCTGACGAGTCCGCCGCGACACCCGCGGCCCTGCGCGATGCGACGCCGCTGGCCTACGTCGATCGGGTCGCCACTCCGACGTTGGTCATCCACTCCGAGGCGGACTGGCGAACCCCGATCGAGCAGGGCCAGCGCTGGTTCGCGGCACTGCGCCGCAACGGCGTGCCCGCCAAGATGCTGGTCTTCCTCGGCGAGGGCCACGAGCTGTCCCGGTCGGGCCGGCCGACTCACCGACGCGACCGGTTCACTCACATCCTCGAGTGGTGGGCCGAGTACCTCCCGGTGAAGCCAACCCACTGACTGGCCCCCGGATTTCGCCGGTACGCGCATGGTGATGTGCGGGTTGACAACGCACGCCAGTGGGAGGCGGATGGGCAATCAGGACGAGAAGCCCCAGGGTGACGAACAAGAGATCGACCCTGAAAAGTCTCTGCGCGAGTTGCTGAATATCAGACCGGAGGATGCCGAGAGCGCCTCGGGACGCCGGGAAGGCAAGCGACGAGTACGAGTCCGACACCGACTCCTATAGTCCTCGAAGATGACCGTCTCGCCCGTCACGCGGGCCAACTTGCCACTGGCGGCGCTGTCCGGGCTGGGTATCGGGGTGCTCGGCGGCATGATCGGGTTGGGCGGCGCTGAGTTCCGGCTGCCCCTGCTGATCGGCGTGTTCGGGTTCGTCGCCTTGCAGGCGGTCATCCTAAATAAGGCCATGAGCCTGATCGTGGTCGCCACGGCGCTCCCAGCCCGGCTGTTGTCCGTCCCCTTCGATCAGATGGCGCCCTACTGGTGGATCGTGCTCAACCTGCTGGCTGGAAGTTTGCTAGGAGCGTGGGTCGGCGCGGCCTGGGCCACCCGGATGCGTTCTGGCACTCTCTATCGAGTACTGGCCGTGCTCTTAGTAGTCATCGCCGCGGCTCTGGCCGTGACGCATCTGACTGACGTGGCCGGACTCGCCCTCGCCCCGGTCCCCCGGGCGTTGGCCGGGCTGGCCGCAGGTGTCGGGGTCGGCATCGTGGCAGCGCTCATGGGAGTAGCGGGGGGCGAGCTGCTGATACCCACGATTGTCCTGCTCTACGCGGTGGACATCAAGATTGCGGGCAGCCTGTCACTGGCTGTCTCTCTGCCGACGATGATCGTCGCCTTCGCCCGTTACAGCCGCGACAACGCTTTTCAGGTCCTCAGCCAGAACACGACGTTCATAGCAGTCATGGCCGCAGGATCAATCCTGGGCACCGTGATCGGCGGCCTTCTGCTCGGGGTTGTGCCCACCCTCGTTCTGGTGCCGCTGCTTGTGCTCATTCTGCTGTTGTCCGCCCGCAAGGTGTGGGGCCACTCTCAGTGAAGCCCCACGAGTTTGTCAACCCGTACTCGTCATGCGCATAACGGTCAAGGATGGGCTCAAATTTTCGCCGTCATGCGCATAACTGCGAAGGGGTCGAACCCAGGAGCGGCACGTAATTCGGTTGACGAGCTTCCAGTCCCGAGTACGGTTTTTCACCTCGTGGCTGCTGACTATGTACTGCGCCCTGACACCGCCGCCGACGATCCCGTGCTTTCCGCCGAACGGGCACACCTCGACCGGGCCCTCGAATGC
>JBPCOF010000082.1:0-4611 GCA_051000515.1 Geodermatophilaceae bacterium
ACATCCTGAGCGGGTCCACCGGACCGACGTGATGCGTCCGCGTCGACGAGTCTCAGCTGACTGCCAGCTACGGCACGCACCAGCACAGCCAGCCGCAGCACCGTTCTCGGTATCGGTCTCACAAGGAGCCCGTACCGAGAGGAGCAGACATGGCTGACAACCAAGTCAGCCCTGAGAACCAGGAAATTGCGACGACCGCATCCCCTCGTCGCTGGGGCCGCGCCACGGCACTCGTGGCCGGCGGACTGGTGGCCGGTGGAATTCTCGCCGGAACCGTCACCGCGCTGCGCCCGACGACACGACCAACAACGACACGACCACCACGGCCGGCGACGATGTGGGCAGGGAAGGTCCGCATTCGGATGGTGGCGGGCATGCCGGCGAGGAACCGTTGACCGGTGACATCGCGTCGCAGGTAGAGACCGTGGCGCTGGCTGAGTACCCCGACGCCACGGTGGTGCCTGGAGACCGACTCCGAAGGCGTCTACGAGGCGCATCTGGAGACAGCCGACGGCACGCGCGTCACCGTCGAGGTCGACGAAGGCTTCGCGGTGACCGGCGAAGAGACCCACGGGTAGCTCGGCGATGCCTCGGCCGGGGCACCAGATCCCGCCCGAGGCACAGCGCAACGCCCAGCGACTGACATTCAGAGCGCCTCACCAGGCAGCCGGCGCGTAGTCCTTGAGAAAACACCCGTACAGGTCGTGTCCGGCTTCACCCTGGACGATCGGGTCGTACACCCTGGCCGCTCCGTCGACGAGGTCCAACGGCGCATGGAAGCCCTCATCGGCCAGGCGCTGTCTGGTCGGGTGCGGTCGCTCGTCGGTGATCCAGCCGGTGTCGACGGCGGTCATCAGGATCCGGTCAGTGCTGAGCATCTCCTGGGCGCTGGTGCGGGTCAGCATGTTCAACGCGGCCTTGGCCATGTTGGTGTGCGGGTGGCCGGGCCCTTTGTACGCGCGGCCGAACTGCCCTTCCATCGCGGAGACATTGACGACGTACTTGCGCCGCGCCGGTGCGGCGGCCAGTGCCGGGCGCAGCGCACTGATCAGGATGAACGGCGCGGTCGTGTTGCACAGCTGCACCTCGAGCAGCTCCAGCGGGCCGACCTCGCCGATCCGCTGGGTCCAGCTGTTCACCGGGTGCATGTCCGGGACCAGGCCACCGGCATCGATGGCGGTCTGCGAGGCGATCCGGGCCGGCGAAGCCGATCCAGCCGTCAGCGCCAGCGCGGTCACAGCGTGCGCGGTCGGATGCTGGGCCACGGAACCGACCAGCGCCGCCGGGTGGGCCTCACTCGTGTGGTCGAAGGTGAGCAACTCCGGCAACTGCCCTGCTGGCAGCGGCGCGGACTCGGCATCGATGAGAGGTCCGTACGAGCCAGGCGAACGTCGTACAGTCTGCGCCGCATTGTTGATCAGCACATCCAACGGTCCTTGTGCAGCAATGGATTCGGCGAGGGAGATGACCTGGGCTGGATCCCGGAGGTCGATGCCGACGACGCGCAGTCGATGTAGCCAGTCCGAGCTGTCCGGCATCGTTGTGAACCGCCGTACGGCATCACGCGGGAATCGGGTGGTGATCGTCGTGTGGGCGCCATCGCGCAGCAACCGCAGGGCGATGTACATCCCGATCTTCGCCCGCCCACCGGTCAGCAGGGCCCGGCGCCCGCGCAGGTCGGTGCGCGCATCGCGGCGGGCCCGGTTCAGCGCAGCGCAGGTGGGGCAGAGCTGGTGGTAGAAGGCATCGACGTCGGCGTACCGGTTCTTGCAGATGTAGCACGCGCGGGCCCGAAGCAGCATCCCGGCACTGGTCCCAGTTACGTTCGAGGACAGCGGCAGGCCCTGGGTCTCGTCATCGATTCGTCCCGGAGCAGCGGTCGCCGTTGCCGCCGTGACGGCGTGATCGGCGGCGAGGACTGCCGCGCGGCGCTGAGCCCGCCGGGTCTCTTTGACAGTCTTGAAGAGCTTGGCCGTCGCCCTGCGTACGGCGACGGCGTCTAAATGCTCTGGATCAGTCCGACTCAGTTCGTCTACCTGCGCCAGAACACGCAGACATGCCTGCAGCTCAGCCGGATCGATCATCGGGTGCGGGGCTTGCCCATTGCTGCTCACCGGACGAATCCAACAGCAGTGGAGTCAGTGACTCATCTAGCCTCAGTAGCACAGGTGCTACGGTGGGCGCATGACGACGACCGGATTGCGGGAACTACGGCAACAGGCCAGTGAACTCGTTCGTCGTGCTGAGGCCGGCGAGACCGTCACCGTCACCGTCAGCGGGCGGGCGGTCGCCCAACTGATTCCGATGACCCGCAACCGATGGCGGAACTGGCGCGAGATCAGCAGTGTTTTCTCAGGTCCCACAGATCTCCAGTGGACTGCCGACCGGGAACTGCTCGATGACGCACCGCGCGACCCTTGGGTCTCATGAGAACCGTGCTGGACACCAGTGTTCTGCTCGGCCCGGAACCCGCTCCGATCAACGGAGATCTCGCAATCAGTGCCGCGTCGCTGGCCGAACTCCATTTCGGCGTGTTGGTGGCTCGGCCGGACGACATTCGAGCCGAGCGGCTCCGTCGCCTCGCGGAGATCGAGCGATCCTTCGATCCGTTGCCGATGGATACCCGGGTCGCGCGGGCGTACGGGCGGCTCGCCGCGGCCACGGCCAAAGCGGGTCGGCAACCCCGAGCCCGCGTCATGGACCTGGTCATTGCGGCCACCGCCATGGCCCACGGTGCCCGGCTCTGCACACGGAATCCGGCCGATCTCGCCGGCCTCGAGGACTTGCTGGAGATCACAACCATCGAGTGATCCGGAGCTGGCGGGCCGGGAGCGAAATCGCCCATTGACTGAACCATCTGCAGCTGGATGCGGCTGATCCGAGCTGCAGACGGTTCAGTCGAATCAGAGCCGGCCGATCAACCCAAGAGCCGTCCTCGGGCGCCGGGCTCAGGACCCGACTGGCCCACCGAGGTCGCCATTCAGGTAGTGCTGCACGTTCGGGGCCACGGCCGCGATGATGTCCTCGGCCGCAGCGGTGGCCAAGGCGGGCAGGGAGATCACGTACCTAGCCATCAGCAGGCCGGCCATCTGCGAGGCAACCAGAGCGGCCCGCAGGTCGGCACGATCAGGAGACAGCTCGGCCGAGATCCGTTGCAAGATGTTGCGGTCCAAAAACTCTCGCAGCATGGCAGCGCCGGCATCGCTCGTCGTCGCGGTCCGGATGATGGCCAACATCGGAGCCCGAGAACCAGCGTCGTCCCAGGCGGCGAACACGGCCCGGAGCAACCGCTCCCCCGCTCCGTCGATGCCGCCGCCCAGGACCGCGGCGAAGAGCACATCAGGATCGAATGGGAATTCCAGAGCCGCTGCGAACAGTCGGGACTTCGTGCCGAAGTAGTGATGAACCAGCGCCGGATCGACGCCGGCTGCGACCGCGATCCCACGGATCGTTGCGCCGTCGTACCCGCTGGAGGCGAATTCGGTACGGGCAGCGGCCAGGATCGTGGCCCTGGTGTCAGATCCGCCGGGTCGAGGTCCGCGCGGCCGGGTACTCAACCGCTGCGCCGCCGCAGGGTCATGGCACCCAAGCCCAGAGCGATCACCGTGGCGACCAGCACCACGCCGAGATCGCGAACCAACGTGCTGGTGACCGAGGAGTTCGCCCCGATCTCCTGGAGCCCATCGACTGCGTAGGACATCGGCAGCACATTACTGATCGCCTCCAGCCAGCCCGCCATCTGATCGCGGGAGATCAACAGCCCACACGTCAGGAACTGCGGCAGCACAACCGCGGGCATGAACTGCACCGCCTGGAACTCGGACTGGGCGAAGGCACTGACGAGCAGCCCCAGAGCCATGCCGAGAACGGCGTTGGCCACAGCCACGGCCACCACCCAACCCCAAGAGCCCTGGGTGTCCAGTCCCAGCAGCAGGTAGGCCGTCCCGGTCGCGACCGTCGCCTGGACGGCCGCAGCAACGGTGAAGGCAATTCCATAACCGAGGAGCAGGTCGAGCTTGTGCATCGGTGTGGTGAGCAGGCGCTCCAAAGTGCCGGAGGTGCGTTCGCGCAACATGGCGACACTGGTGATCAGGAACATGATGATCAACGGGAAGACGCCCAGGAGCGGCAAACCGATCCTGTCGAAGATCGCGTCATCGTCGAAGACAAACCGCAACAAGACCATCAGCACGCTCGGGACGAGAACCAGCATCGCAACGGTACGGCGATCATGGGAGAGCTGGGTGAGAACCCGCTTCGCGGTGGCCCAAGTGATCGTCGGGGACATCAGGCCGCCTCCGCCTTCTGGATCAGGGTCAAGAACATCTGGTCGAGATCATCGGTCCCTGCGGCGTGACGCAGGGCGTCCGGACTGTCGTCGGCGATCAGATTCCCTGCACGTAGCAATAGGATTCGGTCGCACCGGCCGGCCTCGTCCATGACGTGACTGGAGACCACCAGCGTCGTGCCCGCAGCGGCCAGCGAGGAGAACATGCCCCACAACTCCTCGCGCAGAACCGGGTCCAAGCCGACCGTCGGCTCGTCGAGGATGAGCAATTCCGGCTTGCGCAGCAAGGCGCAGGCCAACGACGCGCGGGCGCGCTGCCCGCC
>JBPCOF010000090.1:0-13079 GCA_051000515.1 Geodermatophilaceae bacterium
ATCACTCACCTGGGGCCTCCTAAATTCGTGTCGTTGACACCACGAATCCTGAGGCCCCAGGGCCAACATCTGACTCAGGCGCGGGCTCGCATCACCCCACCGCTACCACGCTTCATCACGAAGAGCCCCTTTTGGTGAGGATGGCGGAAACTCACATGAAATCCCGGGCGGTGTGGCGTACTGCCACACCGCCCGGGATCTCCCGCGCTTGTTGGGTGTTGCTGTGGTGCAGTTACCTGCCGAGACCACGGCGGCGAACCGCGACCGCGGTACCGCCAGCTAGCCCGAGAACGCCCAGCAGCCCGAGGGCGGCCGGTGCGTTGAACGAGCCGTCGTCGACGAGTCCGCTGTTACCGGTGTCGACGCCGCCACTTGGGATCGGGCGGGGTGAAGTGGTCCGGCCTGGGGGTGTCCTGGTGCTGGTCCCAGTGGTGGTTCCGGTCGTGGTGGTTCCGGTCGTGGTGGTTCCGGTCGTGGTCGTTCCGGTCGTGGTCGTTCCGGTCGTGGTCGTCCCGGTCGTGGTCGTCCCGGTCGTGGTCGTCCCGGTCGACGTCGTGGTCGGCGGTGTGGTGGTCACCGGCGGGATTTTACAGCCGTTGTCGAGGATCGCTTGACCCCCGTTGTCCAGATTCTTTCCGGGGTACTCGGCGTGGTTACCGTTCTCGTCGATGTAGCCAAACGCGGGAATGATGTCGTCGTCGTGCTCGTCAGCGTGGCCGCCTCGGCCTTCGGCCAGGGGACCCACCCCGTTATCAGCAGTAGTGATTTCAATATATTTCTTCGCATTGTCCGGCTGGCGCAGCATGACAGAATGTGACCTTTTCTGCGACGGGCAGAGCGTAGGCCGAGCCTGCACCTATCAGCATCGCAGCAGCCACCCCGAATGTGGCGGCTACAGTAGCCCCCAACACAGTTGCCTTGTTCGCCATTATTGCGCTCTCTCCATCAGATGACAGTGGTCTGGTGAAGGGTAGCGGACGGGGGGGCCAAAATGAGATATTCTGGATAACCGGCCGACTTCAGACAAGGACGCGGACTAGGCACGTGGGTCCGTACGTCAGGCGCTGCCGGTCCCGACGAATTCGGCGAAGGCGACGATGTTGTCTTCGTAGTGTCCGGTGGCTCGGTCGAAGGACCCGCCGCAAGTGATCAACCGGAGACCGGCGTAGTTGATGTCGCCGTACACGAGTTCGGTGGGAAACTCGTCTTTGGGGAACTCGGCTACCTCCGTGACCCGGAAGACGGCGGTGCTGCCGTCCTGGCCGGTGACGGTGATCTCGTCGCCTGCCACCAGATCACTGAGCTCGTAGAAGACGCCCGGCTCGCCCCCCCAGTCGACGTGACCGGCGATGATCGCGGGCCCGATCTCACCTGGAGTCGGTGCGCCGGTGAACCAACCGGCGGGAAAGCCGTCGGGCGGCACTTCCAGGGTCCCGTTGTCGCGCAGTCCGAGATCGATCAGGTCGGAGTCGACGCTTATCGCCGGGACCTGCACCCGCACCGGCGCGGATCGCGCCATCCCATGCGTCGCGATCGGCCCTGGGGGCGGTGTGGATACGTGGTCGTACGTGGCGCCAGGCGCGCCCGAGCACCCAGCCAGGGCCATGACCGCAACGGTCGAGGCGAAGAACCGGCGTCTGGATGAGCGCATACGTCGGCCACGGGGATGATCGCGCCCACCGTCCACCCTGCTCATGAGGTGAGTATCCCAGGATCCGCCGGCGACCGCCCGTTCGGGTTAGCCGCGGGATCTTCCCCTAGCCGGGTTCGGGCTGAGCGTCAGAGTCCTCGAACACCCGGCTGCCGAGAAAGTCCTCAGGCTCCAACCGCATCAGCTGCTCGCGTGTCGTCGGTGTCGAGGACTCGAGGACCCGGTTGGCGTGCCGTAATCTGGCTCGCTCTATGGCATTACGGATGCTGCGGGCGTTGGCGAACCGCGGCTGCTCCTTGCGCCGGCGCACGTAGTCGGCGAAGACCTTCTCGGTCTCCGGCGCGAAGGTGTAACCCTCTTTGTCGACCATCAGGTGGCCGATCTCCTCGAGTTCCTCGACCGAGAAATCCGGAAAGTCGATGTGGTGGGCAACCCGCGAACTCATTCCCGGATTCGAGGCAAAGAAGGAGTCCATCCGGTCCTTGTAGCCGGCCAGGATTACCACGATGTCCTCGCGCTGGTTCTCCATGACCTGCAGCAGGATCTCGATGGCTTCCTGCCCGTAGTCGCGTTCGTTCTCCGCGCGATAGAGGTAGTAAGCCTCATCGATGAACAGCACCCCGCCCATCGCCTTCTTGAGGACGTCCTTGGTCTTAGGCGCGGTGTGCCCGACGTACTGGCCGACCAGGTCGTCGCGGGTCACTGCCACGAGGTGCCCGCGGCGCAGGTAGCCCAGGCGATGCAGGAGCTCGGACATCTGCAGGGCCACCGTCGTCTTTCCGGTTCCCGGGCTGCCGGTGAAGCTCATGTGCAGATTCGGCCGGGACGTGGACAGGCCGAATTTCCGCCGCGCGTTGTCGACCAGCAGCAAAGCGGAGATCTCTCTGATTCGCTGTTTCACCGGCGCCAGCCCGACCAGCTCGGTGTCCAGAGACTTCAAGATTTCCTCGACGCCTGACTTCTCGAACTCCGAGGCCAGATCCAACTCCTCGTCGTCGGACAGTGTCTCCGAATCCGCCTGCTGCGCTTCGGGATCGGGTTCCTCCTTGTCAGTCTCATCGGAGGCGGCTGGACTGTCAGACTTGGGTGGCGGGGTTGGCCGACCCGGCCGCGGCATCCCGAATCCGGGACGCTCCTTCTCTTCACTCACGACTTCGGTTTTCTTCACTCACGACTTTGTTGGGTACCTCTCGCCGACCGGACGCTCGACCGCGTACGCGTGGGTCGTGTAGCAGATCCGGCGATCCGATCCCTCAGCGCGATCCAACCGCATACCCGGCTCGTTCGTGGGCCTTTGCACGATGAAGGACAGCGCAGTCGACTGCCTTCCCAGTGAAGCGTCGTACGCGCTGAGCTTGATGTAGTGCTCGGGATAGGCATCCCGGCAGGCGTTGATCTCCTCGAGAACCCCGACGGCATCCTTGAGGTCGAACATCGGCAGCCCCCACATCTCCCAGTAGATGTTGCGCGGGTGCGGGTCGTCGGTGTACTCGACCGACAGCGGCCATTCGTTGTCCAGGCAGTACTGCACCTGCTTGCTGATCTCCTCGTCGGTGAAGTCGGGAAGGTAGGAGAACGTCCCCTGGGTGATGCGCATGTCGTTGGTTCCCTTCAGGAGGAGGTCGGTGTTTCGACGACGTCGAGGGTGTCGGTGGATTCGTAGTTGAAGGTGATGTCGCCCCAGGTGTCCAGCGCCAGCTTGAGCGGCTTGTTCCACTCCGCGGTCTTGCGCAGCAACTCCTCGCCGCCCTTCATCAGGTCCATGCCCTCGTTGCGGGCCTTGACCACGGCTTCGAGGGCCACCCGGTTCGCCTCGGCCCCGGCGGCAATCCCCATCGGGTGCCCGATCGTGCCACCGCCGAACTGCAGGATGACGTCGTCACCGAACAGGTGCAGCAACTCATGCATCTGGCCAGCGTGGATGCCGCCCGAGGCGACCGGCATGACGCCGGGCATCGACTGCCAGTCTTGGGCGAAGAACAGACCCTTAGCCGGGTCGACGGGCGTCTTGTCCAACCGCAGCACGTCGTAGTAACCCTTGACCGATGCGGGGTCGCCTTCCAGCTTCCCGACGACCGTGCCGGCGTGAATGTGGTCGACACCCGCCAGCCGCATCCACTTGGAGATGACCCGGAAGCTGATCCCGTGGTTCTTCTGCCGGGTGTAGGTGCCGTGCCCGGCGCGGTGCAGGTGCAGGATCATGCCGTTGGCCCGGCGGAATTCCGACATCGAATGGATCGCGGTGTAGCCGGTCGTCAGGTCGATCATCACGATGATGCTGCCCAGGTCCCTGGCGAACTCGGCCCGTTCGTACATCTGCTCCATCGTGGCAGCTGTGACGTTGAGGTAGTGACCCTTGATCTCGCCGGTGGCAGCCTGCGCCCGGTTGACCCCCTCCATCGAGAAGAGATAACGGTCCCGCCACCGCATGAACGGCTGGGAGTTGATGTTCTCGTCGTCCTTGGTGAAGTCCAGGCCCCCGCGCAGGGCCTCGTAGACCACCCGGCCGTAGTTGCGGGCAGACAGGCCGAGCTTGGGTTTTGTGGTGGCGCCCAACAGCGGTCGGCCGTATTTGTTCAGGTACTCCCGCTCCATCACGATGCCGTGTGAGGGGCCTTGGAAGGTCTTCACGTACGCGACCGGGATTCGCATGTCCTCCAACCGCAATGCCTTGAGCGGTTTGAAGCCGAAGACGTTGCCGATGATCGAGGACGTCAGGTTCGCGATCGAGCCCTCTTCGAAGAGGTCGATGTCGTAGGCGATGTAGGCCATGTACTGACCTTCGGCGCCCGGCACCTTCTCCACCCGGTAGCACTTGGCCTGATAGTGCTCGTGCGCGGTCAGCCGATCGGTCCAGGCCACCGTCCATGTGGCGGTCGAGGACTCACCGGCAACAGCGGCGCCGGCCTCTTCGGGCGGAACTCCCTCCTGCGGGGAGATCCGGAAGACCGCCAGGATGTCGGTGTCGGCTGGCTCGTAATCCGGTTGCCAGTAGCCCATCTCCGCATACGGGATGACGCCGGCTGACCAGCGGTCGCCTTTCTTGGCGCCTTCCTTGTGGCCGTTCTCGCTCATCCGTAACGCCTCCTGGGATCGTTTACCTACGCTGAGTCTGCCCGATATAAGTTGAGTCGTCCATTAAGTCTCTGCTCGCTATAGTTGAGTGATGCCTGAATTGTCACCGCAGTCGGTCACCTTGTCGAGACTCAGCACGCTGGTGACCTTCGCCGAGGAGGGCTCGGTCGTCGGGGCGGCTCGCCGCCTTGTGGTCAGTGAATCCGCGGTCTCCGTCGCCATGTCGGCACTGTCCAAGGACCTCGGGGTGGCTCTGGTGGAACGGGTTGGTCGCGGCGTCGAGTTGACGCCTGCGGGAGCGACGTACGTCGGATATGCCCGCCGGGTACTGGGTTTGCTCGAACAGGGGTGGGCGGCAGCCAGGGGGGTGGGCGCGCCGGGCCGTGGACGACTGCGGCTGGCAGCCGTACCCACGGCAGCTGATCAGTTGATCGCGCCCCTACTGGCTGCTTTCTCCGGGGACTTCCCGGAGGTCGAACTGCGGGTCGACGTGGGCAGTAGCTCCGAAGTGTGGGACCTGCTGGCCCATCACGAAGTCGACCTGGTACTCGCTGGTCGGCCGCCACAGACAGCCTCCGGCCGGATCGCGGCACAGCGGGACAACCTGCTCGTCGTGGTCGTAGGACCGTCGATGCTCGCTAGTTTCGACGAGGGTGAGACGACCTGGCTGCTGCGCGAACGCGGATCCGGGACGCGGGCCAGTCTCGAGGCCCTGCTGTCCGCGCGCGACCTGGATCCGCCGCGGATGGTGCTCGGGTCCAACGGGGCGGTGCTGGCCGCGGCGGTCGCCGGGCTCGGCGCGGCCCTTGTTTCGGCCGACGCCGTCGCGTTGGAGTTGGGCAGCGAGCAGTTGGTGGTCGTGCCGGTCGAGGGCACCCCGCTCGTACGCCCGTGGCACCTTGTCACCGGCCCGACGCCCACCCCGGCAACGAGGTTGTTCGTCGAGCATGTCCTGTCCGTCCCGGGCTGGCGAGCTGCGCCGTGATCTTGACGTTGTTGTCGGTTCAGTGGCCCATTTAGGCCCGGGAACCGACATTTACGTCAAGATCACCGGCCGTACGGACGGGTCGGCCCACGTCCCCCTTGTCGTCCACCGCTCGGGGGAGGCGGATGCGCGGCGCAATCCCTAACGTCCACATCATCAGAAGTGCGACATCGACGCGAGGAGGTGCCAGTCATGGGGGAAACCCGAATTAGGCCGGCACCGGATCGCAACCTGGCCCTCGACCTGCTGCGGGTGACCGAGGCAGCCGCGATGGCCGGTGGCCGCTGGGTCGGCCGCGGAGCCAAGAACGACGCCGATCAAGCTGCCGTCACCGCGATGCGGACGATGATGTCCACGGTCGCCATGGACGGTGTCGTGGTCATCGGTGAAGGCGAGAAGGACCAGGCGCCGATGTTGTACAACGGTGAGCGGGTCGGGGACGGGACCGGTCAGTCCTACGACGTGGCCGTGGATCCGATCGACGGTACGACCTTGGCGGCCAAGGGAATGACCAATGCTGTCGCGGTGCTCGCGGTGGCACCACGCGGCTCGATGTTCAATCCGTCGGCGGTCTTCTACATGGACAAACTGGTGACCGGCTCCTCCGCCGCAGCACTGATGGATCTCGAAGCGCCGGTGGCCGACAACATCCGTGCGGTGGCCAAGGCGAAGGGCTCTACGGTCAACGATGTCACCGTCTGCATTTTGGATCGGCCACGGCACGACAGCCTGGTCGCGGATGTGCGCGCCGCGGGGGCGCGCATCCAATTCATCAGTGATGGCGATGTGGCCGGCGCATTGATGGCCTGCAGCCCCGATTCGGGTGTCGATCTCTTGCTCGGCATCGGAGGTACCCCTGAGGGGGTCATCGCCGCCTGCGCGGTCAAGAGCCTCGGCGGAGTCATCCTGGCTCGGCTGACGCCCCGATCTGCTGCCGAGCGAGAGGCGGCAGCCGCCGCTGGGCTCGACCTCCGCGCCGTCCTGAGCACCGACGATCTGGTCCGCGGTGAGGACGCCTTCTTCGCGGTCACCGGCATCACCGACGGCGAGGTGGTTCGGGGCGTGCGGTATGGCGCCGGTACGGCGGTGACCGACTCGATCGTGATGCGGGCGAAGTCGGGGACCGTACGGCATGTGACCGCCACCCACCGCCTGGACCGGCTGGCCGAATACTCCGCTGTCGACTACGAACATCCGACGCCTGCCATGGCGGCGGGAATTCACAGGGAGGACTAGATCGGTGGACGAACTCCGGCGCGCTGCAACGGAACTGATGGCTCGGCCTCGCGGCATCCTTGCCGCGGACGAAAGCCCCGGCACCATGGACAAGCGACTGGAGGGCCAGGGAATCAATGCCTCCGAGGATGCCCGTCGTGCCTACCGCGAGATGTTGGTGACCACACCCGATCTGTCCGACAGCGTCAGCGGCGTCATCCTATGCGAAGAGACGTTCAACCAGCGGCTCTCCGACGGACGCCCGTTCCCTGAAGCGCTGGCCGAGATGGGCCTGGCCGGTGGCGTCAAGGTCGACACTGGAGCCAAGCCGCTGGCCGGTGCACCCGGTGAGACGGTCACCGAGGGCTTGGACGGACTTCGTGATCGCCTGCAGGACTTCGCCTCTCGTGGAGCGGTATTCGCGAAGTGGCGGGCGGTCATCACGATCGGTCCGGATCTGCCGACACACCGGGCATTGCGCGCCAACGCCCACGCCCTGGCCCGGTACGCGATGTTGTGCCAGGAGCAGGGGATCGTGCCGATCGTGGAGCCGGAGGTGGTGGCGGCCGGAGCGCACACCATGGACCAGTGTGAGGCAGTGACCAACTTCGCGTTGCTCGAGGTCTTCGCCGAGTTGGCCTACGCCGAGCTCGATCTGCCGTCGATGGTGCTCAAGCCGAACATGATCACGCCGGGACTGGATCGGCTGGACGATGCCGATGCGGCCGAGGTCGCTGAGAGCACGGTTGCGGCCCTGCGGCGGGTGGTGCCGCCCAAGGTGGCCGGGATCGCCTTCCTCTCCGGTGGTCAGCCGGCCGACGTGGCGACCCAGCATCTGGCCGGAATCGCGGCGCGACCAGCCCCGTGGCCGCTGACCTTCTCCTTCGGCCGGGCGCTGGTCGATCAGGCATTGCACGACTGGGGTGGCCGGGTCGAGGGCATCAGCGCCGGCCAGGCCGCCCTGTCCGAGCGGGTACGAGCGACCTCAGCCGTTCTGCGCGGGTCGGTCAACGCCTGACCGCCGGTATGCAATGATCGTGAGCGTCCTGGGTGCATCCGTCGTGCTGCACCACCAGCGCTCATGATCTCGACGACGCAGCCGACCAGGCCTCGCCCGTAGCCACCAGGCCTCGTCCGTAGCCCCGGAATCGGTTCAACGAGTAGGGCTAGTTAGTCCGGCAGGTCCGGGACGATGGCACGAACGTGCGTACCCCTGCCCGGTGCCGACCACAGTTCTATGTGCCCGCCGACAGCTTGCATGCGCTCGGCCATGCTGCGCAGACCCAACCCGCTGTCCTGGCCGGCCGACTTCGGGCCCGCGGTCCGGTCAGGGGCCTGCCGATAGCCAGCCCCGTCATCGCGTACGTCGAGGACGACGTTGTCACCGCGCCGTGCCAGCCGAACCCGCACGGCCGCGACACCGGCATGCTTGACGGCGTTGCCCAGCGCCTCCTGGGCCACTCGATAAAGGGCCAGCGACGCTGCCGCGGACACGAACGGTGACTCGACGGCCTCCACGTCGACCTCGACCGAGAGATCCCCAGCTCCCAAGGCGCCGCACAGGCTGACCAAGCCCTTGGTCAATCCGAGGTCGTCGAGAACCGGTGGTCGCAGACCGCTGATCGCTGCCCGTACGTCATCGGCG
Source organism: Geodermatophilaceae bacterium (assembly GCA_051000515.1). GTDB lineage: Bacteria > Actinomycetota > Actinomycetes > Mycobacteriales > Geodermatophilaceae > JACCQS01. The sequence continues at coordinate 8,572 of JBPCOF010000090.1, forward strand.
GCCAGTTGACTCAGTTCGCTGGCCGTACTCAGCTGCCGGACTGCAAAACTGACCGGATCGCTGCTGGGGTCCGCGTCCGGGGACAACTCGGCCAGCGCGGAGTTGGCGGCGGCGAGATGAAAGGACAAGCTGGCCAGCCGTTGAGACACACCGTCATGCAGCTCGGCCGCCATCCGCCGGTTCTGGCGCTCCACTTCGGTGACCGAATCGCCGGGCGCGGCAACAGCATTGCTCAGAGCGGGCATGACGTGGCGACCCGCGGCGATCACGGCGGCCAGTCGGGCCAATCCGATCAAGCCGGAAGTAGTCGTCGAGCCTCGGCCGTCCCCGTACACCTCGAGCACCCCGCCGGTGTACTGCTCCGCACCGGGGATCGGCACTGCTGCTCCGGCTGTCGGGATACGCGGGTCGCCGGCATAGTGATCTCCGCGCCGGTCAGCACCGCGGTCCACCACCAAGGTCGGCCGCCGATGACTCGCCACCCAACCAGCGATGCTGACTCCCAACGGAATACGCCGATCGAGTAGATCCGGCAGGCTTGCGTGCCGGCAGACCAACTCCCGAGCCGTGTGATCGAAGTCCCAGACGGCCGCCACCGATCCGTCCGAGGACAGCTCGCCGACTACGACACCGGCGGTGGCCTCCCGTCCGGCAGTCAACGCGTCCACAGCCTTCTGCAGAACGAGGCCGTACGGGCATCGGCCCGGGGCCGGACCGTTGCGGCCGGTTCTGCGGGGTGTTTCGGGCATCAATGGAAAAGCCCCTCGCGCAGTGCGCTCGCCACAGCTGCCGAGCGGTCGCTTACCTCCAGTTTGCGGTAGACCGAGCTGACGTGGCTCTTGACCGTCTCCTCGCCGACCACGAGACGGGACGCGATCGCCCGATTGTGGTGTCCGGCGACCATCAGGGAAAGCACTTCGCTCTCCCGCTGGGTCAGACCCAGATGAGCGCCGGGCCAGAATTCGCCGGCCGCCAGTCGCGCTGCACTGGCAGTGGCCCGGCCGGCCAGCGCGGCGTCGATGACGATCTCACCAGCACGTACTTCCTGCAGATGCTCGACCAGTTGGCGGCCGTCGACTCGCTTCAGCAGATACCCGACGGCGCCGGCTCGAAGGGCCTGGAAGAGGTACTGCTCGTCGTCGTACACGGTCAGGAACACCACGCGGCAGGCGGGATCGCGGGCGAGCAGCCGCTGACAGACGTCCAACCCACTGTCTTGTCCCAGGCGAACGTCGAGCACCACCACGTCGGGACGCAGGTCCCCGACCACCCGGAAGGCATCGTCGCTGTTGCTGGCCTGCCCGACGATCCGGACCTCGCCGGCCCGGCGGGCGAGCATGGCCTTGAGGCCCTCCAGGACCATCGGGTGGTCGTCGACGAGGACTACCCGCAGCGGTGGGGCCATCTGCACAGGTTAGAGCGGCTCCCCCCCACCTTCCCCCTGCGACGGGGTTCTTCCCTAGTCAGCCCCTTCTAGCCTGACTGATCCAGCGGTGTGTGCGATCGAGGAAGGGACGTGCTCCGGTGCCGGACAAGATCGTGCGGATGGGCCGGGCCAGCGACGCCCAGCGACCGGTGATGATCGCGATCGCCGGCGACAGTGCGGCGGGAAAGACCACGCTGACCCAGGGCTTGGTGGATGCGCTCGGCGATGACCGGGTCACCGCAATCTGCGTCGATGACTACCACCGCTTTGACCGCGAAGAGCGCAAGACGCTTCCTTTCACGGCGCTGCATCCGGACTGCAACTACGTGCAGATCATGGAGCAGCACTTACAGATGCTGGCCACCGGGCAGCCTATCCTCAAGCCGGTCTATGACCACGCCACCGGCATGTTGGTCCGACCCGAATTGGTGGAACCCAAGGAGTTTCTCATCGTGGAAGGGCTGCTGCCGCTGTCCACGAAGCTGGCGCGGGCGTGCTTCGACGTCACCGTGTTCCTCGACCCGGTCGAGGAGATCCGGCGGGAGTGGAAAATCGGCCGCGACACCAAGAAGCGGGGCTACGACCGCGAACAGGTCGAAGCCGAGATGGACAAGCGCGAACCCGAATCCGAGGAGTTCATCCGACCGCAGCGGGCCTTCGCCGACATCGTGGTCCGCTTCGCTCCGATTCCGGGACGCGACGACCCGCCGGAGACCCCGCTGTCAGCAGAACTGCTGCTTCGCCCGACCGTGCGCCATCCAGACCTGTCCGAGGTTTTCAAGCAGGTGGACGGCCGGGCCATGCACTTGAAGTTGATCCGCGACGAGGACGGCCGGCCGACCGACGCCCTGCACGTACACGGGTATGCCCCCACGTCGGACATCGGCGTCCTGCAGAACGCCATCTGGGCGGACATGGGCGGCGAGGACACCGTGCCCACCGGCCTGGGGCGGATCGGCGGCGACGTGCCCAACGAGCCGCTGGCCGTGACGCAGCTACTGCTGCTCTACCACCTGATCGAGGCCGCCCGCTGACAACCGCTGAACCCCTGCATTCGTCGGTGCGCGGTATGCGGCACCCTGCCGCCGGCTGCCCTTCGCCGGAAGCGGTAGCCGGCACCCTGCCTTACCCCGCCTGCCCGCCGAACCGGTAGCGGGTCAGCCGACTAGCCGGGTCAGGATGGCGTCTACCACGTCGGTCCCGGCACTGGTCTCGAAGACCGCCTGGGCATGTGCCGAACCCTCGACCGCGAGCACCTCGTTGTCCTGGCCCGGCGCATCGGCTATCAGCTGCTCGATCGAGCCGGCCGACCCCTCGTCGAGGCTGTAGATGAAGAACTTCGGGCCGTCGCTGAGCGCTGCTACGTCGCCACCGGCCGGAGAGAGCAACACGAGTTGGTCGTAGCTGTCGGGATTGGCCACAGCGGCGTTGATCACTGCGGCAGCGCCAGCGCTGGCGCCCAACAGGGCCACCTCCTGGGCGCCGCGTTCGACCTCGAGGAAGTCGATGGCGGCGATCAGGGTCTCCGCCGACGTGTCCTCGACGGCCAACACAGCCAGGCCTTCGTCCGCGAACCGCGCCGCCTGCTGTTCCCAGCTCGCCGCATCGAAGGCCGCACCGTGGACCAGCACCACCCCGTAGTCGCCTCCTCCTCCCCAGACCAGCGCGTCGGAGGTACCCAGCTCGACCCGCTGCCCGGAGCCGTCGCCGCTGTCGGCGTCCGCATCCGGGTCCGCCGAGGCAGAGTCGTCGACTGTCGCCGGCGGCTCCGGTTCAGTGGCACAGCCGGACAGGACAAGCAGGAGCGCCACCGCCAGGGAGACGGCCGCTCGGAATTGTCCGGGACTTCTCGCTGCGCTTCGCATTTCGCCCATTGTCCACGACATCATGGTCACCACTGAACGAGTCCGAAGTGGAATGCTGCGCCCGTGGTCGAGTTCATCAATGTTGCGGGGTTCATCGCCGGGCTCCCCAAGGCCGAGCTGCACGTCCATCTCGTGGGCTCGGCTTCGGTGCCGACCGTCCTCGAGCTGGCCCGCCGGCATCCGGACTCCGGCGTTCCCACCGAGCCAGCTGCACTGAGCGCCTTCTACGAATTCACCGACTTCGCGCACTTCATCGAGGTCTACATCGCGGTCAACTCGCTGGTACGTACCCCCGAAGACATCGAGGCACTCGTCGTCGGGATCGCCGCCGACTTGGCCGCGCAGAACGTTCGCTATGCCGAGGTCACCGCGACTCCGGACAGCCATCTGCTGGTCGGGATCGCTGCTGAGGACATCGCCGCGGCCTACACCGCCGGACGGGCCCGGGCGCTGACCGAACACGGTGTCGAGCTGGCGTGGATCTTCGACATCCCGGGTGAACTCGGGCTGCCCTCGGGAGTGCGGACGATCGACTGGGTCGAGCAGTACGCACCGGCCGGCAGCGTCGGGTTCGGCTTGGGTGGTCCGGAGGTCGGCATCGGCCGGCCGCAGTTTGCCGCGGTCTTCGCCCGGGCGCGCGCGCTGGGCCTGGCCAGCGTTCCGCACGCCGGCGAGACGACCGGACCGGAAACAGTCTGGGATGCGATCAATTCTCTTGCGGCGCAACGGATAGGGCATGGGATCACGGCTGGCCAGGATCCGGCACTGGTGGACTACCTCGTCGAGCACTCCATCCCGCTCGAGATCTGCCCGACGTCGAATCTGCGTACCCGAGCCGTTGCTCGGATCGCGGACCATCCCTTCCCCGCGCTGCGCGCAGCAGGAGTGACGCTGACCCTGAACTCCGACGATCCCGGCATGTTCGACACGACGCTGTGCCATGAATACGAAGTGGCCCACAACGTCTTCGGGATGTCGTCGGTGGAACTGGCCGACCTGTCTCGTACGGCCGTACGAGTCTCGTTCCGCAGCGAAGCCGGCAAGCGAGAGCTGCTGGCCGAGATAGACGCCTACGAACGAGCCAAACTCCCCACCTGAAGTCAGCGACTACCGGTGGCGGGCGAGGTCGGCGGCACCGACGATGCCGGCTTCGCCGCCGAGCATGGCGATGGCCACCGTCGGCGGCTGGCGGTAGGCGCGCGCGGTCAGTGCGGCCA
>JBPCOF010000152.1:0-12093 GCA_051000515.1 Geodermatophilaceae bacterium
GAGGGCCGCCGTCCTGCATGGCGCGCAAAGCGTCGCTGGCGTTGTTGGCAGTGACCACCTGGGAAACTGAGCTGTGCGATCTGAGCAGAAAGGCGAGCTCGTCCAAGGCCGGCGGCTCGTCGTCGACCGCAAGGACCCGCATGGTCGTCGTCACCTTGCCACCTCCTCCGTCCTGCGTGGACAGTAAGCGACACCGCCCCTGCCGAGCGCACGCGCCGCGACGGGCTGCCGGCTCAGCTTCAGCCGGCCCGGACACCGGCGTGGAACTTCGGGATCCGCAGGCTCACCTTCGTACCGGCTCCGGGGGCGGTCTCGACCACCAAGCCGTAGTCGTCACCGAAAACAGAACGCAATCGATCGTCGACGTTGCCCAGCCCGACATGCTCCCGGCCGTCGCCGCCATCCTCGACAGTCAGTTCGCGCAGCCGGGCCGGATCCATTCCGACGCCGTCGTCCTCGACGGTGATCAGGCACTGCGCGCCGGCATCCTCCGCGCGGATCGAGATGCTGCCGATTCCGGGCTTGCCGGCCAGGCCGTGCCGCACCGCGTTCTCGACGAGCGGCTGCAGGGTCAGGAACGGTACGGCGACCGGCAGCACCTCCGGGGCGATGCGCAGCGTCACCTGCAGCCGATCACCGAAGCGCGCGCGTTCGATCAGCAGGTAACGCTCGATGTTGCCCAATTCCTCGGCCAACGTGGTGAATTCGCCGTACTGACGGAAGCTGTAGCGGGTGAACTCGGCGAACTCCAGCAGCAGTTCACGGGCCCGGTTGGGATCGGTACGGACGAACGAGCCGATCGCCCCGAGCGCGTTGTAGATGAAGTGCGGGCTGATCTGGGCCCGCAACGCCCGGATCTCGGCGCGGGCCAGGCGGGCTCTGGACTGGTCGAGCTCGGCGAGCTCGAGCTGCGTACCGACCCAGCGCGCGGTCTCCAGGGTGGCACGGACCAGGCCGGCACCCGGTTCTTGCCAGGTCAGGGCGACCAACGCTCCGGCGACCCGACCCTCCAGGGTCACCGGTGCGATCACTGCACCACGCAGCGGACAATCCGGCTGCTCGCAGGCCATCTCGGCGGCCTTGGCTACGTCGGGGCGTGCGGAATCCAGGACGCCAGCGGCCAGGGTCATGACCGTGTCGCGGTGGTGGCCGCCGATGCCCTCCCAGGCCAGCACCTGCTCAGCACTGGTGATGGCCAGCGCGGGCGTACCGAGAAGCTGTCTCAGGTAGCGGATCGACTTGCCGGCCGATGCCTCGGTCAGGCCAAGTCGCAAGGGAGGGGCAGCCTGGCTGGCCGCGTGCAAGACATCGAAGGTCAACCGCTGCTCGGTGCTGGAGAACCCGCGCGTCGAGCGGTAGCGCACGACACCCCAGAGCAGCGCGGCCGCCACGACGACCAGTCCAACCCCGACCAGCGCTGTCTCCACGGGTGGATGGTCCCCCAGTCGGGATGCACAAACCACCCCGGCTCCATCCCAGGTAGGCCCTCCCTGGCGACGGTCAGCATCTGTCAGCGGAGTGGGACGCTGGTGTGGTGAGCATTCCGGCGAAGACGATTGTTCGTACGGGCGCAGCGCTGGCACTGGGCGCGGCGCTCACCTGGGTCGGCCGGGCAGCCTGGGGCTTGCCGGTGGCGTTGGGGGCCTTCCCGTCGGCGCTGCGCGCGGTGAGCCAGGGATCCTCGCAGTTGCACGACGGCCGCTTCGTCAATCTCGAGCCGAGCCCGGTGATCACCGCGTCCGACGGCCCCTCGATAGCCCGGGCGTTGCTCACCCGCGGCGACCGGGGCCGACCTGCCGGTGCCGTACCACTGGCACGTTCGGGCCGTACGCCCGAGGCCGCCGCTGAGCTGGCCGCCACCTGGTACGGCCATGCCAGTGCGCTGGTCGAGGTCGACGGGCAGCGGGTCCTGCTCGACCCGGTGTGGGGAGACCGGATCTCACCGTCGCCACTGGTGGGTCCCCGCCGCTTGCATCCCCCGCCGATACCGATCGAGGACCTGCCCACCGTCGATGCGGTGTTGATCTCACACGACCACTACGACCATCTCGACCTGCCAACGGTACGCAGCCTCGTCCGTACCCAGACCGCGCCGTTCGTGGTGCCGCTGGGCATCGGTGCCCACCTGCGCCGCTGGCATGTCCCGGAGGAGCGGATCATCGAGCTGGACTGGGGTCAGCACACCACCGTGGGTGGGCTTCGGCTGACCTGTACCCAGGCGCGACACTTCTCCGGGCGCAGCCTTCGGCGCGACAACACTCTCTGGTCGTCCTGGGTGATCCGCGGTCCACAGACGCGGGTCTACTTCGGCGGCGACACCGGTTACACCGCAGGATTTTCCGAGATCGGAAAAGAGCACGGGCCGTTCGCCCTCACTCTGCTGCCGATCGGTGCGTACGGCGCGCAGTGGCCGCACATCCACATGAATCCCGAGGAAGCGGTCCGGGCGCACCGCGATCTGGGCGGCGAGGTTCTGCTGCCGATCCACTGGGCGACCTTCGACCTGGCCTTCCACGCCTGGGCCGAGCCAGTGCAACGGCTCTGGGTCGCCGCCGCCGAGACCGGCGTCGCCCTGGCGCTGCCCAGGCCCGGTCAGCGGATCACGAACGCCGATCCGCCGCCGATCGAGGACTGGTGGACCGCGGTCGCCGCCTGGCCGCGGTAGGCGGCACCCTGCCCTGCGCGGGACCTGTTTTCGGCGCGGTAGACGGCACCCTGCCTCATCCGCTCGGGCCGCAACCCCAGTCCGACTACTGGCCGCGACCAGCCAGCAGGCACAACGGAGGCAACCGGACAAGCACGATGCGCATAACGTCCTGGTTTGCTCAGCGGAGCAGTTTTGACATTCGCCGGTCGGCCAAGGGCTTTCCGCCGGTCTGACATGTCGGGCAGTACTGCAGCGAGTTGTCGGCAAAGGACACCTCGCGGATCGTGTCCCCGCAGACGGGACAGGGCAGGCCCGTACGCGCGTGTACCCGTAGCCCCGACCGTTTCTCCGACTTCAGCGTCGCCGCGCCCTGTCCGATCGAGCGGTTCACCCCGTCGGTGAGCTCTTCCTGTATCGCCGAGTGCAACCGACGCACCTCGGCTTCCTCCAGCCGGTCGGTCATCTTGAACGGCGACAGTCTCGCCGTGTGCAGGATCTCGTCGGAGTACGCGTTGCCGATGCCGGCCATCACCCGCTGGTCGGTCAGCGCACCCTTGACCTGCACCCTCCGCTCGGAGAGCAACGCGGCCAATTCGGTCTCAGTCAGCGAAAGCGCATCCGGCCCGAGTCGGGCGATGCCCGGCACATGAGCCGGGTCTCGTACGACATAGATCGACAGGCCCTTGCGGGTCCCGGCCTCGGTGAGGTCGAAACCCGCTCCCGCCGACGGTCGTTCGTCGGAGTCCTCGCGCTCGGCCAGGTGCACCCGCATCGCCAGCGGCCCCTTCCCCGGCCGTGGCGGGGCGGCCGGCATGTCCTTGCGCCAGTGCAGCCACCCGCCCCGAGCCAAGTGCACGATCAGGTGCAGTCCGCTGACATCGAGGTCGAGAAATTTGCCATGCCGAGAAGCGCCGGTGATCTCCAGCCCGGCAAGCGACGTATGCGGTGGATCAAAGGTCTTGATCGCCGCGACCTCGGCAAGGTCCAAGCGCGTGACGACCCGACCCACTGCCTCTTCACGGAGGTGATGGGCGAGCCCTTCGACTTCAGGCAGCTCCGGCACTATTCGATTGTGCCCGACCGCTGGGCGCTCAGCTCTCTACGCCGGCGGCGTCGGCTGCCACCGACGCGGCCGTGCGGGCCGCATCGGCGACGGCACCGGCAACTGCCTTGTGTACTGCTGAGTCGAACACGCTCGGCACGATGTAGCTGGCGTTGAGCTGGTCATCGGTCACGACCGCAGCCAAGGCATGTGCGGCTGAGAGCAGCATCTGCGAACTGATCTCGGTCGCGCGGGCGTCCAGCAGGCCGCGGAAGACCCCCGGAAAGGCCAGCACGTTGTTGATCTGGTTGGGCAGGTCGGATCGGCCGGAGGCGATGACCGAGGCGTACGGCCGGGCCGCGACCGGATCGATGTCCGGGGTCGGGTTGGCCAGCGGAAAGACCACCGCACCGTCGGCCATGACCTCCAAAGCCGTTGCCGGCAGGACGTTTCCGGCGCTGACTCCGATGAAGACATCGGCTCCGACCAGGGCGTCGGCCAGTTCGCCACGCTGGTTGGCCGGGTTCGTACGCTGTGCCACCTCCAGCATGGGCGGGGACAGCCGGTCGTCGTCCCGGCACAAGATCCCGGTGCGGTCCCAGACCAAGACGTCGCTGACACCGGCCGCCAGAAGCAGCGTGACGATCGCCGTACCCGCCGCTCCAGCACCGGCCACGACGATCTTCACCGACCCGAGTTCCTTGTCCACCACCCGAAGTGCGTTGGTCAACGCCGCTAGGACGACGATCGCCGTACCGTGCTGGTCGTCGTGGAAAACCGGAATGGACAGGGAGGCGCGCAGTCGCCTCTCGATCTCGAAACACCTTGGCGCAGCTATGTCTTCGAGGTTGATCCCACCGAACACCGGCGCGATGATCTCGACCGTACGTACGATCTCGTCGGTGTCCTGGGTGTCCAGACAGATCGGCCACGCATCGATGTCGGCAAACCGCTTGAACAGCGCCGCTTTTCCCTCCATCACCGGTAGGGCGGGGCCGGGTCCGAGATTGCCGAGCCCGAGTACGGCGCTGCCGTCGGTCACCACCGCCACACTGTTGCCCTTGATGGTCAATCGTCGTACGTCGCCGGGGTTCTCGGCCAAGGCAAGACAGACCCGGGCGACGCCCGGGGTGTAGGCCATGGACATGTCGTCGCGGGTCTTGAGCGGAACCCGAGAGGCGACGGCGAGCTTGCCGCCCAGGTGCAGCAGGAACGTACGGTCGCTGACCTTGCCGACCGTCACGCCCTTGACCGTGCGCAGGACGCTGACGATCTCCTGAGCGTGCGTGCCATCAGCAGCCGAGCAGGTGACGTCGACGACCAGCCCGTCCGGGCGGGAGTCCACCACGTCGATCGCGGTGACCGCTCCTCCGGAGTCGCCGACGGCGGTGGCGATCCGGCCGATGCTCGCCGGATCGCCGTTGGCGGTGAGCCGGACGGTGATCGAGTACGAGGCTCCGGTGACCAGCCCCCGAGCAGCTGGCGCAACCGGAGCAGCTGGGGCGGGCAGACCGGCCCGGACCGCCGCGCTCGGCACCGGCACGCGTGCGGACATCGGCACCGGCTCCTCCTCGGACGTGGAGGTCGGTCCCGGCACCGCTTCGGGCAACGGCTTCGTGTCGGGTACGGGCGCGGTGTCATGCACCGTCGGTTCGCTCACGGGAGGGAAGTCTGCCGCACCAGTCACCAGCGCGCATACAAGCGCCGGTTCGCTACACAACGGCCCCTTCGAGCCACCGGAAAGTGTCGGTTCGCTACACAACCGCCCTTGTGCCGACCGCGGCCTCAGTGGTCCAGTCGCGCAACGCCGTGTCGGGTGCGCCAGGTCGGCGGGTCCGTTGCCGGCCGGGTGCTGTGCACGAAGTCGCCGAGCACACGCGCGAAGCGTTCCGGATCGAGCTGATGCGGCCGATGACTTCGCCCGGGCAGGATCTCGAGTCGGCTCCCCGGCAGCTCGGCGTGCGCCGCCTCGGCATGTGACCGCGGGATCGCCGGGTCGTGCTCGCAGAAGCGCCCACACCGCACCTACCGCACCGAAGAACACCCGGCGAACTCGACCAGATTGCCGCGTCGCTGAGGTCCGCCCCGGTCCCGGTCACGATCGCGCGGGAAGGCGACTGGCTGACATTGCCACGCACAACAAGATCGTGAACGCCTGGGATCTAGTCGGACTTCACCCAGGTCGCTCATGAACATGGGCTCTACCCGTTCGGTCAGGTCGCCGGGAGGACGTCTGTCTGTGCAGGCACCTGGTCCTGGCGTACGCCGGTCCCGACGGGGCAGGAGACGCCGGTGGAGTTCACCGGGCAGTAGCCGCCGGGATTCTTGTAGAGGTACTGCTGGTGGTAGTCCTCGGCGTAGTAGAAGTCGCCCAACTCCCGGATCTCGGAGGTGATCTCGCCGACCCCGGCCTCGTGCAGGGCGGCCTGGTAGGCATCGCGGGATGCCTTGGCCGCATCGAGCTGCTCTGGTCCGGACACATAGATCGCCGAGCGGTACTGCGTTCCTATGTCGTTGCCCTGCCGCATCCCCTGCGTCGGGTCGTGGTCCTCCCAGAATACCTTGAGCAGCTGCTCATAGGACACCTTCGCCGGGTCGAAGACGACCAGGACCACCTCCGTGTGCCCGGTACGGGCCGAGCAGACCTCCTCGTACGTCGGGTTCGGGGTGTAACCACCCGCGTACCCGACTGCGGTGGAGTAGACGCCCGGGGTCTGCCAGAAGACCTGCTCGGCCCCCCAGAAGCAGCCGAGCCCGAAGACCGCGGTCTGCGCACCTTCCGGAAAGGGCGGCACGATGCGGTTGCCGTTGACGGCGTGCGTCTCGGGAACCCGGATCGGGTCCTCGCGACCGCGCAGTGCTGAGTCGGCGTCGATGAGTTTGGTCTTGCCTCGGGAGAAGATCATGGTCACCACCGTAGGAGAGGTGCCAGGTCCGCGATCGGTGCCCGGCCATTGTTCAGGGCAACGTCACCGCCGGCCAGGAGATTCCTCTGAACCATCCGAGCGGCCGATCTACCGGCGGCTGTGAGGGAAACCACCGGGCAATCGGAACCTGCGGTCGAGATCACATCCCGAGGACGAACCAATGCACCAGCGCCGCACGTATGCATAGTTATGACCACCCGGGTACGTGCGGATGTCCAGAGCGGCGCTGTAGCGTGACCGCCACCATGAGCCGCCCGTCGGTCGACGTGACGCCACTGTCGGAATCACCGATGTCCGGGTCACCGACCGCAGTGGCGTTGTTCTGTCACGGCGGCACCGCCGACAGCATCGCCCCGCCCTCGGACGGAGCCCTGTCGCTGCTCCGCATGCGGGCCATCCAGCACGCCATACGAAGCGAGCTCGGGCGGCACGGGATCGAACCCTGGCTACTGCGCTACCGCGTCGCCGGCTGGAACGGCTCGCGGGCCGACGCCGCCCATGACGCGCAATGGGCGTTGGACGAGGTCGGCCGGCGGTACGGAAATCTGCCGGTCGTCCTGGTCGGGCACTCGATGGGTGGCCGTGCCGCGATCCGGGTCGCCGGCCATGCTTCCGTACGCGCCGTGTGCGCGCTGGCGCCGTGGGTACCGCCCAGCGACCCGGTACGCCAGCTGCGCGGCAAGACGCTGGTGATCGCGCACGGTCGCGCCGACCGCTGGGTGCCGGCGCGCGGCTCGTACGACTTCGCGCTTCGAGCCAAGCAGGTCACGGCCCAGACCGCGCGGCTCACGCTGCCCGGCGGGCACAGCTTGCTCCGCCGCGCGCACGTGTGGCACGACCTGGTCCGGGAGGTCGTCGTCGCCGGCCTGGGCTTCGAACCGTTCGGCCCCGTGCTGACGAATGCTTTTCAACAGGATCCACCGGCCAGTCTGACCGCGCCGCTCTGACCACTTCTCGGCCCACGTCCGGCACCCGGACCGGGCCGGGAACTTTCCGCACTGTAGAGGGGGCGCTCGCGATGACACCCACCGCCACCGGCTCGACCGGGCGGGCTACGGCGCGTCCGAGCGCCGCCGTCGTCGGCAGCGGTGTCGCGGGCCTGACCTCTGCCTACCTGCTGCAGCGCAACTACGACGTCACGCTGTTCGAGGCCGACGACCGGATCGGCGGCCACGCCCACACCCACGACATCCCGACTGCGGACAGCCGCGTGATCCCGGTCGACACCGGCTTCATCGTGCACAACGAGCGGACCTACCCCAACCTGCTGCGCCTGTTCGCCGAACTTGGCGTTGCTACCCAGGGCACCGAGATGAGCATGTCCATCAAGTGCGAGGGCTGCGGACTCGAGTACGCCGGCGCGCGCGGTCTGAATGGCGTCTTCGCCCAGCGCCAGCGCCTCGCTGATCCCAGATTCGTACGGATGCTGTTGGAGGTCAAGCGCTTTCACCGCCACGCACATCGGCTCCTGGCCGCTGATGCCGAGACGACCGACTCGATCACCCTTGGCGCTTTCCTGGCCATCGGCGGCTACTCCGACTACTTCATCAGGCACTTCATGATCCCGGTTGTGTCCTGCGTCTGGTCCTCAGGCACAGAACTGTCCATGCAGTACCCGGCCCGTTACCTGTTCACCTTTTTGGACAACCACGGGATGTTGACGGTCAAGGACTCCCCCACCTGGCGGACCGTCGTGGGTGGGTCCCGCGCGTACGTCGACAAGGCCGTGAAGGGGCTCACCGCGGTGCAGACCTCGGCTCCGGTACGGTGCCTTCGCCGTACGGTCGACGGCGTCGAGATCATCGACGAGGACGGCCAGGAGCATCGGCGCGACGTCGTCGTGGTAGCCACCCACCCCGACCAGGCACTGCGCCTGCTCGGCGATCCGACCGACGACGAGCGCTCGGTGCTGGGCGCCTTCTCATACTCCAAGAACGAGACCCTGCTGCACACCGACACCGCAGTCCTTCCCAAGGCCGAGAACGCTCGGGCATCCTGGAACTATCTGATGACCGCCTGTGGAGCGGCCCGGCGGAGCCCGCACCCCCATGGCCAGGGTGAGGCTGGCCAGAATGTGGACCGGGTCCAGGTCACCTACTGGATGAACAAGTTGCAGCAGATGGACGAGCCGGTGAATTATCTGGTCACGCTCAACAGCAACTCGCGGATTGATCCGGACACCGTGCTGGACCGAATGGTCTACGACCACCCGCTCTATACGCCGACCTCGGTGGCCGCCCAACGTCTCCTGCCGTCGCTGAACACCGGCCGGACCGCCTTCGCGGGTGCCTACCACGGGTGGGGTTTCCACGAGGACGGCTGCGCCGCGGGGGTACGAGCCGCGCGATCACTCGGAGTCGACTGGTGAGCCGCGCCCTGCAACAGCCCCAGACGGACTTTCTCCGGATTAAGTCACCTCAGGACGATTCCAGAAGTGACATTCTCCGGAGAAAGTCCCATTTGGCGACCGAACCCGCCGCCGCCATCGTGACCCCGGCGCTGTACTACGCAATCGTGGGACACACCCGGCGCTTCCCGATCGAGAACTCGTTCCGCTACCGCGTCTACATGTGGCTGGTCGACCTCGACGCGCTGCCGACGTACCCCAGAGCGTTGCGTTGGATGGCCCGTTTCGAGGGCCGCGATCACCTCGGCGATCCGGCTCGATCGATCAAGGACAACGTCGTCGCCTATCTCGCCGAGAACGGCATCGACCTCATCGGCGGACGGGTTGTGATGCTCGCCAACGCCCGCGTCGGCGGCTACGTGTTCAACCCGATCTCGGTGCACTGGTGCTATGACCGCGACGGTGCGCTGGCCGTCATCCTGGCCGAGGTGCACAACACCTACGGCGAACGGCACGTGTATCTGCTTCGTCCGGACCCCTCCGGCCGCGCGACGGCTGACAAGGAGCTGTACGTCTCCCCGTTCTTCGACACCATCGGCCAGTACGTGATGCGCTTCTCCCCTCCGGCCGAAGAATTCTCGGTCACGATGGCCCTGCGCAAGGACGGTCGTACGCCGTTCAGCGCCACCCTGCGCGGCCACCGGCGCCCGGCCACTCGCGGCGCCGTACTCCTTGCGGCCCTTCGCTTTCCGTTCATGCCGTTGGTGGTCAGCACCCTCATCCGCTATCAAGGCATCAAATTGTGGGCGCGGCGTCTGCCGGTCGTCTCCCGTCCCCTGCACAAGCCCCAGAAAGGGGTCCAGTAGTCATGACCAGCACCCTGAACCGTGCCGCCGAGGGCACCCGTATCGCCCGCGTGATCCCGCGTCCGAACGAGGGGCTGTGGCCGGGTCTGGCCGACCCCCCGAGTAACAAGTTCAAGGCCGCGATCGCCGAGAAACTGTTTCGTCGCGCGGTGCCCGGCTTGGACGTTCGGGTGCGCTTCCCGGACGGGACCAGCATCGGGGCCGGCAACCGCAGCGCTCCGGTCATGATGCTGGTACGCCCGGACGCCTTCTTCGGTCGGCTCGGCTCCGACGCCAAGATCGGTTTCGGTGAGGCCTACATGGTCGGTGACTGGACAACAGGTCCGGGGACGGACCTGGCCGACCTGCTCACCCCCTTCGCCGCGCGGATCTCGACCCTGATCCACCCTTCGCTGCAGCGCCTTCGCCACGTCGTCGAGCGCACCCAGCCGATGGAGGAACAGAACACCGTCGACCAGGCCCAGGAGAACATCGCCCGGCACTATGACCTCTCGAACTCGCTGTTCGAGGCATTCCTCGATTCGTCGATGATGTATTCCTCGGCTTGGTTCGAAGATGGCGACGATCTCGAGACCGCCCAGCTACGCAAGATCGACGGCGTCCTCGATCTCGCTCGAGTGGGTCCCGGCGACCATGTGCTGGAAATCGGAACAGGTTGGGGTGCACTGGCGATCCGAGCCGCGTCCGAGCGGGGTGCCCGGGTCACGACACTGACGCTGTCCAAGGAGCAGGCCGCTCTCGCACAAGCCCGCGCCGAGCAGGCCGGTGTCGCACATCTGGTCGCCATCAGGTTGCAGGATTACCGCGATGCGCGCGGTACGTACGACGCGGTTGTCTCGGTCGAGATGATCGAAGCCGTCGGCGAGGACTTCTGGCCGACGTACTTCTCGGCCCTGGACCGGCTGCTCAGGCCTGGTGGACGTGTTGGGCTGCAATCGATCACGATGCCGCACGACCGTATGGTGGCCACCCGCAAGGCGTACACCTGGATTCACAAGTACGTCTTTCCTGGTGGCATCATTCCGTCGATCCGCGCGATCGAGACGAACCTCCGCGAGCACACCAAACTGTCCATTGTGGAGCGCCGAGACATCGGCCCGCACTACGCCTATACCCTCAAGCAATGGCGGGACCGGTTCATCGCCGCCTGGCCCACCCTCAAGGATGAGGCTGAGTTCGACGAGACGTTCCGGCAGATGTGGGAGTTCTATCTCGCCTACTGCGAGGCCGGCTTCCGCGTGGGTTATCTCGGCGTCAGTCAGCTCGGGCTGGCCCGCAATCCCTTCGCGAAGGCCTGACCCTTTCCGCGACCGGGTGGAGGGTAGGACGGGTGAAGATCGCGGGTACGACGTTCTGGATCACCGGCGCTTCGGGCGGAATCGGCGCCGAACTGGCCGCTGAGCTACAGCGCCGCGGCGGCCGGATCGCGATCAGCGCCCGGCGCCGCGAGGCACTCGACGAGGTCTCCCAAGGTCGGATGCACGTCGAGCCGGTGGACATCACCGACCGGGCTGCGGTGCATGACGCCGTCGAGGTCGTACGCACAGCATTGGGCGGCATCGACGTTGCGATCTTGAACGCCGGCACCTGGCAACAGGTGAGGATCGATCAGTTCGACGCCGCAGCGTTCCGGACCCAGTTCGACACCAACCTGATGGGCACGGTGCACTGCATCGAGGCGCTGCTGCCGACGATGCTGGCTGACAAGCGCGGGGTCATCGCCGGAATGGCCTCGGTCGCCGGCTATCGCGGACTTCCGGGCAGTGAGGCCTACGGCGCATCCAAGGCTGCCCTGATCAACCTGCTCGAGTCACTACGCGGCAGTCTCGGTCCACGTGGAATCCGGGTGCAGACGATCAGTCCCGGCTTCGTCAAGACCGACCTGACCGCGCGTAACAATTTCCCGATGCCGTTTCTCATGGACGCGAAAACCGCCGCCAGCACCATCGCTGACGGGATCGCCGCTGAGAAGACCGAGATCGTCTTCCCGCTCCCGATGATGCTGTTGATGAAGGCGGCCCGGCTCGTACCCAATGCCTTGTGGCCCAAGCTTTTCGCCCGTACGCCGATGGCACGCGGCCCGTCCAGACGACACGACGGCGCAACGTAGGGACTAAGCTGCCCCGTACAACAGAAAACGCAAACAGGGGAGCGCAACCGCGCTGAGAGTGCCGAACCCCGGCAGACCCTTGAACCTGATCTGGGTAATGCCAGCGCAGGGAGTTTGGAGGAACTCATGAGTACGTCGTCCACGCCGCATCGCA
>JBPCOF010000231.1:0-3757 GCA_051000515.1 Geodermatophilaceae bacterium
AGTGGGACGCGACAGTTCTGGCCAGCGACGCCGAGACCGGGATTGTGCTGGATCGGTCGGCCTTCTATCCCGGCGGCGGCGGGCAACCGCCCGACCACGGGGTGTTGCTGTGGGGCGGCGTGCAGACCCGGATCCTCGACTGCCGTCGTGGCGATGACCTCTACCTGATCCCGGCCGAAGGGGACCCGATCCCGGCCGTCGGCACAGCCGTGCGCGGGGCGATCGAGGATGACCGTCGGTCCGCGCTGATGCGCACGCATTCAGGTCTGCACCTGCTGGCCGGCGTGGTCTTCCGGGACTTCGGAGCGCTGGTCACCGGCGGGAACATGGAGCCGGGTGTTGCCCGGATGGATTTCAACCTCCCCGACATTCCGGCTGACTTCAAGGACCGGATAGCCGCAGCCTGCGCGCTCGAGGTGGCCGCTGACCGGGCGATCAGGGTGGACAACCTTCCGCTCGCGCAGGCCATGGCGATTCCGGACATCATCCGGACCGCGACCAACCTGTTGCCCCCGGATCTCGAGGTCGTACGGATCGTGGACATCGTCGGACTCGACGTCCAGGCCGACGGCGGTACGCACGTGGCTTCCACCAAGCAGATCGGTGGGATCGAGGTCGTCAAGGTGGAGAACAAGGGCAAGGCCAACCGCCGGCTACGCGTTCGCCTGACCGACTGAGGACGTTCCCATGCAGGTCGAGGCCATCAACAGCGACATCACCGGCGAACTTGTGGATGCCATTGTCAACGCCGCCAACCCGGGTCTGCTCGGCGGTGGCGGTGTGGACGGCGCCATCCATGCCGCCGGCGGGCCGGAGATCCTCGCCGAATGCCGTCGGTTGAAGGCCGGTCTGCCGGGCGGTCTGCTCAGCCGCGGACATGCCGTGGCAACGACCGGCGGCCGGCTCCAAGCCCGCTGGGTGATTCACACCGCTGGGCCTGTGTACGACCCGAAGCGGGACCGAAGCGCGATCCTGCGGTCCTGTTACGTCCAATCCCTGCTGCTGGCAAGCAAGCTCGGCGCAACGTCGGTCGCGTTCCCGGCCATCTCGACCGGTGTATACGGCTGGCCGATGGACGATGCAGCCCGGATCGCCGTCGCCGCCGTCCGCGACGCCGATGCGCCGGGCGTAGAGCTGGTCCGGTTCGCCCTGTTCGGCGAGCCTGCCCTGGTTGCGTTCAGGAATGCTCTCGCCGGTCACTGAACCCGTGGGATGAATTGACACCTATACCCCTAGGGGGTATCAAGGGTTCATGACAACGCATGGGTATCACGGCTCAGTGGATTGGCCTACCGCCGTACAGGCGACCCTGCACTGCCTGACCGGCTGTGCGATCGGGGAAGTCCTGGGAATGATCATCGGCACAGCAGCCGGCTGGTCCAACGGGCCGACCGTCGTCCTGTCGGTCGTGCTCGCGTTCGTCTTCGGTTACGCGCTGACCATGCGCCCGCTGTTGACGTCCGGGCTCGCTCTAGCAGCGGCCGCGAAGCTGGCACTCGCCGCGGACACCGTGTCGATCGCGGTGATGGAGATCGTGGACGACCTGGTCATGGTCGGTGTGCCCGGGGCACTCAACGCTGGCCTGGGCAATTGGCTGTTCTGGGCCTCGCTGGCCTTCTCGCTGGCGGTTGCCTTTGTCGTCGCGCTGCCGGTCAACCGCTGGATGATTTCGCGGGGGCGCGGTCACGCCGTCGTGCACGATCACCACGGCTGACCGCGCTGCCGTCGGCGCGGTCGAGCCCATCCCGGTAGACCGCGCGTACGGCGAAGACCTGACGTAGTTCGCTGCGAACCTCGCCGAAGAACTCGCGCTGATAGTCCTTGTCCACCAACGAGGTCACCAGGAACTGCATCCCGGCGATGGCGCCGATGAAGCCGGCGGCTTTGATCAACTCCGCCGATAGGTAGACGTCGGTGCCGAACAGGCGGGCCGTCGGCCCGAGGATCGTGGGCGCGGCGCCGACCCACTGCTCGAAGGTGGGCGTGGAGACCGTGAGCATGCCGAAGCCGACGTAGAGCAGAGTGACCAGCCCGGCCACGATGAGCGCCTGCACGAACTGGCTGACAAACAGCAACAGCGTCACGTTGATCCGCTCCCGCCGCTTGAGCGGAACTGCCGACGCAGACTCGCCGCGTCGGCGGGCTGGCACCTTGCCGCAAGGTGCCTCGCCGCACTCCTTGGAGATCTCACCCCAGTCGGCGAACTCGGCCAGTTCGTCGACCTGCGAGGGCAGCCGCAGCCAGGTCAGGATCGCCCCGAAACCGGCGAACAGGCCGAGCGTGATGACGTAGAGCCCAAGGGGGATCTCCGCCGAGACCTTCCACATCTCGGCGTTGATGAACATGAAGACGCTGAACAACAGCAGCGTGGGCAGGATCCGGCCGACCACCGGCAGCACCGTCCGCATCTGCCGCACGGTCAGGAACAGTGCCCAGATTCCGAGCGGGATCAACGCGTAGGAGGTCACCACGTACACCAGCCCGAGCAGGGTCAGGTTCGCGCCGAACAGCCATGCCGCGGTAGGCCAACCCACCCCGACAACCAGCGCGGCCAGCGACGGGCCGAGCAGGAACAGGGCCACCTCGGTTAGCCCGAAGCGCGCAACGTCGGCGAAGGCCGGCCGGGCGCGCATCCGGTTGATCACCACCCAGACGACGAGTGCGACGACGTCGGCGGCGAGGAGGGCCGCGAACCGCAGCCATGGCGGCCAACCGGTGGCCACCGCGAAGCAGAGCTCAGCGGTGGCGACCAGATACAGCAGCGGCGCCGCCCGGGTGAGGATGTCGCGGCTTGGGCTGTAGTCCACGATCAGGTGCGGTACGCCGCGGCGGAGGAACCACGCCTCCGTACGCGCCCGCTCCTCGACTGCGCTCGTGGCCGCCATCAGTTGGCCCCAGACGCAGTCATGCAGGCATCCTGCCGGTCGACTCGGCCCAGCCTGCGCAAGTTCATAAGAAGTTTCCACCGCGGTGGCTGTCCGATCGGCCCACACGCGATGAAATAGCCGGATGAGGACGATGCGAGTGTGGCGGCGTACGGCAGGGATCGTAGCGGTGACGGGGGTCGTGCTTGGCACGGTCACCCCCGCCCAAGCGGGGGACTCAGATGCCACGGCCAGCGCCGGATCGGTCCGGTTCGCCACGTTCAACGCCTCGCTGAACAGGTCGGCCGCCGGGCAGCTCATCACTGACCTGTCGACGCCGAACAACGCACAGGCCTCCAACGTCGCCGAGATCATCCAGCGCACCGCACCGGACGTCGTACTGATCAACGAGTTCGACTTCGATGCGGATCGGACAGCTCTACAACTGTTTCAAGACAACTACCTGTCCGAGCCGCACAACGGCGCACCCGCCGTCGACTACCCGTACTCGTTCACCGCACCGGTGAACACTGGTGTCGACTCCGGCCTCGACCTCGACAACAGCGGCACTGTCGGAGGTCCTGGAGATGCCTTCGGTTTCGGTTTCTTCCCGGGCCAATTCGGCTTGGCCGTCTATTCGAAGTATCCGATCGACGCCGACGCCATCCGGACCTTCCAGACCTTCCTTTGGAAGGACATGCCGGGAGCCCGGTTGCCCGATGACCCCGCCACGCCCGAGTCGGCCGACTGGTATTCCGCCGACGAGCTCCAGGTCTTCCGACTGTCCTCGAAGAGTCATTGGGACCTGCCACTGCAGATCGGCAACCGAACCGTGCACTTCCTGGTCAGCCACCCGACGCCGCCGGTCTTCGACGGCCCTGAGGACCGCAACG
>JBPCOF010000306.1:0-4587 GCA_051000515.1 Geodermatophilaceae bacterium
ATAGCCGGTAGGTCGTACATGGCGTTGGCCAGCACTGCACCGGCACTCCCACAGAAGATCTCCACCCTCGGGGGGGGCGCGCCCCCCCCCCCGCGAAGGCCGGTGCCGGTACGCCGACCGAGCAACCAGTCGGCGGCCGAGACCACCGGGTTGAAGTGCGCCCCGGACACCGGCCCGAACACCAGGATGAGGACGCCGAGACCGAGGGCCGTCGCCGTGCTGTTCTCCAGGAGCTGGATGCCCACGTCGTCAGGAGACAGTCGTTGGGCAGCGATGCCTGAGCCCACCACAACCGTCACCAGCAACGCCGTGCCGAGTCCCTCGGCCAGCAACCGACGAGACAACGACGGGGTCACCGGCTTGACGTCAGCCATATCTCAATCATACTTGACTCAATATCGATGGAGGCAAGGTCCGTGATGCAGACGCCTGAACGCAAGCGACGCGCGAGGGTGTACGCCGCGCTCGGCGAGCCGATGCGGCTGGCCATCGTCGACAGCCTGGCGTTGGCAGATGCCGCCTCGGGTGAACTCGGGCGCGGGCTCGGGATCTCGACCAACCTGCTCGCTCATCACCTCCGAGTTCTGGAAGACGCGGGACTGATCCGCAGGGTCCGGTCGGAAGGGGATCGGCGCCGTACCTACGTACGGCTGCGCCTTGACGACTCGGTCGTGGCCGCGCTCAGCGGTGGCAGCGCCTCGCCATGGGCGACCTCGGCGAATACCGCGGCGCCGGATGTCTCCCGCTGGATCGCGGCGACCTCAGCGCCACGGGTGGTCTTCGTCTGCACCCGCAACTCGGCCCGCTCGCAGCTGGCCGCGGCAGTGTGGGGACGAGTCAGTGCGACTCCGGCTACCTCGGCGGGGACCCACCCCGCGGGACGGGTCCATCCTCGTGCGGTCACCGTCGGCCGCCGACACGGGCTGCGGCTGGCCGGAACCACGCCCGCGCGAACGCAGGACGTCCTGCGCAGCGACGACCTCGTGGTGGCCGTGTGCGACAACGCTCATGAGGAGTTGGCGCAGGCCGATGCGCCGGCGCGCCTGCACTGGTCGGTGCCGGACCCGGTCCGGATCGACACCGACGCCGCCTTCGAGGCGGCTTACCAGGAGATCGTCTCCCGTGTCGACCGACTCGCCCGGGCGCTGCCCCCGACCGCCGTGCCGACCACCCGATGACCCGACCACGGCGGCCCAGCGTGCTGTTCCTGTGCGTGCACAATGCCGGCCGTTCGCAGATGGCGATGGGATTCTTCACCGATCTTGCTGGAGAACGGGCGCTCGCTTGGTCCGGGGGCTCCGAACCGGCGACCTCGGTGAACCCGGCGGCGGTCGAGGCGATGCGGGAGCGAGGCATCGACATCTCCACCGAATACCCCAAGCCGTGGACCGATGAGGTGGTCCGCGACGCCGACGTGGTGATCAGCATGGGCTGCGGTGATGCCTGTCCGATCTTCCCGGGTAAACGTTACGAGGAGTGGGTCCTCGACGACCCTGCCGGTTTGGACGTCGCCGCGGTGCGGCCGGTTCGCGACGAGATCGAACGTCGCGTGCGCGTCCTGCTGGCCGAACTGCAGGTTCGGGTCACGGGCTGAACCGCCGTCCGGCCGCAAGCGCCGGCAGATCTGACCAGTTGCGGACGTCGCAGCCCCACGTTGGTATCGCTGCCATCCGACGGCTTAACGTGCAGGGGTGGCCGAGCCAGCACCACCCGACGGCCAGCAGCCCGCAATTGCTGACTACGCCTTTCTGTCTGACTGCCACTCCGCCGCGCTGGTCGATCGATCAGGATCGGTGGACTGGTGGTGTCTGCCCCGCTTCGACTCGCCATCGGTCTTTGGAAGGCTGCTCGATCCCGCCGCTGGTCATTGGATGCTCCAGCCGGTCGGGGACTTCAGCGGCGAGCGTTCCTACGTCGCGGACACCCTGGTGCTTCGGACGGTCTTCCACACGGCGACCGGTTCGGTCAGCGTCACCGACGCACTGCTGCTGGAGCCGGGGGCGCGCGGTCACGACCTCGGCCTGCGCAGCCCTCACGTACTGCACCGTCGGCTCGAGGGGCAGCGGGGCACCGTGCAGATGCGAACCGACCTGTCGCCCCGGATGGAGTACGGCCGTACCGAGCCGCACTTTCGCACGTTCCCCGGCGGGGCTGAGGCTGCCGGCGGACCGGTGACGCTCACGCTGAGCACCGAGGTGCCGCTGCGCCTGTCCGACGGCGCGATCCTCGGCGTGTTCGATGTCGCTGCGGGACACGTCGTGGACCTACGGCTGTCCTATGCGCCGACCTTCGGTCAGCCAACCGATCTGGCCGGTGAACCGTCTCCCGAGGACACCGTGGCTGGGTGGACGTCGTGGACGGCCCAGCACACCGGCTATGACGGCGACTACCAAGATGAGGTTCGGCGCAGCTCACTGGTTCTGCAAGGCCTGACGTTCGGCCCCTCTGGTGCCGTTCTGGCGGCCGCCACCACCTCGCTGCCCGAGACGATTGGCGGAAGTGACAACTTCGACTACCGGTATGCCTGGCTGCGTGATCTCAGTCTGACGATCCGATCGCTGTGGTTGGCGGCCTGCCCGGACGAGCCAGGCCGGTTGTTCGGCTGGCTGGCCGGAAGTGCCGGTCATGTCAGGGACGAGCTCGTCCAGATCATGTACGGCGTCGAAGGCGAGCGAGACCTTACTGAGCACGTTCTCGAACACCTGGGCGGCTATCGCGGCAGCACCCCGGTACGGGTCGGAAACGCGGCATGGGAGCAGGATCAGCTCGACGTCTTCGGCGAGGTGCTCGACGCCGCTCATTTGCTGCGCGATCATCTCGGTCAGTTCGAGCCGCCGACCCAACAACTGCTGGTAGCTCTGGCCAATCGCGCCGCGCGTACCTGGGAACAACCCGATGCCGGCATGTGGGAGGCCAGGGACCAGCAACGCCACTACACCTCCTCGAAGGTGATGTGCTGGGTCGCGCTGGACCGGGCCATCGACCTCGCCCCGCGTCTCGGAGACGATGCGGACCCGGCTGGGTGGGCCACGGCCCGGGACGCGGTACGGGAGGCGGTTCTCGATCAGGCCTGGAGCGAGCAGGCCGGCGCGTACACCGGAGCCTTCGGATCCGATGACCTCGACGCCTCGGTGCTCGTGCTGCCCTTGGTCGGCTTCCTGCCTGCCGACGACGAACGGATGCGAGCCACGATCGAGGCAGTCGAACGTGAGCTGGGTGAGGGTGGTCTGGTCCGTCGTTGGCCCAGCGACCGCAGCGGCTTCCTGATCTGTACCTATTGGCTGGTCGAATGCCTGGTGCTCGCCGGCCAACCGGCCAGCGCCCGGTCCTGGTTTCGCAGCGCTACCGAGCACGCGAACGACCTCGGCCTGCTCTCCGAGGAGGCTGACGTTCGAACGGGGGAGATGTTGGGCAACTATCCGCAGGCGTTCTCCCATGTCGGCCTCGTCAATGCCGCCTGGCGCCTTGGCCAGCCGACCACTCACATGCCATGAACGACCCGCAGGCAATGACCCCACAATGAACGACGACGAGAAGGAGCAACACGTGGCAGCCCAACGCCTCGATGGCAAGACGGCACTCATCACCGGATCGGACTCCGGCATCGGTCAGGCGACCGCTGTGGAGTTCGCGAAGGAGGGCGCCGACGTCGTTGTGAGCTATCACAGCGACTCCGGCGGCGCCAATGAGACCCGCAAGGCCGTGGAAGCCCAGGGCCGGCGCGCCATCGTGGTCCAGTGCGATGTCAGCGACGAGAGCCAGGTCGAGTCGATGTTCGACCAGGCGCTGAAGAGCTTCGGCACGCTGGACATCCTGATGAACAACGCCGGAGTCGACGCGTCGGGGACGAAGGTCGCCGAGCTGTCCACCGAGGTCTGGGACAAGGCGATTCGGACGAACGTCTATGGCTACTTCTTCTGCTGCCGCCGATTCGCCCAGATCCGCACCGCCGCAGGCGGAGAAGGCAAGATCATCAACGTCACGTCCGTACACGAGGACATCCCGAATGCCGGTGGCGCCGACTACGACTGCTCCAAGGGTGCCATCCGGATGCTCACCCGGACCCTCGCCCTCGAGCTGGCGCCACTGAAGGTCAACGTCAACGGACTCGCCCCCGGAATGGTGCTGACACCGTTCAACCAGGAAGCCATCGACGACCCAGAGGTGCTCGAGGAGCAGGTACAGAGCATTCCGTGGAAGCGGGCGGCCCAACCGGAAGAGATCGCCCGGCTGGCAGTCTTCCTGGCCTCCTCGGATGCCGACTACGTCACCGGTACGACCTATGTCATGGACGGCGGTTTGATGCGCAATCTCGGCCAGGGTGCGTGAGGACCGAAATGCGCTACCACCGGTCGGATGGCCACGGCGCTCCGGCATAGCGCTCGACCACCGGACCGACGGTGAGCGCACTCCAGCCGAGCACTCCCGGCCCGATATCGAGTTGCCTGGCCTCCCCAAGCCGGCCAAACGGGTCGTCGCGCAGCGCCAGGATCTCCTCGGGTCGGTCAGCCCGGGCAACGGTGATGGCACCTGCGAGGTGCACCGGGTCGGCAGTCAGCAGGCTGACCGCGCTCAGCCGCCCCTCGC
>JBPCOF010000263.1:0-3516 GCA_051000515.1 Geodermatophilaceae bacterium
GCGCGGAGTCACGATCAGCCCGTTCGGCGTGATCCGGCACCGTCGGATTCGCCCGCCGCGTCTGCTCCCCGCCGTTGCCTTCATCGTGGGTGTCCTCGCGCTGGCATCGTTCACCACTATCACCGACATACTCGGCAGCGATTCGGTGGCTCTTGCCAGTGCGGCTTTCCCCATCGTCGTGGTGCTGTTCCTGATCACCTCGGTCGGACTGGTCCTGGGCAGTGCGGCACTGTCAGCAGCAATCGGAGGCTTCCTCGCTGCCCGGGCCGGTAGACCCGCTGTGCCCATCGCGGCCAGACGGCTGGCCGCCGATCCGTTCGCGGCAAGTCGAGCGTTCGGTGCGGTGTTGCTCACCGTGCTCGTCGGCGCCGCCGCCCAGGGGGTACGGGTGGCCACCCTTGCCGGCACGGACCCTGACGATCCCTTCTACGCCGACACCCTCGACCTCGTGAATCTGGTGATCGTCGTTGCAGTGGTCGTGGCCTCGCTCGGCCTGCTGGTCGTTGCTGCCGAAGGGATCCTCACCCGTCGCCGGACATTGGCAGCACTGACCGCCGTCGGGACGCCGGTCGGTGTGCTGCGCCGGGCCGTGCTCGCCGAACTGCTCCTCCCACTCGTGCCGACATCGCTGCTGGCCGCCACGGCTGGCGTCCTTGCTGCCCGCGGCCTGTTCGGTACGACGCTCGTCCGGTACGAGTTCAGCGAATCAGGCCAACCGACGCAGCGGTTGGTCTCCATCCCGATCCCATGGGCCGAACTCGGGTTTTTGGTGGCCGGGACGCTGGCCGTGACGCTTCTGGTCAGCTCGATGGCGCTGCTGTTCCTGCGCAGCAGCACCGATCCGGCCGAATTCCGCGCCGCCGCCTGATGCCCGTACCCCGAGACCGGGCTCAGCCGAACTTCCTCCCCGGGTCCGGAGTCCTCACAGCGCCGCTCTGCGGAGGCCGTTGCGGGAGGCTTCGGAATCGAGCAGCGGCCGGCCTCGTTACGGCTGCGGCGCTGAGAGTCCAACACCTCAGCGCCCTTGAAAGCCGATCCACCCGGTTCAGCATGTTGTTCAGCGTCAGGTCGCGGCGACGACGTCGTTCACAGTCCAACTAGGGTCCAGCGCGGCCGGCACCTGTGGCGGGGACGACCTCGGCGACCCCAGCAACAAGGCCGACAATCCCCACGCGGGAGACAGTCCGCGGCCACGCGCGCTCAGACCGTGTCCCGGATCCTGGCGATCAGGAACGACACGGCGACCGGCCGGCCAGCGCGCCGCCCACAATCTGGCCCCCCGGGGCCTGTCCGGGTCACCATGAGTCCGCCGGCAGGCAGACCTCGGGTGAACGCCGGCACGGCAACAGGTGGCTCGGCGGCGCGCTCCGGGCACCGCCGCGATGGCCGCCGGGCACACCCCGCGAACCCATCTACCTCAGTGCCCGCCCGCTACGCCCGACTGGTTTCCCCGCCTAGTCCGAAAATGGAGGGTGAGTGGGCAGGCGGCAGCGCCGCGGCCGCGAACCGCTCGCGTCGCGGCTCGTCGGGAGCGTCGCTGTCGCGAGCGCCGATATTTGCTGCGGGCCTCGCCGCCACGCGATCCGGGGAGTTGTGGCCCAAGTGACCTACAGGCTGATGATCGGCACCTCATCGAGCACCGCGCCGTCGGCGGCCCGGATCAGGACTTTCTCCGCGCCGTCGGGGTATGGGGCCATGGCTAGCCCGGGGTCGGACAGACTGATGGTGGACAGAATGAAGGTGGTTTGGCTGGGGCTGCTCTCGGCGATCACGGAGCCAGCGGCGAGTCCCGGCGGGATCAGGACAACAAGGGTGGACACGGGGTCAGGCAGTTGGCCGTCCCCGACTCCGGCCCCGACGTCGCAACGGATTGCGATGACCCTCTCCGCCGCAGGCACACCCTCAGCCGACAGGTCGTTGGCGCAATCGCCACCCCCGAAACCTGCGCCGGCGTGCGGGGGTTGCGGTGAGGAGATCTGCTCCTCCCAGAACGCGCGGGTGAGCACCGCTCCGGACGGGAAGGTTGCGCTGAGCACGGTCAGTTCGCCCGTGGATCCGCTGCGACCGGGCACTGGTCCCACGTAGCGGACTTGCAACTCGACCTGGTCTGGCTGCAGTCCGTACTCGCCGAGGATCTGTGATGCCATCTGCTGTTCGCGGAACTGCACATCGGTTGCAAACGGCACGTAAACCGGTGGCCGCAGGTAGTTCAGGTCGATCTCGGGGACTATCGCGGTGCCGTTCGTCGTGTCGGGGCCCTGCTCCGCGACGACCGCACCGCCGCGAATCACCCGGTACTGGATGGGGGACCCGCCGAGGGTGACGTAGGGATTCGGATCGAGGGTGCTGACCGCCACACCATCGGTGGACCCCGTATCGACGAAGTTGTCCCGAGTCACTGTTGCATCTGCTGCCACCTCGGGGCGCGGAGAGACCTCAATGACGTCACCAGGAGCGGCCACCACAACCAGTGCTCCCGACGGGCCCTGGTACAGCGCGACCGGCACGTCAGGTCGCATCGGTCGCGGATTCGACAGCATCTGCATCTGCTCGGGGCTCGCCCCCGATGGGCCCAGGAACCAGACGCCAGCGATACCAAGGTCCTCCCGCGCGCCGGTGTCGGCTGGCAGTTGCGAGATGTTCTGGCCCACCACCAATGCCCAGCGGCCCCCGGCCACATCCCCGGCGAAGACAACCTGTCGCGTCTCGACAGGCGCATCGGGGATTTCCGCAGCGGCAGGGGCGCCGGGCACGGCCCAACTCAACTGCCGGACAGCCTCAACGAAGCCCGCGTCACCAGCCAGCGAGCCACGCGTCGGTCCGCCGAAGACATCGGCGTCCGGGATCGTCGGCGGTGCGGCTACCTGGTCGGCCCCAGGGCCAACCAACGAGATACCGACCGGGACAGCGACGGCAACTAGAAGCACCGCGAGTCCGGCCGCTAAGGAGGCCCACCTGCGTCGATCCGCTCTCCTACGCTGGGCCAGCACGCTCTCGTACAGGTTCGGTGCCGGTGGCCGCGCTAACTGTGCGTCCTCGCGAAATGCCTCACGCACGAAGTCGACGTTCATCGTAATCCCCCTCGAAGTGCCGCGGCACTTGCGCCGTCGCCGGCGAAGTAAGTGCGCAGGCGGGCCAGCCCACGCGAGGTCTGGCTCTTGACGGTGCCCACCGAACAGCCCAACAGACGCGCGGTCTCTGCCTCGCTCAACTCCTCGTAGAAGCGCAGCAACAGGACCGCCCTCATACCGTTTGGTAACAAAGCTAGAGCCGGCAGGATGCGGCCCTGGATGTGCTCGGAGTCCTCTGGCTGGATTCCAGACTCAGGGATCACGTCAACGACGTGTTCGGTGACGCGTCTTCGGCGCAACCAGCTTGTTTGCGTATTCACGGGACTGCCCCCGGTTCAGTTGACTCCTTACCTGTGAGGATGCGTCCTCGCTGGAAGGATGATCAGCATGCCCAAGGCGTTTCCCATCGAGTTCCGTCGTGACGTGGTCGCGGTCGCCCGCAAGG
>JBPCOF010000100.1:0-9775 GCA_051000515.1 Geodermatophilaceae bacterium
CGAGCTGGCTGCGTCCCATGACGGCGAGTACCGCAGCGATGATCGCCCAGATGACCGCGACGATCACGGCCGACCAGCCCAGGCCGACAGCGTCACCCAAGGCCCACCACAGGGCCAGCGACAGGAAGAGCAGCACCATGTGACCGGCCACGGCCGCACCACCGAACATCCCGGCGCCGGTTCCAGCGCGGGTGGCGGTCTGCTTGAGTTCGGCCTTGGCCAGCTCCAGTTCCTGACGCATCAGGACGGAGAGATCGGTGGTCACATCGCCGAGGATCTCCCCGATCGAGCGCTCCTCTTGCTGACCGGCCGAGCTCGCTCCGCTCAAGTCCCGCCCAGGCGATACCGAACCCATCCCTGAGCTGGTCACTGGCCGACCCTGCCGGAACCCGCTCCGGTGCCGTAGCCCGGGTCCGCGCCGGGGTAGGGGCCAGACTCCGTACCCGTACCCGAGTCGTAGTACGTGCCCTCACCTTCGGGCACCACCGGGTCCTGGCCCCATACCGCCGGCGGAGGCGTCGTGGAGTCGAAGGACTGATCCGAGCCGAACCCGGCTGCGTAGCTGGCCGGGTCGGGCGCCATGCCGGTCGCCGGCCACCCGGTGTCCGGCTGTGCGCCCATCGCGGCACCGCCGCTCAGGCCAGTGCCGGAGTTGAAGCCCGCGTCTGTCGTCGCGACGCCGGAATAGCCGGTGTCGGTGCCGGGATACGTGCCGGCGTAGGTCCCGTCGCTCCGCACGCCGTGGCTCTGACTGTCGTCGCTCTCACTGTCGGCGGTCAGGCCGCGGGTCAGTCGTCCGGCGAGCAGGCCGGCAGTCGCGGCGATGGCCAAGAACGCGCCCGGACGCTGCCGGGCAAACCGCTGCACCTCGGTCAGGATCTGGCCGGGCTCACGGTCTTGCAGCCAGGAAGCGGCGGTGTCGATCCGCTCGGCCACCTGGCGGGCGACCTGGCTGGCCGGGCCGTCCTCGTGGTCGGTGTTGTTGGCCATCTGCTGCAGTTCGGTGCCCAGTGACCGAAGTCCACTGGCCGCCCGCTGCTGCTGCTGACCCGCTTGGGACTGCAGCTCGGTCCGGGTCTGGCCGAGCAGGTTCTTGGCCTGCGCCTGGGTCTCTGCGGCGACGTTGCCGGCCTGTTCCTTGGCCACATCGACTACCTGTGAGCCGGCCTGGGCGGCGGTGTCGCCCACCTGGGCAGCCTGTTGCTTTGCCACCTCGGGGGTCGAGGAGCCCGAGTCACCGATGCTTCCCGGGCTATTGAACGTCTCCGTGCCACCAAGGCCCGCAGTACCCGTGCCGGCGTAGGCCGAGGCCGGGTCCGGGTAGGCCATCGTGGCATCCTCGGTGGCCATGGCCGGCGAGGTGTCGTCGGCGGAGTAGGGCGAGCTGGGATCCGAGCCGTACGTCGAAGACGGCGTGTCCGGCGGGTAAGTCATGGGTAGTCCTCCTCAGGGGAATAGGTCCGTTGGAGGTGATACCCGGATGCTTTGCGGGATAAACGCTGCGCTGCGTTTCTCTCCGGCGACGTGCCAACCGGGTGGTCCAACGCCGCGCACAACGTGTTGCACGCGGTCAGCGCCATCGCCGGGCTGATCATTGCCCTCGCCTCGGTGGATCGGCGGCGGGACGCGACGGTCTAGTAGGGCAACGGTCTAGCGCAGCACCCGGTCAGCGGTGACCGCACGGCTGACCGGGTGCTGCAGCCGTCGACTGAATTCAACGACGGTGCCGCCCGGCTCACGAGAGACCAGCATGCGGTCGCAGACGCGGGCCATCAGCCGCAATCCCCGGCCGGGGTGATCGGTTTTGGATGATGCCCGCGGCAACCACCGGCCGTCGTCACGTACGGAGCAGGCCAGCACTCCGTCGGCTGACAGCTTTGCTGTGACTCTCACCGAGCCGATCCGCGCACCGACAAAGGCATGTTGTACGGCGTTGGTCATCGCCTCACCGACAGCTAGGGCCATCCCCGCACCGTCTTCGACGCTGCTGCGTAATCCGGCGAGCCATTCGCCGACGACCTCGCGGACGGTTTCCAGACTGCTCGGCACTGCCGAAACAGTCAGGTCCAGTTCGGGGATCTCGGCCCGATGTTGAACTGCGAGCACGGCCAGGTCGTCCCGAGTTCCGTCGCGCAACATTTCTTCCGCGGCCGCACGGCACAGCTGGCTGGTTCTTCCCGACTGGTGATCCGACGGGTCCCAGGCTGTGCGCAGGTCGTCGGGACTGTTCGACAGCTCGGCCAGTCCGTGGGCAACGGCCAGCCGAGATCGCCGACTGGGAGCGTCGGTGTGCAGGACGAGCACCTCGCCGCGTTTCAAGTACGCCGTTTCGATCCGTACCGGCTGATTCCGACGCAGGACGCCCCCGTCAGTCGACCGCAGGATACGAGCCTTGCCTGCGGCCACGACGATCGGTGGTGGGTGACCACAGGTGCCGTACTGCACCTCTCCGCCGTTGGGGTCGACGATGGCCACGCAGACAGTCGTGGCGCAGGCCGGGTCCGCACCGTCCACCTCCTCGCTCAAGCGTTCGAGTGCCGCGACGAGATCGTGGTCTTGGCTCAACAACGGAGCAAGGGTTGCCCGTACCTGACCGGTGACGGCCGAAGCGGACAGGCCGGGCTCGATGAGGTCGCCCACCAGCAACGCGGCCCGCCCGTCGCTGAGGGCGATGACATCGAACCAGGCCCGACGTGCCGTGTTGTCGGCCGACGGCGTCACGTAGTGAGCGTCGAGGCGCAAGGCAGGAAGAACTGGAAGATGCATCAGCGCAGAGGACCTCGATACCTCCGGCGCCAGCCGATCCTCGCCGTCACGGCCGCCGTCGCGATCCACTCTGCCCCCCAAGCTCGGTCGAGGATCCTCATACCCTCCGTGCTGAGCCGTAAACGCCAGTGCTGTCGCGAGACTCGCTGCTGCGCAGCCGTATGAGGTTCTTCTCCACCGCTTCGCTGGTGCACCGTCTGGCCCGGAGGGCCGCCGGCAAGCGGGGCAGGGCGGCGAGCGCTGCGGCACGTCCGGACGGACCGGACCGAAGTTGTTGCAGCGTCTCGGACACCACCTGTCCCCATGGGCGGCGCAGCACCGCTGTCACCAGCTTGCTCCGCGCGATGGCTATCCGACGCTCATCGGGCCGGTCACGCGACGGTGATGGATGGTGGTGCACCACAACCTCGTCGACATAGCACAGACCCCATCCCGCCTCCGCAATGTCGAGTGCCACCCGTTCCTCTTCGCCGGGAAACCGAACCACCTCGTCGAAACCGCCGACTGCACAGAAAGCGTCGCGGCGGACCATGGCCGCGCAGGCAAGGAATCCCAGCAGCGATGGTCCCGGCAGATCGGCTTCACGGCCCAGCGCGGATCGGCTCATCTGCTGGCAGACCGGGTCCAGGACGTTCTCTGATCCGACCAGGATGCGAGCCGCGAGCAATCCCATGCGGGGATGGGCATCGAAGTGGTCCGCCGCACGCTGTAGTGCACCTGGGGCCCACCAGGAGTCGTCATCGGCGAATGCAACGTAGGGAGTGCTTGTCAGTCCGACGCCGATGGTACGGGCGGCGGCACCGCGGTTGTGTGCGAGCTCCACGACGCGGACGGAGGGCAGCGCCCGGCGTACCGCCGCAGCGGTCCCGTCATTGGAGCCATTGTCCACCAACACTACTGGCGCCTCGTGGCGGACAAGGCTCTGGAGCACCTCCTCGCGCCGATTCCGAGTCACCACGACGACGGTCACATCCATGGCGTCGACCGTATTCGTGCCTCGGACGCCGGCCACATAGCCATACCCGCGGGAGGTACCATTCGAGTCACGCCTACCGATGCACCGACCAACGGCTACGGCGCCGACAAGGATCGGTACCCCAAGAGACTGCGCCGTGTCGAGGGCCAGGTCCGCGGTCTGCAGCGGATGGTGGAAGAGCACAAATACTGCATCGACATCTTGACCCAGGTCTCCGCGGCGACCAAGGCGCTCCAGTCGTTCCCCCCTGGCTGGGAGTTCTCGCGGCATTCGGCTGGTCGCCCTACGCGCTGTTCCTAGGCGGCGCCGGTGTGCCGGGAATGACGATGCCCTTGACCCTGATCCCGTCCCGAGGGTCTGGCGGTACAAGGTCAGGTGACTGTGGACGACCGGACGTACGCCGTGCTGGTCGGCCCTACCCGCCTGCTGGTCCACTCGGGCCAGCCGCTGCCGGCTGAACTGACCGAGGCCATGACCCGCGCGCAGGCCGAAGGGCGATCAAGAACACCTCAGCCGAGGCCGTCACCCGGATGTCGGGACTGGGGCTGCACCCGGTCCTGTTGACCGGTGATCAACCCGTGGAAGCCGGGCTGCCTCAAACCGGCGAGCCCGCGGTCAGTCCAGTGTCAGCGTCTCCCCGCCGGACCGTACGCAGGGTTCCGCCGAAACCGGCGTCCTTGGCCCGGTCGACGAAGTCCGACAGCGGAGACCGGAAGACGTGGTAGTCGTCATAGTGCACCGGTACGGCGGCCCGGGGCTTGATCCGGCCGAGGAGTCCACCCCTGCGCACCGTCCATCGTGACCATGCGGCCGAGCACTCGGGTCCCGCTCAGGTGGACGACTGCGGTATCGATCTGCGGATAGCGCTCGCGTACGACGTCGATGTGGTCACCGGTCAGCGTGTCGCCGCTGAGATAGATGCGGCGCCGTACCTCCCCGCCATGGCTGTGCTCGAGCATCGTGCCCATAACCGGCGGCAGGATCTTGCCCATCACCCCACGGGCGTGGATGCCCGGATGCGAGGTCATGGTCAGCTCCTCGGTAGGCCTGCTGATGGTGAGCGCCTCCCAGCTGTCCAACCCGTGGGTGCTGAACCCGTGCCGAGTCAGCCGTCGGGCTGCGTGCGGCGTTGTCACCAGTGGTGGTGAACGGTCGAGCTCCTTGCGCGCCACCCGGTCCCAGTGGTCGCCATGCAGGTGGGACAGCACGATGGCGTCCAGCGACGGCAGGTCGGCGACGCTCATCGCCGGGTCGGTGAGCCGGCGGCTCCACAACCCCCGGCCGAGGTAGGCGCGTTGTCCCCGGTGCAGGAAGTTCGGATCGGTGAGCACCGTGAACGAGCCGATCCGCAGGACCGTGGTGGCCGTACCGATGAAGGTCAGAGCCTCGCGCTGGGCGCCGTCGTCGGTCGAGGACATGGCCTCCTCTACCCACAGACGCGGTTGCCTAACTCTCTGCGCGGTGTCGCGCTGACAGGCCGGTACGGAGGCGACGACAATGTCGGCCGATGACTGAATCCCCGTTCCTTCCCCTGATGCGGGAGGGTCTTGATCCCGTTGCCGAGTTGGGGCGTCGCCGGGCTGAGGAGCCGGTCAGCGAGTTCAACCTTTTTGGGATGAAGTTCTGGCTGCTCACCCGCTCTGACGACGTACGTCAGGTGCTGGGCAGTGCGGCAGACTTCAGCACCGACTTCTCCACGCTCGCTGATGCCGCGATCGGCGTGGAAGCCCTTGCTGGTCAACAGGATCCAGGTGGGCTGGGGATGAGCGACCCGCCCAAGCACACTCGGCTGCGCAAGATCCTCACCCCGGAGTTCACCATGCGACGCCTGGCCCGCCTGGCGCCGCGGATCGACGCGATCGTGGCCGACTGCCTCGACGCGATCGAGGCATCTGACCAGCCGGTGGATCTGCTGTCGACATTCGCGCTGCCCATTCCGTCGCTGGTCATCTGCGAACTGCTCGGCGTGCCCTACGGTGACCGCGTCGATTTCCAACGGCTGAGCAACTCCCGGTTCGACTTCATGGAAGACGCGGAGACGCTGGACTCGGTTGCCCAGTCTTTGGCGTACCTGCGTGAACTCGTGGCCGGGCAGCGTGCGAACCCCGGAGATGGCCTGCTAGGCATGATCGTTCGGGAGCACGGGGAGTCGATCAGCGACGAGGAGCTGGCGGGTCTCGCGGACGGGCTGCTGGTCGGCGGCCACGAGACCACGGCCAGCATGCTGGCGCTGGGCGCCTTGCTGTTGTTGCGCAGCCCGGAGCATTTCGCGCTCGTCCGCGATGACGACACCGCGATCAACGCCATGGTCGAGGAGATGCTGCGCTATCTCACCGTGGTCCAGGTGGCCTTCCCGCGGTTCGCCAGGCGTGAGGTGGTGCTGTCCACCGGGGAGCGGATCGCGCAGGGCGAAATCGTGATCGCCTCGCTGTCCTCGGCTGACCGGGACGGCGCGCTCGGCGCCGGGATGGATGACTTCGAGCCAACCCGTAGGCCGGTGTCACACTTCGCGTTCGGGTACGGGATCCACCGCTGCATCGGCGCCGAACTGGCCCGGATGGAACTGCGGGCCGCGTACCCCGCACTCGTCCGGCGCTTCCCGACGCTGCGCCTGGCCCTACCCCCGGAGGAGATCGAGTTCCGGGAGCTGTCCGTCGTGTACGGCGTCCAGTCCCTGTCGGTGACCTGGTAGCCCTCCGCTGGCGTATGGCGCTCACCAATTTTGACGGTGATCTTGACGTTGTTGTCGCTTCGCGGACCGAAAACACCCTCTTAACCGACAAGAACGTCAAGATCACCGCGAGATGCGGTGCAGGTTGACCTCTAGCCGACTTGACGTTGTCTGATGTGGACATGACAGACAACGAAGTGCTGGACGAGACCTACGATCGGCTGCACCGCTCCGGTCCGGAGTTCGAGGGCTGGCTGAGCAATCACGGCCCGATGGCTGCCGATGCCCTGATCCGCCTCGGCCGGAGCGGGGAGGTCGAGGGCTGGGTCGATCAGTACGCGCAGCGGCTCGAGGAGGCACCCCGACCCCGCTGGTCGATCAGT
The DNA here is from genome assembly GCA_051000515.1 of Geodermatophilaceae bacterium. Lineage (GTDB taxonomy): Bacteria > Actinomycetota > Actinomycetes > Mycobacteriales > Geodermatophilaceae > JACCQS01. The sequence goes on from JBPCOF010000100.1 coordinate 6,797, forward strand.
GCGCACGAGTGGCGTGACCCCTTGGGCGACCCCTCCCGGCTCGGGGACTGGTGTGCGCTGTTTGCCCAACAGGTGCACGAAGAGCCATGGCAAGACCTGCTCGCCCGGTGGTGGCCCAGGCTGCTGCCCGGGGCGATCGCGTCGGCCACGCACGGACTGATCCGTACCGGCCATGCGGTACGCGCGCTGCGCGAGCACGAGACTCCCCCACGCCTGGATGAACTCGGTCAGGCGTTCGGCTACTGGGCCGCCCGCTGGCAGCCGCTGCCCGGGCAGCAGGCACGCGATGGGACGGCCGACGTCGGCGCGGCCCTCGACGCGGTGCCGCGCCTCGGTGCGAACGGCGGCGCACGCACCCGTCTCGCCCAGCTCGGTCAGACCCCTGCGTGGAGCACCGCGCCGGGTCGCCTGAGGCCGGTGACCCAGCCCGATGCCGTACCGGCCGCCCTCGACGCGCTGGTCGACGCCGCGGTCACCCGCTACGGGCGCTGGGCGCACGGTAGCCCGGTGATGCTCGTGCACGCCGCCACCGGGCCGCGGACCGCCGGCCTGGTACTCCCCGCCCTACCGACGCCGATGTGGCTGGCCACCTATGACACCGCATGGGCCGTCTCGGCCGCGATCAGCGCCGCGTACCGCCCGAACTCGCCGGCACCCGCTGTGTCGGACGTGGAACGGGCCGCCACCACCGCCGAGGACGTCACCAACCTGGCCGTGGCCACGGGCGACGAACACGCGATCAAGTTCGTCGAGGTCGCCCAGGAATCGCATCGTCGGGGCAACCGGCGCGCCCTGACCGCCGGCGCTCGGGCCGCTGTCCTGATCCCCGCCGATGAATGACGGCATCGCGCTGCCTCATGGGGTGGTGTCTTGGGCCATCGCCGTACGGCTGGTCTTTGATCGTGGCCGTCCGGCTCCCGCCTGACCCGATGCTGGGCCAGACTTGGCAACCATGACCACAAACCCGGAATCGCCACCGCAGTTGGAGCCCTTCCCCGAGGACTGGGAGCGGGCACTCGCTGTGGTCGCGCATCCCGATGACATGGAGTACGGGACCTCTTCGGCGGTCGCCCGGTGGACCGCGCAGGGAAAGAGCGTCGCGTACTGCCTGGTGACCAGCGGAGAGGCCGGCATCGACGGCCTCGACCCCGATCAGGCCGGGCCGGTACGCAAAGAAGAGCAGCGGGCTGCCTGCGCCGCTGTCGGGGTGAGTGAACTCGAGTTTCTGGGCTTCCCGGACGGAGTGCTGGAGTACGGGCTGCCGCTGCGCCGGGCGATCGCGGCCGTGATTCGTCGGCACCGCCCGGAGGTGGTGATCACCGGGAACTTCCGGGACACCTTCGCTCCCGGTGCCTTGAACATGGCCGACCACATCGTCACCGGGCAGGCGACCCTCGACGCGGCGCGCGATGCGGGCAACCGCTGGGTCTTCCGTGATCTGCTTTCGCAGGGTTTGGAGCCGTGGAACGGCGTACGACTGGTTGCCGCCGGCGGTTCTCCGCAGGCGACGCACGCCGTCGACATCGGTGACTACTTCGACGCGGGCGTGGAGTCGCTCAAGGCGCATCGGGCCTATCTCGAGGCGTTCGGTGAGAGCGCGCCCGATCCGGAGGAGATGCTGGAGGGCTTCGCGCGGATGGCCGGCGCCCAACTCGGAGTGAAGTTGGCGACCTCGTTCGAGGTGTACCCGTTGCAGTTCTTCTGACCGGACGCACACGTTCTTACCCCACAGACGCACTGTTGATCATCGGAACTGAGCTGGGTTATCGATCGTTTCCCGTCGATAACCCCGCGCAGTTGATGATCAACTCGCGTCTCGACCGTCGAGGCCCGCCAAGCGGCGTACGGCCACCAGTCCCTCCGCCGAGCCCGGCCAGTGCCGCGTCAGTGATTCGGGTCCGGCCAGCCGGGTCACCGAGCGCAGGGCCAGCGCAACGACAATGGCGTCATCGGCGTACCCGATGACCGGGATGAAGTCCGGGATGAGGTCGATGGGCAGCAGGAGGTAGGCCAGCAGCAACCACAACCGGACCCGAACGCCGCGGGGCAGCGATGGATCGGCGGCGAGCCGGCGCAGCAACCGGACCACGTCCGGCAACAGACGCAGCGCCTCGCGGATGCCGGTTGCACCCGGGTGGTTGCGCTGGGTGAGCCACAACAGACCGAGCAGAACTATCCACACCAGCAGCAGGCCGCCGAGCACCGCCACCAGCGACTGCCACCACATGTCTCACATTGTTCTCGCCCGCGGGGACGTGCTGCTATCGCGATCCTCGGTTCCAAGATCCTGAGCGCTGCAGGTGTGCTGAAATTGCGCCCAGGCCGCTCATGATCATCGGATGCCTGCGCGAGATGCGCAATTATCGCGATAACCGCGCTGAATCGTAGGTCCGGGTCGGTGGCAGGATTGGCAGGCGATGGGCATCAGGCGGCGACTGTTCGGGACCGCACTGGTTGTTGGCGCTGTCGGTGGCGTGGCGTCCGCGTTGACTCGGCTCGCCGCTCGCTCAGGGGTGACCGATGCGGAGATCGCTCGCGTCCTACAAGGTGATGACCTGGTCGCAGGTGCCGGACACGTCATCGACCGGGCGGCGACGATTTCGGCTCCTGTCCCCGTCCTGTGGCCATGGCTGGTCCAGCTCGGAAAGCAGCGGGCGGGCTGGTATTTCCCACGATGGGTGGAGTTGGGCATTCCATCCGGTCGCCGCGGACTCCGTACGATCGAGCCCTCGCTGTTGAACGTGCAGGTGGGCGAGCGGGTGCCGGACTGGGGACCGGGCGACCCGCAGTTCGAGGTGGCAGTCGTCGAGGTGGAGCAGGCACTGGTCTATCTCTCCTTGCGACAGAAGTCGCGGAACTGGACCTGGCCGGACCGCACCGATCCGTTGCCCGACGATGTGCTCGCCCTCTCCTGGGCGCTGGTGCTCAGCCCGGTTGACGACGTGCATACCCGGTTGCATCTGCGCCTGCGGATGCGAA
>JBPCOF010000219.1:0-18242 GCA_051000515.1 Geodermatophilaceae bacterium
ATCTCGCCGGGCTCATGCGGGAGAACGGCGTCCCGCAGTTCACCGTGGATGGCCACCGTCCGGTGATCGACTTCGATGTGCTCGGCATCAGTTTCTCCACCGAACTCGGCTACACGAACATGCTCGAAGCCCTCGACCTGGCCGGCATCCCGCTGCACGCGAAGGACCGCACGGACCAGCCGCTGGTGATCGCCGGTGGGCATGCCGCGTTCAACCCCGAACCGATCGCCGACTTCCTCGACGCCGCCGTCCTCGGCGACGGAGAGCAGGTCGTCGGCGACATCACCGACGTCGTCAAGGCCTGGAAGCGCGACGGCATGCCGGATGGGCGGCTTGGTCTGCTGTCCCGGATCGCCACGGTCGACGGTGTGTACGTACCGCGCTTCTACGATGTGGACTACCTGCCCGACGGCCGGATCCGACGAGTGACCACGAACCAGACCGCAGTGCCGTACCGGATCGGCAAGCGCACCACGATGGACCTCGACGAATGGCCCTACCCCAAGCGGCCGCTGGTCCCGCTGGCCGAGACAGTGCACGAGCGGATGAGCGTGGAGATCTTCCGCGGCTGCACCCGGGGCTGCCGGTTCTGCCAGGCCGGAATGATCACCCGCCCGGTCCGGGAGCGCTCGATCACCGGAATCGGCGAGATGGTCGATGCCGGGCTCAAGGCCAGCGGGTACGAGGAGGTCGGCCTACTCAGCCTGTCCAGCGCCGACCACTCCGAGATCGGCGAGATCGCCAAGGGCCTGGCCGACCGCTACGAGGGCACCAACACCAGCCTGTCGCTGCCCAGCACCCGGGTCGACGCGTTCAACGTCACCTTGGCCAACGAACTGTCCCGCAACGGCCGCCGCTCCGGGCTCACGTTTGCCCCAGAGGGCGGCAGCGAGCGGCTGCGCAAGGTGATCAACAAGATGGTGTCCAAGGAGGACCTCATCCGGACGGTCTCCACCGCGTACGCGAACGGGTGGCGCCAGGTGAAGCTCTACTTCATGTGCGGGCTGCCGACCGAGACCGACGAGGACGTGCTCGAGATCGCCGACATGGCGCGTGAGGTCATCAAGGCCGGCCGGGCGGCCAGCGGGCACAAGGACATCCGGTGCACGGTCTCGATCGGCGGCTTCGTGCCCAAGCCGCACACCCCGTTCCAGTGGGCCGCCCAGGCCGACCACGAAACGATCGACCGGCGGCTGAAGCTGCTGCGGACCGCGATCAACTCCGACCGCAGCGTCGGCCGGGCGATCGGGGTCCGCTACCACGATGGCAAGCCTGGGATCGTCGAAGGGCTGCTCTCCCGCGGTGACCGTCGGATCGGTGCGGTCATAGAGCAGGTGTGGCGTGACGGCGGGAGATTCGACGGCTGGAACGAGCACTTCAGCTTCGACCGCTGGATGGCGGCCTGCGAGCAGGTGCTCCCGTCGGACGGCCTCGACGTCGACTGGTACACCACCCGCGAGCGCACCGAGCACGAGGTCCTGCCCTGGGACCACCTCGACTCGGGGCTGGACAAGGAATGGCTCTGGGCCGACTGGCAGGACGCCCTGTCCGAGCAGGAGCAGGACGACTGCCGCTGGGTACCATGCTTCGACTGCGGGGTCTGCCCGGGAATGGGCACCGACATCCAGATCGGACCGACCGGGGTGAAACTGCTCCCGCTCACCCCGGTGTCGACTGGCGCATGACGCTGACCGTTCGAAGGGCGGTGCCTGCGGACAGCTCCGCGCTGGCTGCCCTGCGCTGGACTTGGCGGGTCCATGAAGCCGGAGAGCAGCCGGTAGGCACGCGCGAGGAGTTCCTCGACTCGATGCGTGAGTGGTGGACGGTCCACCCGGACCACGTTGCGGTGCTCGCCGAGGAGGCCGAAGCCGGCAGGGTTGTCGGTATGGCCTGGCTCGCTCTGGGCGACCGGGTTCCGAGCCCGGCGGGTGTGCGTCGACGATCGGCTTGGCTGCAGTCGGTCTACATCCGACCGGATCTTCGCGGCGGCGGTATCGGCAGCGGGTTGCTTGCCCGCGTGGCGGAGATTGCCCGTACCGAGGATTGCGCGTACGTGGCCGTGCACCCGAGCCCGCGATCGACCTCCTTGTACGAGCGGTGCGGGTATGCGCTGTCCGAGGACCTGCGCGAACTGCGACTCGACCGTTGAGCACCCGTGACCGCACCTTTGCCTACCGCATGCTCGGACACGCCGGTCACCGCGCCGGCGTGTCGGTGCACCAGGTAGGCAAAGGCGGTATCGGGTGGCCGGGCGGGGGAGGCTGATGGGTACTCGTCAGCCGGACGGGCCGCCACCGCCGCCGACCGTTCAGCGGCTGCGGATCCGGTACGCCAAGCGCGGCAGGCTTCGTTTCGTCTCCCATCGGGACTTCGCCCGTGCCTTCGAGCGAGCATTGCGCCGGTCCGGCGTGCCGATGGCGTTTTCCGCCGGGTTCAGCCCCCATCCCAAGATCTCCTACGTCGGCGCGGCACCGACCGGCTCAGCCAGCGAGGCGGAGTACCTCGAGATCGGACTGCAGACCGAGTCCGATCCGGAGCAGGTGCGCGCGGCTCTGGACGCAGCACTTCCCGACGGGCTGGACATCCTGGAAGTCCTGCCGGCCGGGCCGGGTGGGTTGCCGGAGCAGATCGAGGCCGCACGGTGGCGGATCGAACTGCCTGGCCTGTCCCCGGTCATCTTGAGCTCGGCCGTACGTGTCTTCCTGGCCAGGGACAGCGTGATCATCGAGCGGGTGACGAAGAAGGGGCTGCGCCAGCTGGACGCGCGATCGGCGGTCGTGAGCGCTTCATCGGTTCGTACGGACGGTTGTGCGATACTTGATCTGGTCGTACGGCAGTTAAGTCCTGCGGTACGACCCGACGATGTGCTCACCGCTCTCGGTGCCGTCGCCGGATTGGAAGGGCCGCTCACTTCGCGTTCGACGCGGCTCGCCCAGGGCCGGCTCGACGACACCACCGGAGTGCTGACCGATCCGCTCGGTCCCGACCGTGCCGTTGCTGCCAGAGACGGTGCACCAGGCGGGACCTGATCGCGGAACGGCCGACGGGCCGTCGACGGCACCAATCGAATGCCTCTCGGTATTCGATACGAAGACTTCTGCGAGACCGGGTCCCAGCGCTGCCCGTACCGGGCGCGACACGCGAACCCGGAATCGCCTGACCCGCCGTACCTGCGCGGCGGCCGGACACCGAACAGGTGGGCGGCGCCCGGGTACATGAAATGGAGAAACAGTGCTCGACAACGAGCCCACTGGCACAGACCACAACACCGGCGCCGACAGCAGCACCGACACTGACGCCCCAGGACGGCGCAGTGCACCACCCCCCGCGATGGCTTTCATGGCCCCGCCGGAACCCGAGCCGGTCATCCCTCGGGAGCGCGGCGGCGACCGGGCGACGGACCCCGGCGACGACGCCGACCAGCAGCGCACCGGCGGGGATACGCCGCCGGCCAAGCGGACCAGAACCAAAAAGGCTGCAGCCGAGGCAGCTACCCCCGAGGGGGAACCACGCGCAAAGGCGACCAAGGCAGCTGCCAAGCCCGCGAAGGTGGCCAAAGCCATCAAAGCCGTCAAGACCACCGCATCCGGCAGGGCCGCAGCAGCTGGCAAGGCCAATAAGACTGGTGAGACCGCCGCGGCGGCCGACCAGGACGCCAGCGCAGACAGTCCCGTCCAGGACCAGTCTGATTCCGGTCTGTTCACAGCAGCCCCCTCCATCGAGGATGCCGCCGACGACTGGGCACCGTCCGGCGAAAGCGACAACGACGCCGATCCCGACTCGGACGTCGAAGGCGGAAATCGCCGGCGACGCGGCCGGCGAGGGCGAGGCCGGGGCAAGGCCGAGGATTCCGACGGCGAGAGCTCGGACAGCTCAGCCGGCACCAGCGACTCGCGGGACACCGAGGACGGCTCGGTCAACGCCGGCGGGCTCGACGACGAGGACGGTGACGGCGGCTCCTCCACGCGGCGTCGGCGTCGGCGTCGGCGTCGGTCGGATGACGACGACGGTGGCGCTCCCAGCCCCCGCGGTGACAGCGGCGGCCGGATCGAGAGTGGCCGCGCGGAATCCGGCGGAGGCAACGAGGAGGTACGGGGAATCTCTGGCTCCACCCGGCTGGAAGCCAAGCGGCAGCGCCGCCGGGACGGGCGGGAAACCGGCCGACGTCGCGCTCCGATCCTGTCCGAGGCCGAGTTCCTCACCCGTCGCGAGGCGGTCAACCGCGCGATGGTCATTCGGCAGAGCGGTGAGCGGACCCAGATAGCCGTGCTCGAGGACGACATCGTTGTCGAGCACTACATCACCCAGGCCAGCTCCAACTCCTTCGCCGGCAACGTCTACCTCGGGAAGGTCCAGAACGTGCTTCCGAGCATGGAAGCTGCCTTCGTAGACATCGGCAAGGGTCGCAACGCGGTCCTCTACGCCGGCGAGGTCAATTGGGATGCTGCCGGCCTCGAGGGCAAGTCGCGCAACATCGAGACTGCAATGAAGTCCGGGGACAGCGTTGTCGTCCAGGTGACCAAGGACCCGATGGGCCACAAGGGCGCACGGCTGACCTCACAGGTCAGCCTGCCAGGCCGCTATCTGGTCTACGTGCCCAACGGGTCGATGACCGGAATCAGCCGCAAACTGCCCGACGTCGAACGCAGCCGGCTCAAGACGATCCTGAAGAAGATCGTGCCCGAGGACGCAGGCGTCATCATCCGTACCGCCGCGGAAGGCGCCAGCGAAGAGGAACTCACCCGCGACGTCAACCGGCTGACCGCTCAATGGGAGGTCATCCAGAAAAAGGCGGCATCTTCCTCGACCAGCTCGCCGAGCCTGCTCTACCAGGAGCCCGATCTGGCGATCCGGGTCATCCGTGACGTCTTCAACGAGGACTTCACCAGGATGATCGTCTCCGGCGACGAAGCCTGGGACACCGTCGAGGCTTATGTAGCCCACGTTGCCCCCGATCTTGCCGATCGAGTCAGCCGGTACACCGGTGAGCGCGACGTCTTCTCCGATCTGCGAGTCGACGAGCAGTTGGCCAAGGCGCTGGACCGCAAGGTCTGGCTACCCTCCGGCGGCTCGCTGGTGATCGACCGGACCGAGGCGATGACCGTCGTCGACGTGAACACCGGCAAGTACACCGGTAGCGGCGGAAACCTCGAACAGACCGTTACCCGCAACAACCTCGAGGCGGCCGAGGAGATCGTCCGCCAGCTCCGGCTGCGCGACATCGGCGGGATCATCGTCATCGACTTCATCGACATGGTGCTGGAGAGCAACCGAGACCTCGTCCTGCGTCGGCTCACCGAATGTCTCGGCCGCGACCGGACCCGACACCAGGTCGCCGAGGTCACGTCTCTCGGCCTGGTGCAGATGACCCGTAAGCGGGTGGGTCAGGGCCTGCTCGAGGTCTACTCCGAGCCGTGTGAGCACTGCAACGGGCGCGGCATCATCGTGCACGTCGATCCGGTCGACGAGAAGCGCCGCCGCTCCAGTGGCGAGAGCTCCAGTGGCGATCACCACGGGGACAACCGGCCGCATGACGGCGGTGATCGCCACGAGCACCGCGGCAGCGACCGCAGCGACAATCGCAGTGATCGTGGGGGCGGGCGTGGTCGCGGACGCAGCACCTCCCGTGCGGAGGGTGGTGGCCGCGCAGAACCGACCTCGGGCATCAACGAAGCTGAGCCGAAACCGGCGATCGAAGCGGATCGACAGGAGGATTCGGAGCAGGCCAGGCCCGTCACTGACGCCGCGCCGGTCACCCACTCAATGCCGGTTACCGACTCCGCGTCGGTCACCGACTCAATGCACAGCACCAGTCAGCCGGCTGTCCCGGTTCCCCGAACCGCCACTCCTACGCTGGACAGACTCGAGTCCGCCGACGTGCAAGCCCGGATCGCGCAGGAATCCTCCACTGCGGGTGGGACCGTGACGGCCTCACCACGACGACGTGGCAGGCGAGGGGCATCCAGGCCGGCCGGGCCACCGGTCGAATAAGTGTGAGTGGCGCTCAGCCCTGGTTGGGCGAGCGAGCACAGTCTCCGGTAGGCTGGGAGTCCGCGTGTCGCCGCGGTCGACCCGTACCGGGTGTGAGCCCCTACCGGCGGTCAGCGCTCATACGAGTCCTCGCGCATCGGAACCCTATTCGGTGTGTGCGGTGCAGCAGAATTCAAGGGAGATCCGTGGTGTATGCAGTGGTCAAGGCCGGCGGCAAGCAACACAAGGTTGCTGTTGGTGACGTCGTCGAGGTCAATCGGCTCGACGGGGACGCCGGTGATGAGGTGAGCCTGCCGGCGCTGCTGGTGGTAGACGGCCGCAGCGTCATCAGCGAAACCTCTGCACTGGCCAAGATCGCCGTCACCGGAGAAATCGTCGGTCACCACAAGGGTCCGAAAATTAAGATCCTCAAGTACAAGAACAAGACCGGCTATCGCCGACGGATCGGGCACCGACAGCTGCTCACCGAGCTACTGGTCACCGACATCGACGATGGCAAGCCGGCCAAGAAGGCCAAGGCAGCCGCGGCCAAGGACGACACACCCAAGGCGGGGGCTGCGCCCGAGGACCAGCTCAGCAAGGCTGCCACGGCGTCCACCAAAGCAATGGCGTCCAAGGCGACGGCCGACAACGAGGCCGGCGCCACGCCGACCAAGGCTGCCACCAAAGCGAGCGGGGCGAGCGCTGCCAAGGCCACCGCCAAGGCTGGCGCCGTGACGGTGACCAAGCCGAGCAAGGCCACAGCCGGGAGCAAGACCACAAAGTCGAGCAAGGCGTCGGAGAGCACCGACGAGAAGGAGGACTGAGCGACATGGCACACAAGAAGGGCGCCTCATCCTCGCGAAACGGTCGCGATTCGAACAGTCAACGGCTGGGCGTCAAGCGTTTCGGCGGCGAGATCGTGAAGTCCGGGGAGATCATCGTGCGTCAGCGTGGTACCCACTTCCACCCCGGCACCGGCGTCGGCCGTGGCGGGGACGACACCCTGTTCGCGGTCCAGCCTGGCGCCGTCACCTTCGGCAAGCGCCGCGGGCGCGCCCAGGTCAGCGTCGTTCCGGTCGAATGACTGGACGCGCTCCGCGCAGGGGGTGATCAGTTCGCTGTCAGTGACCGCCCCACTAACTGATTGCCCGACTGCCTCATCGTCGCACTGACTGAAAACCCACTACTCATGACTGCCTTCATCGACCGTACGGTCCTGCACCTGTCCGCCGGAAACGGCGGCCACGGTTGCACGTCGGTGCATCGTGAGAAGTACAAGCCCATGGGTGGCCCCGACGGCGGTAACGGTGGTCGTGGCGGCGACATCATTCTCGAAGTCGATCCGGGTGTACATACGCTCTTGGACTTCCACCACCGGCCGCATCACCGGGCCGGTAACGGGAAGCCTGGCCAGGGCGATCATCGCAACGGCGCCCAGGGTGAGGATCGGATCCTGGCCGTACCGGAGGGCACCGTGGTCTCCGGCGCCGACGGCGAGATCCTCATCGACCTGGTCGGCGAGGGCACTCGGTACGTCGTGGCCCAAGGCGGTCGCGGAGGCCTGGGCAACGCCGCACTGGCCTCCGCACGACGCAGGGCCCCCGGTTTCGCGCTGCTCGGCGAAGCGGGTGAAGCACGTGATGTCGTGCTGGAGCTCAAGAGCGTCGCCGACGTCGGACTGGTCGGGTTCCCATCGGCGGGGAAATCCTCCCTGATTGCGGCAGTCTCCGCGGCCAAGCCGAAGATCGCCGACTACCCGTTCACGACACTTGCGCCCAACCTCGGCGTCGTTGCCGCCGGCGAGCACACGTTCACGATGGCCGACGTTCCGGGATTGATCCCGGGGGCAGCGCAGGGCAAAGGTCTCGGTCTGGAGTTCCTCCGGCATATCGAGCGGTGCTCGGTGCTGGTGCATGTCGTAGACGCAGCGACCCTGGAGCCAGGACGCGACCCGTTCAGTGACATCGAGGCCATCGAGAGCGAGCTGGCCGCCTACGGCGGGGCGGGCGGAGCGTTGGTGAGCCGGCTCAAAGCAGTGGCGATCAACAAGATCGACGTACCGGAGGCACGCGAGCTCGCCGACCTGGTGGTCGCGGATCTGGCCGACCGTGGCTACCGGGCCTTCATGATCAGCGCGGCAACCGGCGAGGGCGTGAGCGCGCTGATTTATTACCTGGCCGAACAGGTCGCCGCAGACCGGGCGTCGCGTCCGGCGCCAGCTCCCACCCGGCTGATCATCCGGCCGACTCCGGTGGACGACACGTTCAGCGTTACCGCCGACCGAGAAGTCCCCGGCGGCTTCGTCGTTCGCGGCGTCAAGCCCGAACGCTGGATCCGGCAGACCGACTTCAGCAACGACGAGGCTGTCGGCTATCTCGCCGACCGGCTGGCCCGCCTCGGCGTGGAGGACGCGCTGGTCAAGTCCGGTGCAGTACCGGGATGCCTGGTCACGGTCGCGGATGTGAGCTTCGACTGGGTACCGAGCACTCCGGATGCCAGCAGCGCCGTCGTCGGCCGCCGCGGTGAGGATCCGCGCCTGGAGATTTCTGAACGGGTTACCGCAGATGAGCGACTGGCCAGAAAGAAGGCTCGCCGCCGCCCTGCGGACGCGGGTGCCTTCACCGACGACGCTGCCGGTGAGACGACACCGACTGCGGCGCAAGCGGGCATCGAGACGTGAACCCGGCGCCGGACCCGATTGCCGCGGCTCGTCGAGTCGTCGTCAAGATCGGCTCCTCGTCACTGACCTCGATCGCCGGTGGAATCGACGCGGCACGCCTGACCGAATTCGTAGCAAGCCTGGCCGCTGACCGGGAGGCGGGTCGGGAAATCGTCGTGGTCTCCTCCGGCGCGATCGCGGCCGGGCTGGCGCCGCTGGGCATCACTCGACGTCCCAGGGATCTCGCGACCGCGCAGGCAGCGGCCAGTGTTGGTCAGCTCCTTCTCGTACAGGCGTATGCCGCCGCGTTCGCCGTGCACGGCCCCACCGTGGGCCAGGTCCTGTTGACCGCCGACGACCTGCACCGACGCGCCCACTACCGCAACGCCTCCCGCACGATCGCCAGATTGCTCGCGCTCGGCGTCGTACCGCTGGTCAACGAGAACGACACGGTGGCCACCGAGGAGATCCGGTTCGGGGACAACGACCGACTCGCCGCGCTGGTCGCTCATGTTGCCGAGGCCTCCGCCCTCGTCCTGCTCTCCGATGTGGACGGTCTGCACGACGGTGACCCTCGCCGGTCACAGACCCGGCGGATTCCGGTCGTCAACGGTGCCGCTGATCTGCAAGCCCTGAGCATCGGTGCCGGACGTGGTGACGGAGTCGGTAGTGGCGGGATGAGCAGCAAGGTCGAGGCCGCGATGATCGCTTCGAGTTCCGGGGTGTCGGTACGGATCGCCCTGGCTGACGACCTACCAGCGGCCCTGACAGGTGGCGACGTCGGCACACTGTTTCCGGCAACCGGCCGCCGACCGACGGCGAGGCTGTTCTGGCTTCGCTACGCCAGCAGACCGCGTGGCTCGATCATGCTGGATGCCGGAGCCGTACGGGCCGTACGGGCGCGACGCGCCTCGCTACTCGCTGCCGGGATCACCGGCGTAGCAGGCGATTTCCTTGCCGACGATCCAGTGGAGCTGCTCGGACCTGACGGCACGGCTGTTGGTCGGGGATTGGTCGCCTATGACGCTCGTGAACTTCCCGCGATGTTGGGGAGGTCGACCGGCGATCTGCCACCGGAGCTGCGACGGGAGGTCGTCCATCGCGACGAGATGGTGCTGCACTGATCGCCGCATCGGACCATCGTGTGCCGGCAGGGTGTTGAATCCAGGGCCCGGACAGGAGGCTCGATGACTACGGTGATCGTTGGGATGACCATGTCCCTGGACGGGTTCGTCGCAGACTCCACTGGCGCAATTTGAGGTCTCTACCCGGATCTGACCGACCTGCGCGACAGCCCGTTCGTCAAGGCGATGATCGACGAGACCGGTGCGGTCGTCATGGTGCGGCGGACCTTCGGGATGGCCGAGCCGGACTCCTACGTCGGCAGTTCCACCGGCGGCCGGCGGTGCGGCAGGCGGTCACGGTCGTCGGCGGCGTCTCGGTGGTCCAGCAGCTGCTGCACGCCGGTCTGGTCGACGAACTGCGCGTCGACGTGATGCCGGTACTCATCGGCTCGGGCCTACGGTTGTTCAAGAACATCGATGTGGAGAGCTTTCAGCTCGGAAAGGTCGGCGTCCTGGAGGTTGGCGCGAGGACCAGCCTGCGCTTGCGCGTCGCAAGATAGACCGATCGGCGGGTCATTCGATCTCGCCGATCGTCTCCTTGGCAGCGCTGAGCACCACCTCGGACAGAGCCGTGGTGTCCACGTCGCCGAGTTGGCCTTCGGGCATCGGTGAGTACGCCGCGACGATGAGGACTTTTCCCTGTCGGGCGATGATGACATCGGTCCGCGACGTCTCGGAGCTGCTCCGTACGACGTAGCCGGCGTCGAGTGGATACGGGTCACCGGTCGGAAGGTCGACCTGGCCGATCACCTCGTCGAGTGTGCCGTCGGGGCCGGTCTCGCCGCAGCTTTCCAGCGTCCCGGCGTAGGTCGAGAAGGCGGCGAAGGCATCTTCAAGTGAGTTGTAGCCGTATAGATCAATCCCAATCTCGCCCGGTGGCGCGGGGAGCGACGGGACGTTGAAGCCCGACACGTCCCATACCCGACCGACGTTGGACAGCGGGTCGGACCATTCCTCGACTGCGCTGGCCGGGCTGCACGGGTGGCGGTAAAGCGGCTCGGTGAGATCGGTGGAATCGCCGGTCAGGGACCAGCCGAGTCGGCCGAGCAAATTCTCGTCGGGCAGGAACCGCTCGTTCACCCCGTCGCCGGGCAACGCCGGGATCTCGTCCGCCACGCTGGCAGAGGTGGAAGCATCGGCGGTGGTCGGCGCCGCCGTAGTCCTAGGCGAGGGTGTTGAGGCGGCGGTTGGGCTGCTCCCGGGGTTATCCGGGGTCGCACCGTCGCCGCAGGCCGCGAGGGCCAGCACGGTGAACATCACGACCGTTGGCCCACCAGGGTGGGGCAACCGAATCCAATCAGTCAACGACTTGGATCGAGTACTCATTCCCTTGCAACGGCCTCTGGCGACGATGTGCTGTGCCGGATTGCAGCTGATATCCACCGGCGCCTTCGGTTGGATCACGGTAGCGGCGCAGCGGTCCAGGCCATCGGATCGCTGGCAGCGTCGGGAACGACCTCAATGTTCGCGGCGATGTCACGCATGGCCTGCTCGTCGATCCGATCGCGGTAAGCAGGGCTTACCGAGATGTTGATCATGAATCCCGCCACGTCGTAGATGGTCAGGTCGGCTCGCCCGTTCTCGGCCTCGTTCAGCTCAGCCTGGTACGAACCGACCGTCGTGTTCGGTGTGGTGTACTCCGGGATCCCCGCCCGATTGGCCGCATAGATCTGGAAAGCGGTGCTCTCGTAGACGACACCCGCACGATCGTCGAGGCGCAGGGAGATCTGCAGCGCCCCCGGCACGGCGGGTGCGGCCTGCCGGGAGGCGCTGATCAGCGCAAAGCCCTCGGGAATAGAGCCCACCCGGATCGGGAAGGTCAGTCGCTCGGAGGTCCCGAAATCGACCGCGGCGGCGACAGCCAGCGCCTCGTCGCGGCCCAGTGCTCCAGCGGCGTTACTCGTGACGAGCACCCACAACCCGGTGTCGGTCTGCCAGGCGACCCCGAACGCCGGCTGGCTTGGCACCGGAGGCGTCGCAACGACCGAGACGGTGCGCGACTCACCGGTCGGGGCCGTCAGCTGGAGGACTTCACCGGTGGGACTCGGCGCGGGTTGCCCAGAGAGCCGCACATCGAAGAGCTGAACCTCGAGCTGCGCCTGAGGGTTGGTCCCGAGGGTCGTGTAGTAGCGCGACTGACGGCCAAGTCCGGTCTCCTGGGACTCGGAGGTGTAGCCGTCGGGCAGGTCGCGGACGGTGAACAGTATCGTGTCGGCGGCCAGTTGGTCGCTCTTGGGCGCGGGGGGTGCTTCGAGCACCTGGGGGCTCTCGGCCACCGGCCCCGGTATGCGGGGCTTGCTGTCGAGTCCGGACACCACGATGGGCACGGCAGCGAGCAGCGCGGTCGCCATCCCGGCAGCGAGCACTCCCGCCGTACGCCGACGACTCCGTCGCCGGGCGATGCGTTCCCGTACGCCGGCGAGCAGGCCGGCGACATCCACTGTGCGGCCCTCGTGTTCGCGAAAGGCGCGGCGCAGATCGTCCGAGTCGCGCGGGGACTGCGGTCGAGTCATCGGTCCTCCCGAGTCTGGCGCCAGTCAGTGAGTTCGATCCGTAGTGTGGCCAGGGCACGTGATCCATACCCGCGCACCGTTCCCGGACGACAATCGAGAACTGTTGCGATCTCTGCGTCATTGAGCCCCTCGTAGAAGCGCAGCACCAGGACCGCACGTTGCTGACGGGGCAGCCTGGCAAGCTCCGCCCAGAGTGCGGCGCGGTCGGCGCTGGTTTCCTCGTGAGACGGTGGCCGGTTTCCTCGTGCGGGTTCGGCGAATTCGGGAAGCAGTTCGACAATCGCCACCCGCCGTCGCCGCCGCCAGCTCAGGAACTCGTTGGTCACGATCCGCTTCACGTAGAGATCGGGCCGATCGAGGGCGGAGATCCGTTTCCACTTCGCATTCGCCTTGACCAGCGCGTCCTGTACCAGGTCCTCGGCGAGTTCTCTGCAGCCGGTCAGCATGATCGCGTACCGGGTCAGTGACGGGAGGCGCTCGACGGCGAACTCCTCGAAGTCCACCAGCCTCCCGTCCTCGGTATGCACCTGAGCGACGCGTGGCCGCTCCATGATCAGATGCATGCCCAGCCTCCCGACCGTACCCAGGCTATGAACGCCACAATCGTTCGGTCTGTTGTGCTACCGAGCCCACGTTTCTGGGGCGGTCACCGGGGGCACCGGGCCGGGCGTGCAACGCACGGGTGCCGATCCTGCCGAGATCGGCGCCCTCAGTGCAGTCGCGGCGCCAGCTCCTCGGTCCAGAACCGAAAGAACTCCTCCTGCTGAGGGCCGATCTGGTTGACATAGATCTCGTCGTAGCCGGCGTCGACATACTTCTGTATCGATTTCGCGTGTACCTCGGGGTCCGGCCCGCACGGCGTCGACCTGCCCACCATGTCTTCGGTGACGAGGGTCGATGCCTGCTCGAAGTGCTCCACAGTGGGCAGCACTTGCGCCATCTCGCCCGGCAGCCCGGCGTTGGCCCACAGCCGGTGAACCGGTCGCTGCCCCCTCCTCGGCGCTGGCCGCCCAGCACAGCTTGGTTCCGGCCAGCAGGGGCTTGCCCGCACCACCGGCATCGCGAAAGGCCTGGATCAGGTCTTGGTCTGGCTTGGTGCAGATGAAGCCGTCCGCGATCCGACCGGCCAGCGCAGCAGACTTCGAACCGAAACCGGACACGTAGATCGGCGGTGGGCGATCCGGTCGGGTGAAGATCTTGCGTGCTGCACGGTGTAGTGCCGGTCGCGGTGCTCGACCACGTCGCCACCGTGCAAAGCACGGATCACCTCGACCGCTTCCTCCAGCATCTCCAATCTGACGTCGGCGGACGGCCAGGCATCGCCGAGTACCGACTCGTTCAGTGCCTCACCGCTGCCCAGGCCGAGCGCGAACCGGCCGTCGAGTAGTACGGCGCTGGTCGCGGCGGCCTGCGCGATGATGGCCGGGTGGATTCGCACGGTAGGGCAGATGACACCGGTGGTGACCGGTAGGCGTACCGCGCGGGCGAGTGCTCCGAGCCGAGAGCAAACTGCGGGCAGTGGCTCCCGGCGGTGGCGCTCGAGTTGGCCGGGGCAGAATGGCCCGGTGAGCGTGCGCCCCATCCGGCAGATCGGCGATCCTGTCCTGCGTACGCCGTGCGATCCGGTGTCTGACTTCGACGACAAGCTGCGTGCGCTGGTGGCTGATCTCGAGGATTCCGTGGACGCGCTGGGGCGTGCCGGACTCGCGGCACCCCAGATCGGCGTCGGGCTGAGGGTCTTCTCCTACAACATCGACGGGGAGATCGGCCACCTTGTGAATCCGCGGCTGGTCGAACGCTCGGCGGAGATTGAGATCGAGGACGAGGGCTGCCTGTCGATACCCGGGGTGTGGTTCCCCACTGGTCGCTCGGCGTACGCGGTGGCCGCGGGCCTGGATCAGTACGGCGAGCCGCTGACCCTCTCCGGGCACGGGCTGATGGCGCGGTGCCTACAACATGAGATCGATCATCTCGACGGCCGGCTCTACCTCGACCGGCTCACCGGTGGGGCCAAGCGGGCGGCCTACCGGGCGCTCGCGTGAGTGCGGTGTCCGACCGACCATCTAGGGCCCGCCGCGGCTTGCTTGCGGCGTTGGGTCGCCCGGCCCGAGTGGTCGCTGTGGCCTTCGCCTTGGCCATCGTGATCGGCACTGTGCTGTTGTCCCTGCCCATAGCGACCGAGATGGGTCGCGGCGGCGGATTCGTCTCTGCGTTTTTCACCGCATCTTCAGCCGTGTCGGTAACCGGTCTGTCCATCGTGGACACAGCCAGTTACTGGTCGACCTTCGGTGAGATCACCATCCTGATCCTTATGCAGGTCGGCGGTTTGGGCGTCATGACGCTGGCCTCGATGCTGGCTGTACTCATGTCTCCCCGATTGCGGCTGAGGTTCAATCTCACCGTCCAAGCGGAGACGTCGGCGCTGACCCTAGGCGACATTCGCCGCGTCGTGGTGGGCGTCGTGCAGCTGAGTTTGTTCTTCGAAGCCCTGATCGCAGCGGCCCTGACCCTGCGGTTGGTTTTCGGGTACGACCGGTCCGTCGGATCGGCGGTCTACGAGTCGGTCTTCCACTCGGTCTCGGCCTTCAACAACGGGGGTTTCGCGCTCTTCTCCGACAGCCTGACCCGTTACGTCAGTGATGCCTGGATCTCTGTTCCGATCGCATTGGCCGTGATCATCGGGAGCCTGGGGTTTCCGGTCCTTCTCGAACTGAGGCGAGAGCTGTTCAAACCGCACCTGTGGTCGCTGCATACCAAGCTCACGCTGGGAGTCTCCGGCATCCTGCTTGTCGTGGGACCGGTGCTGATCACTGCGATGGAGTGGAACAATTCACGGACCCTGGGCACCCTGAGCATCCCCGACCGGCTTCTGGCCGGCACGTTTCACGGGGTGATGCCGCGCAGCGGCGGGTTCAACACGATCGACATCGGTGCGATGAATGCCGAGAGCCTCGTGGTGATGGACGGATTGATGTTCATCGGCGGGGGGAGTGCGAGTACCGCCGGTGGGATCAAGGTGACGACCTTCGCAATCCTCGCGCTGGTTATCGCCGCTGAGCTCCGGGGTGAGCCCGACGTCCAGGCCCTGAACCGCCGGATTCCCACCTCGGTGCAACGTCAGGCGCTGACGGTGGCCCTCATCAGCGTCGGTGTGATCGTCGTGGCCACGCTGGTCGTCCTGTCGCTGACGGATCTGCCGTTGGATCTGGTGTTGTTCGACACGATCTCCGCCTTCGCCACTGTGGGCCTGTCCACCGGCGCATTGGCTGAGATGCCGGGTGCAGCCCATATCATCCTGGCGGTCCTGATGTTCGCCGGCCGGCTCGGGCCGATCACGCTGGCAACCGCATTGGCGACCAAGGAGCGCACCCGGCGCTACCGGCTTCCAGAGGAGCGACCGATCGTTGGTTAGACAACATGGGTAAGAACTCAGATTCAAGCACCGTCGTGCTGGGCCTCGGTCGCTTCGGAAGGTCGCTGGCCGTGGAGCTGGCCCGTCGCGACGTCCAGGTCCTGGGCATCGATCAAGATGCCAAGATCGTCCAGGATCTTTCCGAGCAACTGACCCACGTGGTCAATGCGGATACCACCGATCCCGATGCGCTGCGCCAACTCGGCGTCACCGACTTCGCACACGCGGTGGTAGCAATCGGGACTGCAACCGAGGCCTCCATCCTCACCGTGGCGGCGCTGTCCGACCTCGAGGTCAAAAGCATCTGGGCCAAAGCGACGAGTCGGTTACAAGCCCGCATCCTGGAGCGTGTCGGCGCCCACAACGTCGTCCTACCTGAGCAGGAGATGGGCGAGCGGGTGGCACACCTGGTGACCGGTCGGATGTTGGACTTTATCGCTTTCGAGGACGACTATGCCCTGGTCAAGACCCGAGCTCCCGCCGAGGCGGTCGGCAAGTCGCTGGGGGCGGCACGGTTGCGATCGCGGTACGGCGTGACGGTGGTGGGCATCAAGCGCAGCGGACAGGATTTCACCTATGCCACGCAGGAGACGGTGGTCGAATCGGGGGACATCCTCATCGTGGCCGGGAAGACCAGGGCCGCCGAGGACTTCGCCGAACTGACCTGACTGGGCGATGGCCGGAAGTGGCGGGACCGCTCCGCAAGTGGTCACTTACCGCATGTCAGGCGCCGATCCGCGTGTCGCAATTGACCACATGGGTGTTTTTGTCAAACCGTCGGTCACATCATGCCGCGTGTCGACCAGCCAGAGTTGCGGCGGCGTCACGACCAGTACCGACAGATGTCACGGGACAGGCCGTGCACGCTCGGCTGGCGCAGTGGATTGCGCCGTAGGGTGCTGAGAATGGGACAGCACAGCCCACAGTTCGCCTCGGTCGCCGATGTCGCGCAGCGTCTGGCCGCTGCGGGCTACCTCGCCGACGATGCCATCGCGACGACGGTGTTCCTGGCTGATCGGCTGGCCAAGCCGCTGCTCGTGGAGGGTCCGGCCGGAGTGGGCAAGACCGAGTTGGCCAAGGCACTGGCCACCGCGACCGATGCCGAGTTGATCCGCCTGCAGTGCTACGAGGGCCTCGACGAGTCCCGTGCGCTGTACGAGTGGAACTACAAGAAGCAGCTGTTGCGAATCCAATCAAGCGCGGCAACGGCATCCGGCGAATCGTGGGACGAGGTCCACGACGACATCTTCACCGACGAGTTCCTGCTGGCCCGGCCGCTGCTGACCGCGATCCGCCGCACCGGCCCGACCGTGTTACTCATCGACGAGACGGACAAGGCGGACGTCGAGGTGGAGGGTCTGCTGCTGGAAGTGCTCAGCGACTTCCAGGTCACCGTGCCCGAACTCGGCACCATCGTGGCCACCAGACGCCCGCTGGTCGTACTGACCTCCAATGCGACGCGCGAGCTTTCCGAGGCTCTCAAGCGACGCTGCCTGTATCTCGCCCTGGACTATCCGTCGGCCGAACGCGAGCGAGACATCGTGCAGGCCAAGGTCCCTGATCTCGCACCGAAACTCGCCGAGCAGCTGGTCCGTACGGTACGGGCACTGCGGGCGCTGGAGCTGAAGAAGTCTCCGTCGATCGCGGAGACCCTGGACTGGGCACACACCCTGCTGGCCCTGGGACTGTCCACCTTGGACGAAGCGGCGGTGAAGTCCACGCTCGGTGTGGTGCTCAAGCACGCCAGCGATCAGGAACGGGCGGCGACCGAACTCCGCCTCAACTGATATGGAGTGAGTTCTTGTCAAGGGGCAGGGTGGGGCGCCCGCTCGGATTTGCTCCGGGCGGGGGCCTCTGCTTCGTCGGTGCGCCGTGGTGGTGAGCGTGTCGTTGGCGACGCGCGGTCAGACTGATATGCGCGGGTTGGTTACCGCAGGACGGGCTGTTCGGCAGGAGCGGACCGCGTGTCTAGGGGCGAGTGTCACCGGCTGGAGCGGCTGCTCATAGTTGAAGCGCGGATCGCTCCACGCGCTGCTGTCCAAGACAGCGGATGGCGAAGCGGCTTGGGTCGGCTCAGCCGGTGTCTGAGTCGAGGACGGCTAGTGACCAGCACCAGCCGGCGGGTTCGCGGGCGATGGCGACGTTGGCGATGGCGGGGCGTCGTCGGTTGAGGGAGACCCATCGCGCGTGCAGGCGCCGGTGCCGGCGTCGCCGCGGGCTGCCGGTTGGTGCACCGCGTCCTCGGGCGTCGGTCTTGACCCGGTTCCCGGCCGGTCGCTGCAGCTTCGACGGCGCGGCCACCACACACCGCACGCCGGCTTCGGTCAGCGATCGATACAGCCCGAACCCGGTCGGGCCGGCCACGTAGGTCACCGCGACGGGACCGGCAAGTCCGTCGAGCCAGGACCGGATCTGATCATGCGAGGGCGTCAAACTCCCCTGCTTCAGCTCGCCGGTCACGCCGTCGATCGCCGCCGCGGCAACCGATCGTGCATGCACATCGAGTCCAACGCTCGTACGCTCCGAATACACCGGGGCCTCCCACGCATGTCGGATAGGCC
>JBPCOF010000276.1:0-3681 GCA_051000515.1 Geodermatophilaceae bacterium
GGAGGACAGGTTGACCTTGTGTTCGGTGGCCAGCTTGCGAACCAAGGGCGTTACGTACGCGCCGCCAGCGGCGCTCGGGCCGGCTCCATCCGCCGCCGCAGCGGCGGGGGGCGGCTTTTCGGCTTGACTGGGACCGGGCTCGGCCGGGACACGCTGGGTCTGCTGCTGGGCAGTGTGTTGGGTTCCCGGTTCGGCCTGACCGTCCGACGATTCGCTGGATACCTCCGCATCCGGTGCGGCGGGGGTTTCCTCGCGCAGTGCCGGTGCCGGTTCGGCGGCCTCGGGTTCGGCCGGCGCCGAGGCCTCGGGTGCTTGGGAATCAGTGCCAATCACCGCGAGTTCGGCACCCACCTGAACGGTCTCGTCCTCGTTGACGGTGATCGAGAGCAGGGTCCCGCTGGTGGGTGCCGGGATCTCGGTGTCGACCTTGTCGGTGCTGACCTCCAGCAACGGCTCGTCGGCCTCGACGCTGTCGCCTACCGCCTTGAGCCAGCGGGTGACCGTGCCCTCGGTGACGCTCTCGCCCAGCGCGGGCATCGTCACCCGCGTACCGGTGTCGGACCCGTCGCCACCACCGTCGGCGGACTGCGGTGCCGGTGTCGAGCTCTCATCCGCGGGTGGCTGGGTCTGATCCTGTCCGGAGGCCTCCGCTGCAACCTGATCGGATGGGGTCGGCGCAGACTCCTGCGATCCGGCCTGCGCCGATTCAGGTTGTGCCTGTTCAGCTGGCGGCTGATCGGGTGCCGCGTCCTCAGCGGGTTGTTCGGCGGTGCCGGACTCGCCGGACTCGCCGGCGTCGCCGATGATCGCCAGTTCGGCGCCGACCTGAACGGTCTCGTCCTCGGCAACCATGATCTTCTGCAGGACCCCGCTGGCCGGTGCCGGGATCTCGGTGTCCACCTTGTCGGTGCTGACCTCGAGCAACGGTTCGTCGGCCGAAACCTCGTCACCCTCCTGCTTCAGCCAGCGGGTGACCGTGCCCTCGGTGACGCTCTCGCCCAGCTGGGGCATGGTGACGGAGGTCGGCATGGCGGTGATGACTCCTCTTGGTTTGGGCGATGCAGGTCTTGGGCGGCGCTTGATGTCTTGGCCGGTTCGATTCGGTGCTGGCCGCGCAGCTCAGCTGTGCACGTGCAGGGGCTTTCCGGCCAGGGCGAGGTGCGCCTCTCCGAGTGCTTCGGATTGCGTCGGGTGCGGGTGGATGAGGCTCGCGACCTCGTCGGGCAGCGCCTCCCAGTTGTAGATCAGCATGGCCTCGGCGATCAGTTCGCCTACGCGGGAACCGACCATGTGGACGCCGACGACGGGGCCGTCCTTGGCGCGGATCAGCCGTACCGCGCCCTGGGTCTTCAGGATCTGACTCTTACCGTTGCCTCCGAGGTCGTAGGTCAGGGCCTCGATCTCGCCGTACTTCTCCTTGGCCTGCGCTTCGGTGAGTCCGACGGAGGCGACCTCGGGCTCGGAATAGGTGATCCGCGGGACCCCGGCGTAGTCGATGGGGACCACGGGTAGCCCGGCCAGCCGCTCGGCGACCAGGATTCCCTCGCCGAACCCGACATGGGCCAGTTGCAGAGTCGGGATCAGGTCACCGACCGCGGAGATGGTGGGGACCGAGGTCTGGCACAGCTCGTCGACGACCACGAACCCACGGTCGGTGGGGACGCCGTTCTCCTCATACCCCAGATCTTCGGAAACCGGGCCGCGTCCGACGGCCACGAGCAGCAGTTCGGCCTCGATGGTCTTGCCGTTCTCGAGGGAGACCGTGACGCCGTTGTCGGTCGACTCGACGCCGGCGAACCGGGTGCCCAGTTCGAACGCGATCTTGCGCTTGCGGAAGGCCCGCTCCAGCAGCTTGGAGGAGGACTCATCCTCGAGCGGTACCAGGTGAGGCAGCGCCTCCACGATAGTGACGTCTGCGCCGAAGGACTTCCAGACACTGGCGAACTCGCAACCGATCACGCCGCCACCCAGGATGACGACGGAGGCCGGTACGTGCTCGAGGCGCAGCGCGTGATCGCTGGTGATCACCCGCTGACCGTCGATCTCCAGGCCGGGCAACGATCGTGCATAACTGCCGGTGGCCAGCAGGACGTGGCGACCCTCGTAGGTCTGGTCGCCGACCTGAACGGCCGTGGGGGAGACCAGGCGCCCTTCGCCCTCGACGTAGATGATCTTGCGCGCCTTGACCAGTCCCTGCAGGCCCTTATACAGGCGCGCGGTGACACCGTCCTTGTAGGAGTTGACGCCGCCCATGTCGATTCCGGCGAGTGTGGTCTTGACGCCGAATTGCTCTCCCTCGCGGGCACTGTCGGCGACTTCGGCCGCATGCAGCAGTGCCTTGGTCGGGATACAACCCCGGTGCAAGCAGGTGCCGCCGACCTTGTCCCTCTCGATGAGCACCACCGACATACCGAGTTCTGCTGCCCGGAACGCCGCTGCGTACCCGCCGGAACCACCTCCGAGGATGACGAGATCTGCTGGGGTGGTGCTCGGCTCGCTCACTGACATGACGTGCTCCGCACGTGCGCGCCCTTGGGGCGCTGTGTTCGCTGCGCTCCTCGCTCGTCCTGGCTCACGTGCGTCCTCCAGTGTCGTGCTCGACGTCATGTCCGCTGGCCCATCCTGCCACTGTCGGCACCAGCCAGGCTTGCGCCCTATCGTGGACGGCTCAGCCGGAGATGGGAGGCCTCGTGGCACTGTTTGGCCGCAAGAAACGACCGGGCACGCTGCGGGAGTCCAACAGTGCCGACACCGCGCATCTCGAAGCCTTCGCGGCCTCACGCCAGGGGGTCGAGGCCTACGTCGAGCCGCGTACGGCGGTGACCGAGGCCACCGTTGTCTTCGTGGCCGCCGACGGCGAGTGGACCCGTCGCCGTATCGATGGCCCCGACGGTGCCCAGAAGCTGGGCCGCAAACTGGCCATCCCGGTCTACGACGCCGCGGTCATGGGCTATCCCGATCGGATGCGGGAGTGGACCGCCCGGCGCAAGAGCGGCGGCACCGGCCGAACCTGACCGACAGCCGCGGCGCCTCAAGCCTCGGAGTCGGCGATCAGAGCCTCGACGGTGGCCAGCAGTGTCCGAATCGGAACGCCGGTGCCGCCCTTGGGGGTGTAGCCCCACGCGCTACCGGAGTTGAACGCCGGGCCGGCGATGTCGATGTGCGCCCACTCGGTGCCCTCGCTGACGAACTCGGAGAGGAAGTGGCCGCCGACCAGCATCCCGCCGAGCCGGTCCATGTTCGCATTGATCAGGTCGGCCACCGAGGAGTCGATGCCCTTACGCAGTTCCGGCGGTAGCGGCATCGCCCACATCGGCTCACCGCTGTGCTCGCTGGCTGCGATGACCCGCCCGCGGAGGTCGTCGCTGCCCATCACGCCGGCGGTCCGCCTTCCCAGGGCCACGCTGGCTGCGCCGGTCAGCGTCGAGGTCTCGATCAGCCAGTCCGGCTCGTCCTCGCAGGCCCGGGCGATGGCGTCGGCCAGGACGACGCGGCCTTCGGCATCGGTATTGGTGATCTCGGCGGTCTTGCCGTTGCGGAAGGTGATCACGTCGGCCGGCCGGTACGCGGTGCCGCTGGGCAGGTTCTCGGCCATCGGGATCGTGGCGATCAGCTCGACCGGCAGACCCAGTTCAGCGATCAGACAGGCCGTGGCGACCATCGCGGCAGCACCGGCCATGT
>JBPCOF010000287.1:0-6337 GCA_051000515.1 Geodermatophilaceae bacterium
GGGTCGTGACGCCCTGATCCTTGGCATCGGAGAAGAAGATCTCGACACGCGCCTGCTCGAGGTAGGTCAGGAACGCCGCATTGTTGACGTGCTGGAACGGGTCCTGGTCCGCCCAGCGCATCGGCACGGACACCCGCTGCCGGGTCATTGTCTGCAGAGCCTCGGTCAGTCGCGGGTGAGCTTGCGATAGGTGGCCCGGTGCGGGCGAGCCGCTTCCGGTCCGAGACGCTCGACCTTGTTGTCCTCGTAGCTGGCGAAGTTGCCCTCGAACCAGAACCAGTTGGACTCCCCCTCGTAGGCCAGGATGTGTGTGGCCACCCGGTCCAGGAACCACCGATCGTGGCTGACCACCACTGCACAGCCCGGAAACTCGAGCAGCGCGTTTTCCAGGCTGCCGAGGGTTTCCACGTCGAGGTCGTTCGTCGGCTCGTCGAGCAGCAGCAGGTTCCCGCCCTGCTTCAAGGTGAGCGCCAGGTTGAGCCGGTTACGTTCACCGCCGGAGAGCACCCCGGCCGGCTTCTGCTGGTCGGGTCCCTTGAAGCCGAACGCACCGACGTACGCGCGCGAAGGCATCTCCACCTGGCCCACCTTGATGAAGTCCAGTCCGTCGCTGACGACCTGCCAGACGTTCTTCTTCGGGTCGATCCCGGTTCGATTCTGCTCGACATAGGAGATCTTCACCGAGTCACCGATCTTGATCTCACCATCGTCGGGCTTCTCGTCCCCGATGAGCATCTTGAACAGGGTGGTCTTGCCGGCCCCGTTCGGCCCGATGACGCCCACGATCCCGTTGCGCGGCAAGGTGAAGGACAGATCGTCGATGAGTAGCCGGTCACCGAAGCCCTTGGTCAGGTCCGCGGTTTCCACGACAAGGCTGCCCAGACGAGGACCCGGCGGGATCTGGATCTCCTCGAAGTCCAGCTTGCGGGTCTTGTCCGCTTCTGCAGCCATCTCCTCGTAGCGCGCAAGCCGGGACTTGCTCTTGGTCTGGCGTGCCTTTGCGTTGGACCGGACCCACTCCAACTCGTCGGCCAGCCGTTTCTGCCGCTTGACGTCCTTTTGACCCTCGACCTTGAGCCGGGCGGCCTTCATCTCCAGGTAGGTCGAGTAGTTGCCCTCGTAGGGGTAGGCGCGACCTCGATCGAGCTCAAGAATCCATTCCGCGACGTTGTCCAGGAAGTACCGATCGTGGGTCACTGCGACCACCGTGCCCTCGTACTTCTCCAGGTGCTGTTCGAGCCACTGCACGCTCTCGGCATCGAGATGGTTGGTGGGCTCGTCCAGGAGCAGGAGATCGGGCTTCTGCAACAGCAGCTTGCACAGCGCGACCCGGCGGCGCTCACCGCCGGAGAGCACAGTGACATCGGCCTCCCCCGGCGGGCAGCGCAGCGCATCCATCGCCATCTCGATCTGGTTGTCGAGCTCCCAGCCGTCGCCGTGCTCGATCTTCTCCATCAACTCGCCCTGCTCGGGCAGCAGCACGTCGAAATCCGCGTCGGGCTCGGCCATCGCTTCGCTGATCTCCTCGAAGCGAGCCAATGTCTGCCGCAGATCGGCGACTGCCTCCTCGACGTTCCCTCGGACGTCAAGGTCCTCGTTGAGTGGCGGCTCCTGGAGCAGGATGCCGACCGAGTACCCCGGGGTGAGCCGGGCTTCCCCGTTGGAGGCCTGCTCGAGTCCGGCCATGATCTTGAGGACGGTGGATTTGCCGGCGCCGTTGGGGCCGACCACGCCGATCTTGACGCCCGGCAGGAATGCCAGCGTCACGTCATCGAGGATGACCTTGTCGCCATGCGCCTTGCGGGCACGGTTCATGGAGTAGATGTACTGGGCCACGGGGGGAAGCTGTCCTTCGAGTTGAGGCGAGTTCAGGGGTCAGTGCAGCGAACCACTCCATTCTCTCAGCCCGAGGCGATCCTTGCCGCTCGGCCTGCACTCAACCGGGCGCATCGATCAGAGGCTGGCCCTGCGCTCGACGACGAGGATGCGCGCTTGCGGTGCCGGGTGCGCGACGTGCTCGACCTGCTCCTGGCCGCCCTGCCGGTAATACATGTCCACTGCACCGTCGAGAACGACGAAGACTTCGGGTCCGTCGTTGACATGCCAGACGTACGGCTGATCCGTCCAGTGCAGCCGCACGGTGGCGTCGTCGATCTCGGTGATGTCAAGGGCACCCCACGGGCGATCGGCGGTATAGCTGCTCGCATCGAGGAAGCGCATTCATCAAGCTTGTCGAGATCCTGGGGATCGGGCGAGGGCAAGCGCGGCCCGCGCCCGCAAGGATGCTGCCAGGATGCAGCAGCGTTTCCGAGGGAGGCGCCCGGTCAGCTGGCTACTGCCAGCTCCGGGGCCGGGCTCAGTGAGCTGACCTCTATCGACTCATCCTCGTCCGAGTCGGACACGGACCGCGGACCGTCGGAGTCGGGCGCAGGGTCCGTCACGTGGTTGTTGCGCAGCACGCGCCGCAGGCTCGCCGATCGTTTACGCATGTCGGGACCGACCGTGTCGGCTCTGATCTCCCAGGACTCACGCGTTTGGCCCTCCTGCTCGTACGTCCGGCAGATCATCCTTCCGACGACGATGAGTGGGTCTCCTTTGCGAAAGCTCTCCGCGATGTTTTCGGCCAGCGCGTCCCAGCACTCGACCTTGAAGAACGAGGCTTCGCCCTCTATCCAGGTCTGCGACTCCTTGTCGCGCCAGCCGTGATTGCAAGCGATCGTGAAATTGATGACCGCCTTACCGGTGGGCACGTACTTGAGGACCGGGTCCTTGGTCAGATTTCCGAGGACGGTGATCGTGTTGCCGTTCATGAGATAGCTCCTTGGGGTCGATGAGATGACCCATAGGGTGCTGCTCCGCCGACTGGCATAGGCGGTGTGAGCGGCCATTGTGGACAGCTCGACTGAGCTGTGGAAAACCTCCGCGGTTCAGACATCACGATGTCGCAGACGGGGCCAGTGACACACCCTCGTCAACCTGGCCGCACGGCAAGGTACGGAGTGTCGCCGCGCACCTGTGCAGCGCTCGGCCTGATGCAATCGATCAGATCGGACCGAAGACCAGCGTGCCGTTGTGCCCGCCGAAGGCGAAGGAGTTCGACACCGCGGGCGCCGGGTCCCAGGACCGCGGCTCCAGCACGACGTGGATGTCGATGTCCGGGTCGAGTTCGGTGACATGCATGGTCGGCGGAAGTTCTCGGTGCCGATAACTCAGCGCGAGCGCCACCGCCTCCACCGCACCAGCGGCGCCGAGCGAGTGGCCAGTGACACCCTTGATCGAGGTGACCGCGGGCCGGTTGCCGGCGAAGACCTCCTTGACGGCAATCGCTTCGGCAGCGTCGTTGAGCTGTGTCGAGGTGCCGTGGGCATTGACATGGGTGACCTCGTCGGCGGAAACCCTGGCGTCGTCCAAGGCCGCCCGCATGCAGGCGATGGCCCCTGCCCCGTTCGGCGATGGAGCGGTGATGTGGTGCGCGTCTGCCGTCGAAGCCGTACCGGCGATCTCGGCGTAGATCGTTGCTCCGCGTGCTCTGGCTGCCTCGTACTCCTCGAGCACCAGGACCGCCGCAGCCTCGGCGGAGCAGAACCCGTCGCGCGCGATGTCGAACGGACGCGAGATGCCGGTGGGCGAGAGCGCTTTCATGTTCTGAAAGCCGTTGTTCATCACCGGCGTCTGGCAGGACTCGCTTCCCCCGGCCAGCATGAGATCGGCGCGGCCTGAGGCAATCAGCCTCGCCCCGTGACCGACGGCGTGGGTTCCGGCCGCACAAGCGGTCGTGATCGTCTCGACCGGTCCGGTGAAACCACTGCGGATGGAGACGTTGGCCGAAGCCGCGTTGGGCATCACCATCGGAACAACCAACGGTGACACGTACTTCGCGCCCTTCTCCATGATCACCTCAGCGTTGCTCTCCCAGGCGTATGCCCCACCGATGCCGGTGCCCATCATCACGCCGCAGCGGTAGGGGTCATACGGCGAGTCCTTCTCGATCCCGGCATCCCGGCGCGCGAGCGCCGAGGCGGCAATGGCCAGTTGGGCGAACCTGTCGATCCGGCGTACGTCCATGTGTTTGAGGCCCCACTCGGCGGCATCGAAGTCGTCGATGCTGCGGTGGGTCATTGGCTCAACCGGCTTCGACAGGCCGGCCCAGAAAGCGTCGGCACCGATCCCACAGGGGGCCAGGACGCCCACCCCGGTGATGACGACCCGACGGCCATCGCGTGCCTCGATCACAGCTGACTCCCCTGCTCACCCGGGCTCAGCCCCGGCTTGCTGCCAGCTGACCCGTACAGCGATCCTGTCACGGTCCCGGCGGGGCGGCTGTTGGGTCCTCTGCGAGCTACCTACGCTGCGAGTTCATGACGATCGAAGTCGGGCTCCGCACGTCGGGTTCCTTCACCGTGGCAGACGCGGACACCGCCGCCGCGTTGGGCAGCGGCGACGTACCTGTGCTGGCCACGCCACGGCTGATCGCGTGGTCGGAGGCGGTCACCGTACGGGCGCTGGATGGCCACATCGCTGACGATGCCACGACGGTGGGCACCCGCATCGAGCTCGACCATACGAGCGGAAGTCTGGTCGGCACCGATGTCACGATCGACGTCGTCCTGTCTGTGGTGGACGGAGGCAACCTGTGTTTTGACGTGCATGCGTGGCAGGGCGTGGACGTGACCATCGCTCGCGGCACCATCGTTCGTGCGCTGGTGAATCGGGAGCGCTTCCTCGGACGCTTGCGCGATTCCAGCTGACCTCGGATCGGTACGCTCGCCCACGTCCATCAGCGCCCGTAGCTCAGTGGATAGAGCAGGTGCCTTCTAAGCACTTGGTCGAGGGTTCGACCCCCTCCGGGCGCGCCTGCGTGGGGCGCAGCGACGGTTCCAGGAGTTCAGAGGCCGTAGGTCTCCAGCAGGCGGAGCCAGACCTCGCTGATCGTCGGGTAGGACGGGACAGCGTGCCAGAGCCGGTCGATCGTGACCTGACCGACGATCGCCACGGTCGCGGAATGCAGCAGCTCCTGTACGCCGGGCCCGACGAAGGTGGCTCCGACCAGGATCCGGCGGTCCTCGTCCACGACGATCTTCGCCGTACCGGTGTATCCGTCGGCGTACAACGACGCGCCCGAGACATTGCCGATCTCGTAGCGGACGGCACGGACGTGCAGTCCGTCCTGGCGAGCTTCCTCCTCGGTACGGCCCACCGACGCGACGGTCGGACTGCTGAAGACGACGCTGGGGGTGGCCCCGTGGTCGGCCGTTGCCGACGTCAGTTCCCAAGCGCCGCCATCGACCTGCTCACCGCGAGCACGAGCGGCGATCGCCGATCCACAGGCTCGGGCCTGGTACTTCCCCATATGCGTGAGCAGCCGGCGTCCGTTGACATCTCCGGTGGCATACAGCCATCCGCCGACGACACCGGTGACCCGGCAGGTGTCATCGACCTCGAGGGACTCTCCAGGGGTCAGGCCGACGGTCTCGAGTCCGAGATCGGAGGTGTCTGCCGTACGGCCGGTTGCCACGAGCACCTGGTCGCCGTCGACTGTGTCGTCCCCCATTCCCACGGTCACCGTGTTCCCGTCGCGGCTCGCCCTGTCGACCTCGACCTCGGTACGGACATCTACCCCCAGCTCGCGAAGTCCAGCGAGTACGAGGTCGCCGGCGAATGGTTCCAGCCTGCCCAGCAGGCGCGCCCCGCGAACCAACATGACGACTTCGGAACCCAATGCGCGCCAGGCAGTTGCCATCTCCACTGCGACGACGCCGCCGCCGATCACGACCAGCCGCCGCGGCGCCGCCTTGGCCGACGTGGCTTCTCGGCTGGTCCACGGACGAGCCTGCGCGAGGCCGTCGATCGGAGGCAACGTGGCGTGCGAGCCCGTAGCGACGACCACAGCTTGTCGGGCGGTCAGCGTGGTTGTCTCTCCGTCCTTGCCCTCGACCTCGACTCGCTTCGGTCCGGCCAGTCGCCCGGTCCCGCGGAACAGTTCGATCCCGGCACCCGCAACCCACTTGGCCTGGCCCTCGTCGGACCAGTTGGAGGTGAAGCCGTCGCGGCGTTCCAAGGTCTGGGCGACGTCCTGCGTGCCGGTGATCGCTTCGGCCGCTCCGGGGACGGCGCGCGCCTCACTCAGGATCTCCGAACCGCGCAGCAGCGCCTTGCTGGGCATACACGCCCAGTATGAGCACTCCCCACCGATCAGATCAGACTCCACCAGGGCGGCGCGCAGGCCTGCCTTGACCACTCGTTCAGCCGCGTTCTCACCGACCGCGCCCGCGCCGATCACGACGACGTCGTACTCCTGCGAGCCCGTCATTTCTCTCCTTGGTCGCCTGCTGTCTGG
>JBPCOF010000311.1:0-3780 GCA_051000515.1 Geodermatophilaceae bacterium
GTCACCGTCGAGCAGGCCATGGCCCATCCGACCTGGGCGATGGGGCCGGTCATCACGATCAACTCGGCGACGATGGTCAACAAGGCGCTCGAAGTGATCGAGGCGCACATCCTGTTCGGGATCCCGTACGACCGGATCGACGTGGTCGTACATCCACAGTCGATCGTGCACTCGATGGTGCAGTTCGTCGACGGTTCCACGCTGGCGCAGGCCGGCTCGCCGAACATGAAGCTGCCCATCGCCCTGGCCCTGTCCTGGCCCCAGCGGCTTCCCGGCGTGGCCCCGGCATTGGATTGGTCGACGGCAAGCCGCTGGGACTTCGAGCCACTGGACGAGGCCGCGTTCCCGGCCGTGGAACTCGCTCGTACGGTGGGGCGTACCGGGCGTTGCCGTCCGGCGGTCTACAACGCCGCCAACGAAGAGGCGGTGGCCGGATTCCTGGCTGGGAACCTTTTGTTCACCGGGATCGTCGATGCGGTGGCGCGTATCGTCGAGAGCGCGCCGGACTTCGGCGTGCCGACGTCAGTGTCCGACGTCAGTTCGGCTGAATCGTGGGCCCGGCAGCACGCGCGGGCTCTCATCGCAGGGGAGCAGAGTGTCGCTCGTAAGTAGGGTGTTGCCGGTCGGTCCCGAACACCGGGCGAGCGCATGAGTGGCGTCCTATGGACGATCCTGGGGATCGGGCTTTTCGTCATCGGCCTGCTGTTCTCCATCTGGTTCCACGAACTCGGCCACTTCATATGGGCGCGCAGGTTCGGCATGCGAATTCCCCAATTCATGGTCGGCTTCGGCCCGACTCTCTGGTCCCGCCAGCGCGGTGAGACCGAGCACGGGATCAAGGCGATTCCGCTGGGTGGCTACATCCGCATCGTCGGCATGATCCCGCCGGCCAAGTCTGACGGTCAGCCACGTACGTACGGCCGGCTGCGCCGGATGATCGAAGAGGTACGCGGCGCAGCACT
Organism: Geodermatophilaceae bacterium; assembly: GCA_051000515.1. Classification (GTDB taxonomy): domain Bacteria; phylum Actinomycetota; class Actinomycetes; order Mycobacteriales; family Geodermatophilaceae; genus JACCQS01. The sequence goes on from JBPCOF010000311.1 coordinate 963, forward strand.
GGACGACATCCAGGCCGGCGACGAGGACCGGGTCTTCTACCGCAAGCCCTGGTGGCAGCGGGTCATCGTCATGTCGGCCGGGCCGGTGCACAACCTCATCCTGGCGTCGCTGTTCTTCACGGTCATCCTGGTCGGATTCGGCATCCCGCAGGGCACCTCGTTGACGATCAACACGGTCAGCGAATGCGTGCTCCCCGCCGGGTCACCCGTCACGGACTGCACCACGCCGATCGACAGCGAAGGCCAGGCCTGCGCCGCCGGCGACAATGGCTGCGACCTACCGCCGGCCAGTCCAGCAGCCCAGGCCGGTCTGCGGGCCGGGGATCGGATCACCGCGGTCGACGGCGAGTCCGTCTCCCAGTGGGAGCAGGTCCAAGACCTGATCCGGGTCAGCGCCGGGGAAACCATGATCTTCACGGTCGATCGAGCCGGCGGAAGCGAGGAACTGACGGTCAGCCCGATTCCGAATCGGGTCTACCTCGACGCCCAGGCCACCGAGACGACCGAGGTCGGATTCGTCGGGGTCTCACCGGTGCAACCCCGCGTCCAGCAGTCGATCACCGAAGTTCCCGCTGCCATCGGAGGTTACGTAACCCGCGCGGGCGAGGCCTTGGTCAATCTGCCGGAGCGGATTCCGTCGGTCTTCGGCGCGGCCTTCCTCGGCGACGAGCGCAGCCAAAACGACCCGATCGGCGTCGTGGGCGTCTCCCGCCTGTCGGGTGAGTACTTCGCTCTTCCCGAGCCACTCGTCGACAAGTTCATCTTCTTCTTGCTCTTGCTCGCCAGCGTCAACATGGTGCTGTTCTTGTTCAACCTCGTGCCGATCTACCCGCTCGACGGTGGACACGTCGCCGGGGCCTTGTACGAGAAGGCACGTTCGGTCTGGGCGCGGATGCGCAACAAGCCCGACCCAGGACCATTCGACATCGCCAGACTCATGCCGGTGGCCTACGTCGTGGCCGGTTTCTTCGTCCTGTTGTCGGGCATGCTGCTGATCGCCGACATCGTCAATCCGATCACGCTGAACTGAGGCTCGCGACTCCGTGACGTCCATCTCGCTTGGCATGCCGGCGCTCCCGCCGCCTGTCCTGGCTTCGCGCCGCCCGACCAAGCAGCTGATGGTCGGCAAGGTCGGCGTCGGTAGCGAGCACCAGGTCTCGGTGCAGTCGATGACGACCACGAAGACCGCGGACATCGACGCGACGCTGCAGCAGATCGCCGAGCTGACGGCGGCCGGCTGCGAGATCGTCCGGGTCGCCGTTCCCGACACCGATGACGCGGAGGCGTTGCCCGCGATCGCGAGGAAGTCTCAGCTGCCGGTGATCGCCGACATCCACTTCCAGCCGCGGTACGTGTTCGCGGCGATCGATGCCGGCTGCGCCGCGGTCCGGGTGAATCCGGGCAACATCAAGAAATTCGACGACAAGGTCGGTGACATTGCCAAGGCCGCCGGCGATGCCGGGATCCCGATCCGGATCGGGGTGAACGCCGGGTCCCTGGACAAGCGGCTGATGGAGAAGTACGGCAAGGCCACCCCCGAGGCGCTGGTCGAGTCCGCGCTCTGGGAGTGCTCGCTGTTCGAGGAGCACGGCTATACCGATCTCAAGATCTCGGTCAAGCACAACGACCCGGTGGTCATGGTGCGTGCCTACGAGCTGCTCGCCGAGCAGTGCGCCTATCCGCTGCACCTCGGCGTCACCGAGGCCGGTCCGGCCTTCCAGGGGACGATCAAGTCCGCGGTTGCCTTCGGGGCGCTGCTGTCCCGGGGGATAGGCGACACGATTCGGGTCTCCCTGTCCGCCCCCCCGGTGGAGGAGGTCAAGGTCGGCATCCAGATCCTGGAGTCACTCAATCTGCGGCAGCGGGGACTGGAGATCGTCTCCTGCCCGTCCTGCGGTCGAGCTCAAGTAGACGTCTACACCTTGGCTGACCGGGTGACGGCCGGCTTGGAGGGTCTGGAGGTTCCGCTGCGCGTCGCGGTCATGGGGTGCGTCGTCAACGGACCGGGTGAGGCTCGCGAAGCCGACCTCGGGGTCGCCAGTGGCAACGGTAAGGGCCAGATCTTCGTGCGCGGTGAGGTGATCAAGACGGTGCCGGAGTCTCTGATAGTCGAGACCTTGATCGAGGAGGCGATGAGGCTGGCCACCGAGATGACCGATTCCGGTGCCGCCAGCGGTCCCGCTCAGATCACCGTGGGGTAGGGCGAGTGCGATGATCGGCAGCGCGCAGGCGGGTATCCTCGGGCCACAGGATGAGCCGCTCGTACGTGACTTTCTCGCCGAGCATCCGGTGGACGGCTGCTTGATCGCCGCCCGGGTGCAGGCGCTGGGCATGACCCGGGCCGCCGGGCAGACCGGCGAGCTGTGCGCCTACCACGGGGACAGCGGCCTGCAAGCGGTCTGGCTGGACGGGCCCAGCCTGGTCCTCGTCGGTGATCGGGACGAGTCCGGCCGCGTCGTCGAGGCCTTGGTCCACCGCATGGCCGGGCGTCCACGGCGTTGCTCGTCGATCGTCGGACCGGACCACCTGGTATTGCCGCTGTGGTCCGAACTCTCCGCCCGCTGGGGGCCGGCCCGCGACGTACGCCCTGATCAACCACTGCTCGCGTTGGACTGCGCTCCAAGCATCGAGCCCAGTCCGCAGGTGCGCCGGGTGCGACGCGACGAACTGGACATCCTGATGCCGGCGGCCACCGCGATGTTCCGTGAGGAGGTCGGCGTGGACCCCGAAGCCGGCGACCGCGGCGCCTCCTACCGGGCACGGGTTGCTGAACTCATCGACGCCGGACACAGTCTCGCCTGGATCAACCAGGGCGAGG
>JBPCOF010000312.1:0-20438 GCA_051000515.1 Geodermatophilaceae bacterium
CCTGAATGCACCGGACGGCGATGCATTTCACAGCTGGGCGAAGGGCGGTTTCGTGGCCGAACGAGGCGCGGGTTCCTCAGGATTGCCGCCGGGGTACCTGAGCGCGGCCGGGTCGTCGTTCGTGGACTTTCTCCGACAGGAGGCCGCCCACTTGCTGCCCGCGAAAGGATTGCCAGGCGGCTCGGGCGCTGGGCTGGCTCCGCATGCGACCACGATCGTCGCGGTGAGTTTTCCCGGTGGCGTCGTGATGGGCGGCGACCGGCGCGCGACGATGGGCAACCTGATCGCCTCGCGCGACATCGACAAGGTCTTCGCCGCCGACGAGTACTCCGTCGTCGGAATCGCCGGCACGGCCGGGATCGCCGGGGAACTGGTCCGGTTGTTCCAGGTCGAGTTGGAGCACTACGAGAAGATCGAGGGAACCACGCTGTCCTTGGACGGCAAGGCGAACCGGCTGGCCGCCATGATCCGCGGGAACCTCGGGGCGGCGATGCAAGGGCTTGCGGTCGTACCGCTGTTCGCCGGCGTCGACGTCCGACCCGACCATGACCCCACCACCGACGAAGAGGCCGTCGAAACCCCCTCCGCGTCCCTGCCCGGCCGGATCTTCGGCTATGACGTCACCGGCGGCCTGTACGAGGAGCGTGGCTATCACGCCGTCGGCTCCGGATCGCTGTTCGCCAAGGGCAGCCTCAAGAAGATCTGGAACCATAGAATGGGTCAGGACGACGTGGTCAGTGCCGTCGTCGAAGCGCTCTACGACGCTGCCGACGAGGACTCGGCCACCGGCGGTCCAGACATGGTGCGCGGGCTGATGCCGTCGGTCTTCGTGGTCACCGGCGACGGGACGAGGCGACTGGACGACGAGGAAGTGACCACCGTCGCGTCTCAGGTCATCGCGCAGCGACAGGAGATCAACCGCTCATGACTCATTGCCCCGCGGGCACCTTCCGCTCCGGTCCTCACTCGCTGGCGCTCGCTGCGATCCTCACGGACGGCACCGGCTCATGACCCAGATGCCCTATTACGCATCGGCCGAGCAGGTCATGCGCGATCGCTCGGAGTACGCCCGGAAAGGCATCTCCCGCGGCCGTAGCGTGGCGGTGCTGACCTATGCCGACGGCATACTGTTCATCGCCGAGAACCCCAGCACCACTCTGCACAAGATCGGCGAGATCTACGACCGGATCGGATTCGCCGCGGTCGGGCGCTACAGCGAGTTCGAAACCCTCCGCCAGGCCGGCGTACGGCTGGCCGACGTGCGGGGGTACTCCTACAACCGGCGGGATGTCACCGGGCGGGTGCTGGCCAACGCGTACGCCCAAACCCTGGGGGCGATCTTCACCGAACAGATGAAGCCCTACGAGGTCGAGGTCTGTGTCGCAGACCTGGGCCACGAGCCGCGCCGGGACGAACTCTACCGGCTTACCTTCGACGGGTCGGTTTTCGATGAACCAGACTTCGTGGTGATGGGGGGTCAGGCCGAGGCGGTCAGCTCGGCGCTGCGTTCGGGCTTCCAGGCCAGGTTGCCACTGGCTGAGGCACTGGTCCTCGGCGCCTCCGCGTTGGCCACCGGGGCCGCCGCCGCGAACGGAGGTGCCGCGAAATCCGGTACGGCCGCGACCGCGCTTCCTCCGCAGAAACTCGAGGTCGCGGTCTTGGACCGCAACCGGACCAAGCGGACCTTCCGCCGGATCAGCGGAGCCGCACTGCGGGATCTCCTCGGTGTTCAGGACACTGCAGAGCCTGAAGCGGTCGAGCCCGCCACGCCGTCGGACACCGGCGAGGCGTCGAGCCGACAGCCGGCATGACGGCGGGTCGAGCCTAGGCTGGCCCCGTGGACCGACGGATCTTCGGAATCGAGACCGAGTACGGCGTGACCTGCACGTTCCGAGGTCAGCGCCGACTCTCGCCCGACGAGGTCGCTCGCTATCTCTTCCGCCGGGTGGTGTCCTGGGGTCGGTCCTCGAACGTGTTCCTGCGCAACGGCGCGCGGCTCTATCTCGACGTCGGTTCACATCCGGAGTACGCAACCCCTGAATGCGACAACCTCCGCGAACTGGTCATCCACGACCGGGCGGGGGAGCGGATCCTCGAAGGACTGCTCGTCGATGCCGAGGCCCGGCTGCACGAGGAGGGCGTGACCGGAGACATCTACCTGTTCAAGAACAACACCGACTCGGCAGGCAACTCCTACGGCTGCCACGAGAATTACCTTGTCGGCCGGCAGGGCGAGTTCAGCCGACTGGCCGATGTGCTCATCCCCTTCCTGGTCAGCCGCCAACTGGTCTGCGGGGCGGGAAAGATCCAGCAGACCCCACGCGGTGCGGTCTACTGCGTCAGCCAGCGGGCCGAGCACATCTGGGAGGGCGTGTCGTCGGCGACCACCCGATCTCGGCCGATCATCAACACCCGCGACGAGCCGCACGCCGACGCGGAGAAGTATCGCCGGCTGCACGTGATCGTCGGCGACTCGAACATGAACGAGACCACGACGCTGCTCAAGGTCACCATCACCGACCTCGTGCTGCGAATGATCGAAGCCGGAGTGGTGCTGCGGGACATGAGCCTGGAGAACCCGATCCGGGCCATCCGGGAGATCAGCCACGACATGAGCGGTCGACGTCGCGTGCGGCTGGCCAACGGGCGCGAGCTGTCCGGCCTGGAGATCCAGAGCGAATATCACTCCCGGTGCGCGGACTTCGCCGACAAAGAGGGTCTCGGCGGGGGCCTGATCGACATGCTCGAACTATGGGGCAGGACGCTCAAAGCCATTGACTCCCAAGATCTCTCATTGATCGACCGGGAAATCGACTGGGCGACGAAGTATCAGTTGATCGAGCGTTACCGCGCCAGGCACGATCTCCCCTTGTCCAGTCCGCGGATCGCCCAGCTGGACCTCGCCTATCACGACATCAATCGGGACCGTGGCCTCTACTACCTGCTCGACAAGCGGGGAGCGGTCAACCGGGTATCCACCGATCTCGAGGTTTTCACGGCCAAGAGCGTCCCACCGCAGACCACTCGGGCGCGGCTGCGCGGCGAGTTCATCCGCCGGGCGCAGGAGAAGCGGCGCGACTTCACCGTCGACTGGGTGCACCTCAAGCTCAACGATCAGGCGCAGCGCACCGTGCTGTGCAAGGACCCGTTCAAGTCGGTCGACGACCGGGTGGACAAGCTCATCGCGAGCATGTAAGCCCCTGCGTCCCAGGACCGCAGCGCTTCTCAGGCCCCCAGCAGCCCGGCAGCGTGGCGGCCGGCAGCGGCTGCGGCCAGGAAGTACCACGGGTCCTCGGCCAGCCCGCGTCCCATGGTGGACAGCGGCACCGGACTCGCGGTCAAGGCGTCGAACAGGCCGACGTCGGAGACGTGGACGATCCGGTTGCGTACGGGTTGCGCGGCCAGATCGTCCTGGACCTGATCGGCCAACTCGGCGGGCAGCCCTTCGGGCACCGCAAGGTCCATGCCGCTCAGCGCGACGCGGCCAAAGGCGGTCAGCGAATGGTGCGACACCCCTCTATGACGCGACCTCGGGTCAGCGTCACTGATCCGCAACGCGCCGACCGGCCGGCCCTCCAGGAGGTGCACAGCATTGACGGCGTCTCCTGCGGCCACTCCGGAGAATCCCCATGTCGTCCCGGTTCCGAGGTTTCCGGGCCCCTGAGTCACGATTGCGATGTCTGCTTTCAGCACGTGATGGGCGGCGAGCAGTCCGGTGTGGACGGTGACCGCCTCTAGGTCACCACCGACGGCTTGACCCACCGTTACGGTGCCGACCAAATGGTCGGCCAGCGCGGAGAGGGTACGCGAGAACCAGGCAACCAACGCTCCACCATCGGTCATCACGTACGCGACTTTGAGTTGGGGGCGGTCGAGGTGGATCCCGACCAGGATCGCCGGTAGTGCGGAATGCAGATCGGCGATCACGACCGGCAACCCGTCCAGGGACTCGGCGTCGCGCAACAGCTGGTGGTGCGGGGAATCCTGCTCGTCGGCACCCAGCACGGTGGCCTGCGTCGGCAGATAGCGGCCCTTCACCAGGTGTCCGCCGGGCGCCGGATCGGCGGGAAGCCGGGCCGGGATCGCAACGACCAGCGCGTACCCGCCCGTACCGAGTTCCAGGCGCTGCGCGGTCGTGTTCAACAGCACGTTGTCACCGGGTACCGGGCGCCCGACAAGCCTGGGGTAGGCCAGGGCGCGCACCGACTCGCCCTCCACCAGCACCTGAAGCTCGAGTGCACCGTTCCATTCGCGACCGGTCGAAGCGACCTCGCCGACGCGCCAGGCAATCACGGGGTGCGACGTTATCCGAGCGGCTCGACACCGGTTAGCGTTGCAGCGTGACGACCCGCCGTGCCGAGCGCTTGGTCAACCTCGTGATCTGCTTGCTGGCCACCCGTCATTACCTCCCGGCTGAGCAGATCCGAAGGGCCGTGCCCGGATACGAGGCCGATGACGGGAGTGAGCGGGCCAAGGAGGCCTTCAAGCGCATGTTCGAGCGGGACAAGGCAGAGCTCCGCGAGATCGGCGTACCCCTGGAGACCGGTCGTAGGTCGGCCTTCGATGACGAGGACGGGTACCGCATTGCCCGCGACGCCTATGAGCTGCCGGCAATCTCGCTGGCCGCCGATGAGGCCGCTGCGGTGGGCCTGGCCGCGCGGCTATGGCACTCGGCCGCCCTGGCCGGCGCCGCCGAAGGCGCGTTGCACAAGCTTCGGGCCGCCGGGATCAGTCTCGACGAGAACGCACCTGTACCCCTCGAGCCACGACTGGACTCAGGAGAACCGGCCTTCGGCGCCTGTTTTGCTGCGGCAACCGAGCGCCGAGAACTCCGCTTCGACTACCGACGCCCGGACGGCTCGGATCCCACGCAGCGCCGCATACATCCCTGGGGAGTCGTGGCCAGACGCGGCCGGTGGTACGTGGCCGGCTTCGACCTGACCCGGGAGGCACCACGGGCGTTCCGGCTCAGCCGCTTCGCCGGCCGGCCGAAGGCCGTCGGTCCCGCTGGCGCGTTCGAGCGCCCAGAGGACGTGGATCTGGTCGCCATGGTGGCCTCGGTGACACCGGCCAGCGACGTCACCGCACGGATCCGTGTCCGTCCGGGCTCGGCCGAGGGCCTGCGCCGCGCCGGTAAGGCCTCTGCCGATGACCCTGACCTGATCGAGATCCCGCTCACGGATCTGCACGCGCTGGCCGACCGGGTGACCAGCTTCGGCGCGGACGCCGTCGTCGAGGAACCGGTGGCGCTGCGCGAGGCGGTGATCCGCCGGCTTCGACGCCTGGCCGCGATGACCGATCTCCCGACCGGTGAGCGCAGCGAGCGAGGCTTGAAACAACCTGCCGAGAGGACGGGAGCATCGACCGAGCGCCAGCGAGGGAGGAGCGGACCGACCGGTGAGCGCAGCGAGCGAGGCTTGAAACAACAATGAGCGCTAGTGCGGATCGGGTGCCCCGCCTGCTCGCCCTGATCCCATACCTGCAGGCCCATCCCGACATCGAGATCAGTTCTGCGGCGAATGATTTCGGTGTCAGCGCCGACGAACTGCGCGAAGACCTCAACCTGCTGTGGATGTGTGGCCTGCCCGGTCATGGTCCGGGGGATCTGATCGACCTCTCCTTCGACGATGACCACGTGGCGGTGACCTTCGATGCCGGGATGAGCCGCCCGCTGCGGCTGACCACCCACGAGGCCGTTGCGCTGATCGTTGCCTTGCGGACCCTGGCCGCCACCCCGGGGCTGATCGAGCAAGAGGCAGTCAGTCGGGCGCTGGCCAAGATCGAAGAGGCTTCCGGCACCCAGGCCCAGGCAGCATCAGCAGTCACCGTTTCCGTCGACGGTCAGGACGCTGCGCTGGCCGTGCTCCGGCGCGCGCTGCGCGGCGGTCAGGCTGTCCACCTGGCCTACTACTCAGCGGGTCGAGACGCGCGCACCGAGCGCACAGTCGATCCGATGCGCCTGCTCCTCGTCGACGGGCACTGGTACCTGGAGGCCTGGTGCCGTCGAGCCGAGGGCGTCCGGATGTTTCGACTGGACCGGATCGAGGAGCTCGATCAACTCGACGAGCCGTCCCGTCCGCCACCTGAAGTGGCCCCTCGGGACATCTCCGGCGGACTATTCCTGCCCTCACCAGAGGATGTCGAGGTCCGACTCCGGCTGCTGCCCTGGGCACGGTGGGTGGCCGACTACTACCCCTGCCAGAGCGTGGTCGAGGACGGGGACGGACTATTGGTGACACTGCGCTCGAGTGAGACGACGTGGGTACGGCGGTTGGTGGCCGGCCTGGGCGGGGCCGCGCAGGTGATCGACCCACCGGCCCTTGCGGCCGAGATCGCTCAGGACGCGCGACAGGCCTTGACTGCCTACGGCATATCTGCGGGCCGCAGGACGTAGCCTAGGTTGACTTCATGATGCTGGTCGTCTGGATCGTCGTCGGGGTCGGCGCACTATTGGTGCTGGCCGTCCTCGGATATGGCCTGTTCGGCCATCTGACGCGGCTGCGAGGTGCGGCCAGCAATGCGCAGATCTCGGTGACACCGCAAGTCCAGGAACTGACTCAAGGCATCCGTCGAGCGCAGACCTTACGAATGCAGAACGAAGCCGACAGGCCACGCGGCCACGGTGGGCACGCGTAGACTCGGCTCCACCACTGCGAAGAGGAGAAACCATGGGACTCGGACCCCTTGAGATCGGGTTGATCATTCTTGCTGTCCTGCTGTTGTTCGGATACAAGAAACTGCCTGACGCCTCGCGCTCCCTGGGCCGCTCGATGCGGATCTTCAAGGGTGAGATGAAGGGCATGAAGGACGACGACGTCCGTACCAAGGCCGAAGCCGAGACCGTCCGCGGTCAACTGCCCTCCACCGCCCCCGGAACGCCAGGCCCCACGGCGGCCGCCACCGCGCCTCCCGTGGTCGCCGACGCCCCCCAGCACAAGCCGTACCCGGAGTATGACCAGCCGCGCTGAACCGACCCGAACACGCGGGAGCCCGGCAGCTGGCAGCCGTAACGACACTCCCACCGTCCGCTGAACATCCCGTCGAGCAGGGAGCCCTGATCCGGTGACCGGCCCGGCCAAACGCCGCTTCCGCGGCAACTTCCGGCGCTGGCGTCAGCGTGACAACGCCGAAGCGACGATGAGCTTGGTCTCGCATCTGCAGGAACTGCGCAACCGGCTGGTCAAGGCGTTCGTGTTCATCTTCGTCGCAGGCGTCGCAACGTTCATCTGGTACAACAACGGGCTGCTCGACTTCATCAAGGCGCCGTATTGCGACCTCCCCGAGACGCTTCGGTTCAGCGTCGAGGGCCAGGATTGCACGCTGATCGTCACCGATGTTCTGGGTGGCTTCCTGCTCCGGTTGAAGGTGGCCTTCATCGGCGGGATCATCCTGTCCTCGCCGTTCTGGCTCTACCAGCTGTGGGCCTTCGTGACGCCCGGGCTCAAACGCAACGAGAAGCGCTACACGGTGGTCTTCGTCGGCCTGTCGTCGTTGCTGTTCGCCGGCGGGACCGTGCTGGCCTACATCACCCTGCGCAACGGACTCAAGCTGCTTCTCGGCATTGCCGGCGAGGGCGTGACGCCTCTGCTCACGGCGCCGGAGTACGTGAGCTTCGTCGTCCTGCTCCTGGTGGCATTCGGCATATCGTTCCAGGTGCCACTTGTCGCGCTGATGCTGAACTTTATCGGCGTCCTGTCCTATCAGCTGATGGCCAAGAGCCGGCGATGGGCGTTCTTCCTGACCCTGGTCTTCGCTGCCTTCATCACCCCCACGCAGGACCCGTTCACCATGCTGGCCATGGCAGGCCCGATGATCCTGCTTTTCGAGGCGGCGATCCAGGTCGCTCGGGTCCTGGATCGGCGACGGGCCAAGCGGGACGCGCTCACCGGCTTCCACGACATCGATGATGACGAGGCCTCGCCGCTGGACGCCTCCGCGTCGAGGCTGGACGAGCAGCCCGTTCTCGAATCTCCCACGCCGATCGATGAGCCGATCGTGCCGGCCGATCGCCATGACGGGGAGCCCGACCCGAGCGCCGGACCGGCTCGGTAGCTCATGGCCGGCAAGGCCGACGTCACCCTGCTCGTCAACCCGCATGCCGGCCGTGGCAGGGCCGAAGCCATCGCGCATCAGGTGGCTGCACTTCTCGGTGCTCGCGGCCTGCGGGCCACAGTGTCGACGGCTGAATCGGTCCTGGCCATGCGCGCCATCGCGGCCGAGGCGGTGCAGCAAGGCGATGCCGGCCTCGTTGTCATCGGCGGCGACGGCATGTGTCATCTCGCCATCCAGGAGATCGCCGGAACCTCCACCGCGCTCGGCATCGTTCCGGCCGGAACGGGCAACGATTTCGCCACCGCACTCGCCCTACCTCATGACGTGCCCGCCGCGACGGCGGGCATCGCTGATGCTCTCGAGGCCGGCGAGCATCGCCGCGTGGACCTGGCGCGGTGCGGTCAGCGATGGTGGGCCAGCGTCCTGTGCGCTGGCTTCGACTCGGCAGTCAACGACCGCGCCAATCGAATGCGCTGGCCACATGGTCCCCGGCGCTACGACCTGGCCCTGCTCATGGAGCTCGCCCGGCTACGAGCCGTGCCGATGACCCTGGATCTGGACGGCGCAACTGTCACCCTCGACGCGACCCTGGTAGCCGTCGGGAACACGTCGACCTACGGGGGCGGGATCCCGATCTGCCCCCGGGCCGACCCCAGCGACGGCCTGCTCGACGTCACCGTCGTCACAAGGATCAACCGGCGACGGCTGATCCGGGTCACTCCGACCCTGCGCCGCGGCGAGCACCTGGCGCACCCTGCTGTCCGCAGGTATCGCGCTCGCACGATCTCCGTGCGCTGCGCCGAGCCGCCCGTGGTCACCGCCTACGCCGACGGAGAGCCGATCTCGGCCCTTCCGGTCACCGCGATCTGCCACTCGGGTGCTCTGCGCATCCTGCAGCCGAATGGTGTCCAACCTCGCGAGTCGCCGAATGCACGCTTCCGGTGGTGAGACAGGTGCCGTCGGTGCACCGCGGCGAGCCGTAGCCTGGCAGCGGCGTCATAGCCTTGTGTCGTGGCCACCCATGCGGATAACCACGCCCAGGCACGAAACCGGGCGGCCTACCCGCAGCTGACCGAGTTCGCTGCCGAGATGGGCTTCGAGCTCGATGCATTCCAGATCGAGGGCTGCCGGGCACTCGAGGACGGACACGGCGCCCTGATCGCCGCACCGACGGGGGCCGGCAAGACTGTAGTGGGTGAGTTCGCAGTACACCTGGCTCTCCATGCCGGCCGAAAATGCTTCTACACCACCCCGATCAAGGCGTTGTCCAACCAGAAGTACAACGATCTCCGTAGGCGGTACGGCCCAGATGCGGTCGGATTGCTCACCGGTGACCGCACGGAGCACGGCGACGCACCCATCGTCGTGATGACCACAGAGGTCCTGCGCAACATGCTCTATACCGGCTCCGGCGCGTTGCTCGGACTCGGCTTCGTCGTCATGGACGAAGTGCACTACCTGGCCGACCGCTTTCGTGGGGCGGTCTGGGAGGAGGTGATCATCCACCTGCCGGAGTCAGTGGCTCTGGTGTCGTTGTCGGCCACGGTGAGCAACGCCGAAGAGTTCGGAGCCTGGCTGGTCGCCGTCCGGGGCAACACCGCGGTGGTGGTCAGCGACACCCGGCCCGTCCCGCTGTGGCAGCACATGATGGTCGGCACCCGACTGTTCGACCTCTTCGCCACCCGGAGACGCTTGGACGGTACGGGGACTCCGACGATGAACCCGCAGCTCGAGCAGGCCGTAAGCAATGCCCAGGCCAGGCTCTGGTCGACCGAGACCCGAGGGCGAGGTTCTGGCCGAGACCGCAACCGCACCGGCGGCTACGAGCGACGTCAGCCGTGGCGCCCGCCGTACCGCGCCGATGTGTTGGCACGACTCGATCGCGACGGGCTGCTGCCGGCAATCACCTTCATCTTCAGCCGGGCAGGTTGTGATGCTGCGGTGGTCCAGGTCTTGCGCAGCGGACTGCGGCTGACCACAGATGAGGAACGCGACCAGATCACTGCGATCGTTCACGAGCACTGCGCCGATCTGCCGGATGACGACCTGGCGATCCTCGGCTACTGGGAGTGGGTCGAGGCTCTGCGAGCCGGCATCGCAGCTCATCACGCGGGTCTCATTCCGGCCTTCAAGGAGGCCGTGGAGGAACTGTTCGTCCGGGGTCTGGTCAAGGCAGTCTTCGCCACGGAAACCCTTGCCTTGGGCATCAACATGCCGGCCAGATCGGTCGTCCTGGAGCGGCTGACCAAGTGGAACGGCGATCGGCACGCCCCGTTGACCGCGGGGGAATACACCCAGCTGACCGGGCGGGCCGGCCGGCGTGGGATCGACATCGACGGACATGCGGTCGTGCTGTGGTCACCGGAGGTCGACGCGGCGGCGGTCGGTGGGCTCGCGTCGACCCGCACATACCCCTTGCGGTCCTCGTTCACGCCGTCCTACAACATGGCCGCCAACCTCGTTGCTCAGCTCGGCCGGGCCGCTGCTCGTGATCTGCTGGGATCCTCCTTCGCCCAGTTCCAAGCCGACCGTGATGTCGTCGGCCTACAGCGGCGGCTCACTGCGCATTCGAAATCCCTTGCCGAATTCGCGACGGCGATGACCTGCGATCTCGGAGATTTCACCACCTACGAAGACCTGCGGATGGAGTTGAGCCGGCGCGAGGCCGAGTTGTCCCGCGTGGGGGACCGCCAGCGGCGCGGCGATGCCATCCAGGCGCTGGAGCAGCTACGGGTCGGGGACGTGATCCGCGTACCGCACGGCCGACGACAAGGTCTGGCCATAGTCCTCGATCCCGGCCTGTCGCCACTGTCCGATCCGCGCCCGCTCGTCCTGACCGAGCAGCGTTGGGCCGGGCGGTTGAGCGGCACCGACTTCCCGGTTCCCGCGCAGCCATTGGCCCGGATCAGGGTTCCCAAGAACTTCAATCACCGCAGTCCGGTCGCCCGCCGTGATCTCGCCTCCAGCCTGCGGACCGCACGAACCGAATCCGATCTCGGCCCTCGCCAGGTCAGCACCCGACGTCGCCGAGCCGCCGCAGAGGATGCCGAGATCGCTCGGCTTCGCGCTGACTTGCGTGCCCATCCGAGCCATTCGTGCCCCGCCCGGGAGGAACACGCTCGCTGGGCCCGGCGCTGGAGTCAGCTCAGCCGGGAGACCGAGGCCCTGCGCGCTCGGATCGAGGAGCGCACCGGTTCGATCGCCCGATCCTTCGACCGGATCTGTGCCCTTCTCGAGCACCTGGGCTACCTGACCGGCAAACCACCACCCGAGGCGCTGTCGGAGGCGGGCCGTGGGCTGACCCGAATCTGGAGCGAGACGGATCTGGCCACCGCGGAGTGCCTTCGCGACGGGGTCTTCGACGGTCTCGGGCCCGGAGAACTAGCTGCTTGCGTCTCGGCCTTGGTCTACGAGGCACGCCGAGATGTCCTGGCGGTCTGGTCCCCACCGTCGGCCCTCGTCGGTGAGCGCATGGCCGACGTGCAAGAGGTCACCGGTCGGTTGCGCGCACTGGAGTCGGAGTACGGGCTGTCCCTGACCCGTGAACTGGATCCTGGCTTCGCTGGTGCCGCCCTTCGGTGGGCCCGCGGGGAGTCGCTGGACCGGGTCCTGCGCGCGGCCCGGGAAGAGGGCACCGAGCTGACGGGTGGCGACTTCGTCCGCTGGACCCGCCAGCTCATCGATCTGCTCGGCCAACTGGCCAGGATCGGCAACCTGTCCGACAGGGGCTCATCCGGGCCCACTGAGCGCGGCGTCGCTGGGGTGGCAACGCGAGCAGTGACGGCTTTGCGCCGTGGCGTCGTCGAAGCGGGAGATCCCGCGGTAGTACACAATGTGTGAGCCTTCACCACCACCACCACCACCACCACCACCACCACCACCACCACCACCGACCCCGATCCGAGCAGAGGAGCACCGATGACCAACCCATCCCAGGGTGATGGCGAGCAGCCGCGCGGATCTTCGGATGCCGAGCAGCCGCCCACCGCCGCTCAGCACTCGGGTTGGGGTCAACCGACGCCGGACGTAGCGCCGAGTTCTTCCGAGCAGCCGGAGCAATCAGAACCGACCACGCCATCCAATCCACCTCAATCATCGTCGGGCTGGGGCCGGGAGGCGGCGCCGTCGACCGAAGCTCAGTCAGCGTCGGGCTGGGGCCAGCAGTCCGCGCCGTCGACCGATCCACCTCTGTCAGCGTCGGGCTGGGGCCAGCAGCCCGCGCCATCGTCCTCGTCAGCACCCGCAGCCGCCCCGCAATCCTCGGGTTGGGGACAGCCGCCGGCCTCGCCAAGCCAGTCCAGCCCCGGCTCACCGCAGGCCCAGCAGTCCTCGTCCGGATGGGGTCAGCCGGCCACCCCTGAGCAACAAGGCGCCTCGAGCTGGGGAGGGCCGTCCGCAGGCGGAGCGGAGAGTGGGTCGCCGACCGGATATGCCGGGACTGCCGCCCCGACGCGGCAGTTCAGCACCGGCGGTGCCAGCCAACAGGGCCCGTCGGCCGCTCCTTACGGCGGCCAGTACCCGTCCCAGCAGTACGGCGCCCCACAGTCATCGGCATCCGGATTCGGCGCACCGCCGACCCCAGGGTCTGGAAGCTACGGACCGCCGGCACAGCAGTACGGCAGTCCGGCTGGTTACGGCTCTTCGGAAGGACCGCCCGGATACTCTCCGCTGCAGGTCAGCAGCCCGACGGGACAACAGCAGGGGTATGGCAGCCAACCGATGTACGGTGTGCCGCCGTCGAGCAGCTATCCGGCCCAGGGTTATGGCACCGGCTACCCGACCGCACCGCCCAAGAAGCGCAATACCGGTCTGCTCGTCTCTCTGGCGATAGCTGCGGTTGTGCTGATCGCGCTGGCCGTGGTCCTACCGCGATTCGTCCTCAACAAGACACTGCTCGACCAAGGGGCCGTACAACGCGATGTTGCGGTTCAGTTCGAGGATCAGGAAGGCGTCAGCGTCGAACTCAGCTGTCCCGCTGACATGGAGGTGGAGGTCAGCAAGACCTACGAGTGCACGGGCATGACCGCCGACTCCGAAGACGTCACCCTAGTCATCGAGATCACCGACGAGAACGGCAACTACACCTGGCAGGAAAAGCAGTAACCCGGCCTCACCGCCAGCCCAGAGCCTCGCGCAATCTATTCACCGCTGACTGCAAACCCCACCGGGTGGCTAGTTCGGCGAGCCGATCGGGGTCGGCCGGCGTGGGCGGGAGCGCCGCTCTGACGTCAGGCAACGGGCAGTCCCGGCGCACCAGGACGACCTGGGGAGCGACGGCAAGGTAGTCGACCGCGGCGGCCAGCTTCCGCAGAACACCGGCGGTCAGGGCACCGGTCGGGGTGGCGCGACCGCGCGCCGCTGAGATGATGCCATCGACGGAGCCATAGGCGAGGATGAGCGCTGCTGCGGTCTTGTCGCCGATTCCCTTGACGCCTGGCAACCCGTCACTCGGATCGCCGCGCAGCACCGCGTAATCGGCGTAGGCCCGACCAGGAATGCCGTACTTCGCGGTGATCCACGCCTCGTCCACACTCTCCAGGTTGCCCAGGCCCTTGGCGGTGTAGAGCACCCGGATCGGTTGGTCGTCACGGACGAGTTGGAACAGGTCCCGGTCGCCGGTGACGACGTCGACCGCACCCGAGGCTTGGGTGGCCAGCGTGCCGATCACATCGTCGGCCTCGAACCCCGGCGAGCCCAAACGGCAGATGCCCCCGGCTTCGAGCAGGTCGGCGATGATCGGCACCTGATGACCCAGACCATCTGGGGTGTCACCGAGTTCGGGCTCGTTCTCCACGACCCGATGAGCCTTATACGACGGGATCGCCTCGACCCGGAACGCCGGTCGCCAGTCGTCGTCCCAGCAGGCGACGAGTTCGGTGGGGCGACGCGTTCGCACGAGAGTCGCGATCGCGTCGACGAACCCCCGGGCAGCGTTCACCGGGATCCCATCCGGTGAGACAACCGTGTCGGGTACGCCGTAGAAGGTCCGGAAGTAGAGGCTGGCCGAGTCCAGCAGCATCACACTCACCGGACCAGACTGCCAGAGAAGTCGACCACCCCCGGCTCAGGTCATCGGTGGCCGCCACGGCCGGCGATTAGGCTTCCGGGATGCCAACGACGCACGAGCCGACCGCGGACCGACTGGATCGTGCGCAGCAGGCGGTGGTCGCGGCTGGCTGGGAGGCTCTACTGGTCTCGGCGGGTACGGACTTGCGCTACCTGACCGGGTACAACGCGCATGTCTCGGAGCGGCTGACCTGTCTCGTGGTCCCAGCGCAGGGTGCGCCGCTCCTGGTCGTACCCCAACTCGAGGCGCCGATGGTCCAGGCGGCCGGCACCACGACGGCGCTGCACGCCTGGGGTGAGACCGACGACCCCTTCGAGGTGGTGGCCGCACACCTGCGCGCGATCGGCGCACCCGGCAGGGTCGGGGTCGGCAATCGGATGTGGGCCGAGCACGTCTTGGCGCTCACCTCGGCAACCGAGGCCACGTGGGAGCTGGCCGGCCCGCTGATGGCGCAGTTGCGGATGCGCAAGGACGACGCCGAGGCAGCCGCGCTGCTGCAGGCCGGTCAGGCCATCGACCGGGTGCACGCGAGGATGGCCGAGTGGCTACGACCGGGGCGGACCGAACGCGAGGTAGGCCGCGACATCGCTGAAGCAATCGTCACCGAGGGCCATGAGCATGCCGAGTTCATCATCGTCGGCTCCGGCCCGAACGCCGCCAGCCCGCATCACCAGCTCTCCGATCGGGCCATCGAACCCGGCGACATGGTGGTCGTGGACATCGGCGGGGTCACCGAGGACGGGTATTGCTCGGATTCCACTCGTACCTATCTCGCCGGCGGGCAGCCGACCACAGAGGTGCTCGATTTCTATGCCGTCCTGCAGGCCGCACAAGACGCGGCCTGTCGAGCGGTCGTCCCCGGCGTGAGCGCCCAGGCCGTGGACGCCACCGCCCGAGAGATCATCGCCGAGGCCGGGTACGGGGAGAACTTCATCCACCGCACCGGCCATGGCATCGGTCTCGATGTCCATGAGGACCCCTACATCGTGTCCGGCAACGACCTCCCACTCGAGGCCGGGATGGCCTTTTCCATCGAGCCGGGCATCTACTTCCCTGGCCGCTACGGAGCACGGATCGAGGACATCGTCATCTGTACCGCCGAGGGCGCACGGCGGCTCAACGTCGGCACCCGCGATCTCGTCTCCGTGGCCGCCTGAGATGCCGGTGATCCGCGCGCTGCCCAGCGATGAGGCCAGGGCCCTGCTTGACCTGACGGTCGAAATCGCTGACCGCGAACTCCGTCCCCGAGTGGTGGCCGGAGAGAAGGCCGCTCGATTCCCACGGGAGGTGTTTTCCGTCCTCGGCGGAGCTGGGCTGCTCGGCCTGCCCTATCCGGAGGACTACGGCGGGGGCGCCCAGCCCTACGAGGTCTACCTGCAGGTCGTCGAGGAACTCGCCGGTGCCTGGCTCGCCGTCGGCCTCGGCGTCAGTGTGCACACGCTGTCGGCGTTCCCGGTTGCCGCGTTCGGCACCGACCAGCAGCGGCAGGAGTTCCTGCCCGGCATGATCGGCGGGGACCTGCTCGGGGCGTACTGCCTGTCCGAGACCTCCTCAGGCAGCGACGCCGCGGCATTGCTGACCAGTGCGGCACGAGCCGGCGACGACTACCGCGTCCGGGGAACCAAGGCGTGGGTCACCCATGGGGGCGTGGCGGACTACTACAACGTCTTCGTCCGCACCGGTGGTCCGGGGGCCGGCGGCATCTCGACCCTGTTGGTCGACGCCGGCACGCCTGGGGTCACGCCGCAACCGGCCGAGAACAAGATGGGCATGTCCTCCTCGCCGACCGCACAGATCGTGTTCGACGACGCCGTCGTACCCGTTCCCCGGCGCATCGGAGACGAGGGCCAGGGCTTCCGAATTGCCTTGGCTGCCCTCGACGGTGGACGGCTGGGAATCGCGGCGTGCGCGGTAGGGGTGGCCCAGTCCGCGCTCGACTACGCGGTCGGCTACGCCCGGGAACGCAAGCAGTTCGGTCGGTCGATTCTCGACTTCCAAGGTCTGTCCTTCCTCCTGGCTGACCTGGCCACGCAGGTGGCCGCGGCCCGTGCGCTGTACCTCGACGCCGCCCGTCGACGCGACGCCGGGCAGCCGTACGGCCCGCAGGCGGCGATGGCCAAACTCTTCGCCACCGACATGGCCATGCGGGTCACGACCGACGCCGTTCAGGTGCTCGGCGGAGCCGGCTACGTCGAGGATCACCCGACCGAGCGATGGATGCGTGAGGCGAAGGTCCTGCAGATCGTCGAAGGCACAAACCAGGTCCAACGGTTGGTGATTGCCCGCTCCCTGTCCGGGCCGAAACCCGCTGCGAGCAGCGTTCAGACATGACCGACGTACAGAAGGTGGACCGCGACCTGCTCGCGGCCCTGATCCGCGACGGCCGAACGAGCCTGACCGATCTGGCCGAGCAGGTGGGCCTGTCGGTGTCCGCAGTGCACCAGCGGGTACGCCGTCTCGAAAAGCAGGGGCTGATCACCGGGTACGTCGCCCACGTCCGTCCTGACCTGGTCGGGCTAGCGCTGACCGCGTTCGTGTCCATCACTCCGACCGATCACGCGGCCCCCGACGACGCCCCGGAACGGCTGGCTCACCTCCAGGCGATCGAGGCGTGCCACTCGGTTGCGGGGGAGGAGAGCTACATCCTCAAGGTACGAGTGGCCAGTCCGGAGAAGTTGGAACTGCTGCTGCAGGAGATCCGGGCCGCGGCCGGCGTGTCCACCCGGACGACGGTTGTGCTGTCCACGCCGTACGAACACCGCCCGCTTCCCCTCTGATCGGCACTCGGTGACCACGGTTCAAGCCGAGCTATCCGGTCCGCTGGTATCTGCCCAGCGGGTCGTGTTCAGCTTCCCCGATCCGGGTCGGGTGCCGTCCGGTGTACGGCTGGCACCGGCGTTGTCCACCTCGACGGCACTGGACTTCCGACGCACTCGCACCGGCTGGGCACTGAACTTCCTCCGGCCGCCGGTGCACCGGATGGAGTACAAGCTCATCCTCGCCCACGCAGACGGTGGCTCCGAGGACATCGTCGATCCGGGCAATCCGCTGACCGCGCCCGGTGCCTTCGGTGACAAGTCGGTCATCCTGTTTCCCGGGTACGTCGAACCGTCCTGGTTGAGCGCACCGGGCATGGCAGGAGACCACATAGCGCTCAGCGTGCCGGCCCCAGGGCTCGGGGCATCGGTCGAGGCGCTGCTGTGGTCACCGGAGGGTTCGCCACCTGAGGACCCCATGCCGCTGCTCGTCGCGCATGACGGCCCGGAGTACGAGAGGATGGCCGGCCTGACCCGTTTCGCCGGGGCGCTGATCACGGCGGCGAAGGTCCGGGCCTTTCGCGTGGCTCTGGTTGCGCCGGGGTCACGCAACGAGTGGTACTCAGCGAAGAACGCCTACGCTCGTGCGCTGGTCGACGGTCTCCTCCCACAGATCGCCGACGTCGTGGCTGTGGACGGCCCCGTTGTTGGCATGGGCTCCAGTCTGGGCGCATTGGCGATGCTGCACGCACACCGCTTGTACCCCAATGCCTTCGGTGGCCTGTTTCTGCAGTCCGGTTCGTTCTTCGACAGCCGACTCGACCCTCAGGAACGCAACTTTGACCGGTTCACCCGACTGACCCGGTTCGTGCTCGCCACCCGGCGCCCGGCGGCCGACACGCATCCGATCCCGGTGGTGCTGACCTGCGGTGCGGCCGAGGAGAATCTCGGCAACAACCGGCAGATGACCGGGGCTCTGTTGGCCCAGGGATATCCCGCTCGGATGGTCGAGGTCGCTGACGCGCACAATTTTATCGCCTGGCGGGATGCTCTCGATCCGGCGCTCACCGATCTGCTAGCGACCGTATGGTCACCCGGATGACCCGGCGAGTCGAAGCCCAGGTGCCGGCTCCGTCGCTCGGTGGCTCCGGCACGTTGGTGGTGCACGGTCATCACGGCCGACCATTTCTGGTCTTCGCCTCTGAGCAGGGGCGTGCGGTCGACTTCGAGAACAACGGCATGGTGGAGTCGGTACGCGACCTGCTGGACGGGGGACGGGCGAAGTTGTTCTGCGTGGACGCCCATGACGCGGCCACCTGGTCCAACGAGGACATTCCGCTGGAAGAACGCGCTCGTCGACATCAGGACTTCGAAGCCTGGATCGTGCACGAGATCGTGTCACTGATCGACTCCGATTGTGGTGGGCGACAAGACATGGCCACGGTCGGCGCTTCGATGGGCGCCTTCCATGCTGTGCTGTTCGCCCTGCGTAGGGCGGATCTGTTTCCGCTGGCCATCGGGCTGTCCGGGAACTACGACCCGTCGACGTGGAACGGCTGGGGTGAACGGGGGAGTGCCGCCTACTTCCACAACCCTACCGATTTCGTTCCCCATCTCGGCGGCGAACACCTCGACTGGCTGCGGTCGCGACTGTCGGTGCAGCTCGTCGTGGGCCAGGGCCAATGGGAGGACACCACCGGCTCGTTACCCTCGACACGACACATCGCAGGTCTGCTGCAGAACAAGCGTATTCGCTGTGAGATAGACGAATGGGGACACGACGTCCCGCACGACTGGCCATCTTGGCGGCGTCAGTTCGCCCACCACCTCCCGCGCTTCTGCTGACTCTGCGGAAGCCGGCCGATGTTGCGCAGCTGGAGGAGACACTCGACGTGCTGCGCGTCAGCACCGTCGCGACGCCCCGGCCCTGTTCGGTCAGTCATGGCAGGGTGTGCAGCCATAACCGCTTCACCGGTGCTAATGTGCAGATCATGCCTGCAATCACGATTCGAGACGTCACGGCGGCGACTCGGGACGAACTCGCCTCGCGCGCCGCTCGAAAGGGCCAGTCGCTCCAGCAGTTCTTGCGGGGCGAGCTGGAGGCGATGGCAGAGCGTCCGGATCGAGCGGCGGTTCTGGAAAGGATCCGAAAGCGCAAGGATGCCACCGGCTCCCGATTGTCGGCCAAAGAAATCCTGGCTGAACTGGACGCCGACCGTCGGTGAGTCAGCTCCCCCCGAGTGTGGTCGTGGACGCGTCCGTAGTGGTCTCGTCACTGATCGACGGTGGCAAACTCGGACGTTGGGCCGAGAACCTGTTGACAGTCGAGACGCTCCACGCGCCGCACATGCTCCCCGCCGAAGTCGCCAACGTCCTACGTCGAGCGCTGCGCCGTGGCGTCGTCGACCAGACCGTTGTCGCCCAAGCCTGGGCGGATCTCGAGGATCTGGGCCTTGTGCTCTACGACTTCCTTCCGTTCCGGCGCAGAGCCTGGGAACTACGCGAGAACGTGAGCAGCTATGACGCTTGGTACATCGCTCTGGCAGAGGCGCTCGACGCTCCGTTGGCCACTCTGGATCGGCGGCTGGAACGCGCGCCGGGCATTCGCTGCCAGATCCTGTCCGCAGAGTGCGGTTGACTCCTGCTGCAGCCACGCACCTGGCAGCGTAACCGCACACACGTGTGCCGCTTCGACAACTAAGGAGGGGTGTTGGTGGGCCAGCTTGACACCAAGCACCTGATCGGCCTGTTGCTCGGTGCGGAGGAGGACTGGCCGCGGGCATTCGAAGAACTCCTTGCCCGGGTTGGCCCGATCCGTACCACCGACGGCGCCGCCCACGACGTCTCGGTGCAGCGCCTGACGATCGAGCCGTTCGACCTGCGCCAGGATGTCCGCCCCGACCTGGTGATCGACCGCCTGGCGTACTGGTACTACCACCCTCGAGAGTGGCTGAAGAAGGCGGCACTGGTCAATGGCACGTACCTGCTGAACAGCCCCTTCACCTTTCAGTCCATGGAGAAGCACTCGGCGTACTGCGCCATGCTTCGGCTCGGGCTGAAAGTCCCCCAGACCGTGCTGGTGCCGTACAAGCATCCGGTCGACAACTCGCGATGGGCCTACACCGCGGCGAAGTACAACCGGGCCTTTGACCTGGATACGATCGCGCAGAAGCTGGGCTACCCGCTGTTCATGAAACCGTTCGACGGCGGTGGCTGGCGCGGCGTCTCGAGGGTGCGCAATCGGGAGGAACTGCACCGGGCCTACGACGACTCCGGTGAGATGCTGATGCATCTTCAGGAGTCCATCGAAGGCTATGAGGTGTTCGCGCGATCGCTGACCGTCGGCGCCGAGACCATGGTGATGAATTTCCGGCCCGAGTTGCCGATGCATGACCGGTACGCCGTGTCGCACGACTTCCTCACGGCTGAGACCGGGGCCGAGGTGCTTGCCATCTCCCGACTGATCAACGCCTTCTTCCGCTGGGAGTTCAACTCCTGCGAGGTTCTGGTACGGGGGACCGAGGTGTATCCGATCGACTACGCCAACGCCTGCCCGGACATCG
>JBPCOF010000315.1:0-12258 GCA_051000515.1 Geodermatophilaceae bacterium
AAGGCGGAGTAGCGGGCCGGACCGCGACGGCCCGGGCGCCGGGAACGGGCACGTCGGCCGACGGCGGACAGCGGGGATTCGTTCACCGAGCATGCCCCCTGGGGCGGTGGGTGGAAGTCAGCGCCAACCTTAGCCTGGGGCGAAACACTGTCCACCGTGGGGAAACCGCAGTCACGTCTGGGTGCCGCCGAACGCCTTGATGGACAGGAACTGGGTGGGCAGCGCCACCAGCCGCCGCGGGCCGTGGGAGACCTCGGCGTCGAACTGCAGGGTGTCTCCGGCCTGCATCGGGTACTCCGACCCGCCGACGCCGTACACCATCTCACCGGACAGGACGTAGATCAGCTCGGTGCCCGCGTGCTGGTACAGCGGGAACACCTCGGTCCGCTCGTGCAGCGTCACGAGCACCGGCTCCATCCGCTTGTTCGGACCCCGCATGTTGCCGAGCAGCTGGTAGCGGTGGCCCTTGCGGCTGCCGCGGGCGCTGATGTCGATCCCGTGCCCCGCCTTGACGAACAGGACGTCGCGCTCCTCGTCCAGCCCGCGGAAGAACGCCGTGACCGGCACCTGGAGGGCGCCGGACAGACGCACGAGTGTCGCCAGGCTCGGTGAGACCTGCCCGTTCTCCAGTTTGCTCAGCATGCCCTTGGACAGCCCGCTGGCGATCGCGAGCTGGCTGCCCGTCATTCCGAGCTGCTGGCGGTAGTCGCGGATCCGCTCGGCGATGTGCAGGCCGAGGGCGTGATCGATCCCCGGGGTGGCGTCCGCGAACACCTCGGCGGCGGGCGCTTGCGGCGGCACGGGCTTCCGATCAGCAGCGGGGCGGCGAGGCATGCACTATCCGGGGATCCAGGACGTACCCGCCAACGGCAGGCGGGCCATGGCGGCGGCTTCGATCGTCAATGCCACCAGGTCCTCCGGCTCGAGGTTGTGCACGCTGGACTTCCCACAGGCCCGCGTGAGGGTCGTCAGCTCCATTGTGATCGCCTTGAGGTAGTTCGTCACCCAGCGCGCGCCCACCTCGGGGTCCAGGCGGGCCTCGAGCCGCGGATCCTGCGTGGTGACTCCGGTGGGGCAGCGTCCGGTCTGACAGTGGTGACAGAAGCCGGGGGCGGTCCCGAGCGCCCAGAAGTCCTCGGTGGCGTCGTACTCCTTGCCCTCCTGGACGTACGTCGGGCTGTTGCAGCCCAGCGCCACCAGGGCACCGACACCGATCGCGACTGCGTCGGCGCCGAGGGCCAGCGCCTTGGCCACGTCAGCTCCGGTCCGGATGCCGCCGGACACGATGAGCTGCACCTCCTCGGTCTTGCCGATCTCCCGCAAGGCGTCCGCGGCGAGACGTACGGCAGCCAGCGTGGGGATGCCGGCGTGCTCGATGAACGCCTCCTGGGTGGCGCCGGTGCCCCCCTGCATCCCGTCCACGACGACCACGTCCGCGCCCGCGGCGACGGCGAGCTTGACGTCGTTGACCACCCGGGTGGCGCCGAGCTTGACGTAGATCGGCTTCTCCCAGCCGGTGGCCTCGCGAAGCTCGGCGATCTTGATGGTGAGATCGTCCGGACCGGTCCAGTCCGGGTGCCGGCTGGCCGAGCGCTGGTCGACCCCGGGCGGCAGCGTCCGCATCCCGGCCACCCGTTCGCTGACCTTCTCCCCGAGCAGCATGCCGCCGCCGCCGGGCTTGGCGCCCTGCCCGATGACGACCTCGATGGCATCGGCCTGGTGCAGGTCGGCGGGATTGAAGCCGTACCGCGACGGCAGGCACTGGTAGACCAGCCGCTTGGAAGCCCGCCGCTCCTCCGTCGTCATCCCGCCGTCGCCGGTGGTCGTCGATGTGCCCACCGCGGTCGCGGCGCGGCCCAGGGACTCCTTGGCGTGTGCCGACAGCGACCCGAAGCTCATCCCGGCGATCGTGATGGGGATGTCCAACACCAGGGGCTTGCTGGCGTGCCGGGACCCGAGCACCGTCGTGGTGTCACACGCCTCCCGGTACCCCTCCAGCGGATAGCGCGACACCGATGCGGTCAGGAACGACAGGTCGTCGAAGTTCGGCACCCGGCGCTTGGCCCCCCAGCCGCGGATCTCGTAGCGCCCGGTGTCGGCCATGGTCTGGATCTGACCGACCATCTCCGGTGGGAAGGTGGCGCTGGGCCGGCGGCTCTGCCCCGCGTGCGCGCGGCCGGGCACCGGCGTCGGCGAGTTCTCGCCACTGTGCGGGCTCACGTGCTCCTCTTCGCGGGCGTCTGCGGTACTCAGGTCAGTACTTCTGGTTCTTCAGCGCGTCGAAGTTGTACAGCTCCTTCGCCGAGGCAACCCGGGTGACGTTCTCCGGGTCGACATGGTCGAAACCGGAATCGGCGCCGGCGACCTCGAGGATGTCGCGGACCCGCCGTACGTCGTCGTCGGTCAGGTCTTCGACCCGGCTGTCCGCACCGAGGGACCGGACCTTGCCGCCGACGTAGATCACCGCCTCGTAGAGGCTGTCGCCCAGGGCGTGCCCGGCATCGCCGCCGACCAGGATCGTGCCGGCCTGCGCCATGAAGCCGCTCATGTGCCCGACGTCGCCGGCCACCGCGAGGGTGCCGCCCTTGAGGGAGATCCCGGCCCGCGACGAGGCGTCGCCATGTACGACGACCGTGCCGCCGTGCGCGGTGGCCGCCGCCGACTCCGAGGCGTTGCCGCGTACCCGGACCACGCCGCGCATCAGGTTCTCGGCCAGTCCCCAGCCGACCGAGCCCTCGACCGTGACGTCCGGGCCGTCGGACAACCCGGCCGTGTAGTAGCCGGCATTGCCTTCGATGGTGACGACGAGGTGGTGGCGCAGGCCGACGGCGAGGTTGTGGGTCCCCCGCGCCTCGGTGATCCGAACGACGCTGCCTTCGGGCAGCTCGCGCAGCCGGGTGTTGATCTGCCGGGTCGTCAGCTCGCTGCAGCGCAGGACGACCTCCGTGGCCGGAGGGCTGAGCACCTGGGTCACGTCTTCACCCACGAATGCACTTCCTCGGGCTGCGGCTCGAAGACGCGGGCCGCGTCGATGCCGGGCAGGGTGGCCAGGGCGTGGTACTCACTGGCCACCGCGACGTAGGCGTCGGTCTCGGCCACCACCAGCGGCTTGCAGGCGAAGGCGTCCCGCACGACGGCGAACTCGTCGCGGGAGGTGACCAGCAGGGTGAAGAAGCCGTCGAACTCCTTGAGCACCATCCGCATGGCGTCGTCCAGGCAGTCGCCCTGGTCGAGCCGATCACTGATGTAGCGCGCGGCGACCTCGGAGTCGTTGTCGGTCTCGAAGCCCACGCCCCGGTCCTCCAGCCGCCGCCGGATCGAGGCGTGGTTGGAGAACGAGCCGTTGTGCACCAGCGCGAGGTCGGGCGCGGGAGAGAACGGGTGGGAGTGCATGGTCGTGACGGCGGACTCGGTGGCCATTCGGGTGTGCCCGACCCCCTGGTAGCCGCCGGCCAGTTCGATGCCGTAGCGGTCGCAGATCTGGCGGGCAGCACCGATGTCCTTATACAGCGTCATCGCCTCGCCGTGGCCGACGACGTTGACCTGCGGCGCGATGTCACGCAGCCGCTCGCGGACCTGCTCGGCCGGCGCCTTGACCGTCAAGAGGCAGACGTCGCCCTTGACCTGCACGCTGACCGGCTGTGCGATGTCCTGCCCCAGCCGCCCGGCCACCACCGACCAGTCGCAGTCGGCTCCAGGTGCGTGCAGCGACCAGCGCAGCGACCCGTCCGGGACGCTGCGGTCGTACAGAGCCAGACCCGCAGAGTCCGGACCGCGTCCGGTGAGGTCCTCGATCATGGGGACCAGAAGCTCGCCGAGCCGAGGCTCGAGGGCCGGATCCTTGAGGTGGAGACCAACGATTCCGCACATCCGCGACTCCTCGGACAACGACGGCGTCGCGCCTGCGACGGTACCCAGCGGTCGACTGAGGATACACACGGTTTCTTGGCAGGCGACGATTGGTGCGCCCAAACTCTTGCCCTGCGCCTGCGCGCGGGTGCAAACTCCGCCCTGCGGAGGGGACGCCATCGTCCAGCCCGGGCCGCCACCGGGCGTCGGGGTCCGCGTCGGACCGACAGGGAGGCTCTGCTGTGGACGACGAGGAAGTGGGACCGTCGGTAGAGGTCATCTCAGCCGCAGAGTCGGTGTTCCGACCGGAGGACGAGGCTGCCGAGGCGAGCGTCCGGAACGAGATGCACACGATGTACCAGCGTGACGCCGCCATGGCAGTCACGTTCGTGGTGCTGCTGGTGATAACCATCCCCTTCATCGTCATCGCCTTGTGGCACGTGATGCCGGATTCGGCTACCAAGGTGGTTCTTATCCTCTCCGGAGCCGTCCTGCTCGTCTACAACATCGCGTCGATGCTCAACCTTGTCCGGAACTACCGTCGCGACAAGGACTTCATTTACCGCCGAGATGTTGCGCATCTGCGCGAGATCAAGGTGGTCCGCCAACTCAAGCGAAGAGGTGAAGCAGCGGTATGAGTGCTGAACCCAGCGCAGGTGCGCGCGACAATTACGTTCCACCGACGCAGAGCCGGCGCGGCCAACTTGTCGACTCTGCATTCATCCTGATCCTGCTTTTCGCAATCCTCTTCGGCGTGACCTACTACAGTAGTTCCACCGCCGCGTCGGACACGCCGACGGTGACGCCGCTCGCCGAACTACCCATCAGCGACGCCGAACGCGCGCAGTATCAGAAGCTCATCGACGAGGAGCTGGTGGACCTGGCTGGCGCCAATGCACAAGTTGCCGCGAACGCCCCGAGACCAGGCTCCGATCAGTACCCGATCAACCCGTTGGCACTGCTGCTGACGATCGCGGTCATCGGCGGCTATCTGGCGTACGTGTACGTGATGTCCTTCCGGGAGTACCGGGAGGTAATTCGTGAGCGCTTCGGGCCGCCGTCTGGAACCGCCCCGAGCCCCCGTACCGGAGGCACGACATGATCTTGCAGATCGCCCAGTACCTGGCATGGATCATCAGCGCGCTACTCGGTGTCTGGATGGTCCAGGACGCGGTCAAAGTGGCACGTGAGCACGACGAGGAGTTCCTCACGACGTCGGTGGAGGGCATCGACGAGTTGCTCGCCGCCCCAGGCGTCGCGCAGCGGCCTGCGGCGACGGAGGACAGGACATGACCAGAGCCCAGTCAGACCGCAGGCAGTCCGAGCTAGCCAGGGCCGTCGCAAGCCCCTCCATAGCGGGCGGCCACCTCACCCTGAAGAAGGTCCTCGGACCGGCCCACATCTGGGGGCTCGGAGTCGGCATCGTCCTGGTCGGCGAGTACATGGGCTGGAACTTCTCCGTGCAGAAGGGTGGGATGTTCGGTGCCCTCATAGCGGCTTGGGTGGTCGGAATCCTCTACACCTGTGTCGCGATGATCGACTCCGAAGTGACATCGACGGTGGCTGCCGCCGGTGGCCAGTACACGCAGGCCAAGCACATGATCGGGCCGCTCATGGCCTTCAACGTGGGGCTGTTCCTCGTCCTCGAGTACACGATGCTCGAGGCCGCTGACGCGAACGTCATGAGCTACCTGGTCTCGACCATCGCCACCCACGTGGGCTATACGGGGAACGTCAACCAGTACGCGTTCATAGTCCTAGCCATCATGGTGCTTGCCTTCTTGAACTACCGCGGGGTCCTCGCGACGCTGTCAGTCAACTTTGTGATCACTTCCGTCGCGACGCTCGCGATCGTCGTGCTGTTCTTCGCATCCCAGGGGTGGAATCCAGACGCGGTGCTGCAGTTCGAGGGCCTCGCCGGCTCGAGCTCCAACGCGCTGCCGTACGGGTGGCTCGGCGTCATAGCGGCCATGCAGTTCGGCATGTGGTACTACCTGGGCATCGAGGGCACCTGCCAAGCGGCCGAGGAGTGCCGCTCGCCGGCGCGCTCCATCCCCCTCGGCACGATGACCGGAATCATCACGCTGCTGATCGCCGCCGTACTCACATGGTATGTGTCAGTGGGGAGCCTCCCGTGGCAGTACCTCAGCGTTTCGATCACACCCCTGTTCGACACCGCCTTGGTCAATGCCGGCGGGACGCTGGCGGTGCTACTTGCCTTGGGCACGGTCTTGGCCACGCTCGCCTCCGCGAACGGCTGCATCAACGATGCATCGCGCGCTTGGTTCTCGATGGGGCGCGACAACTATCTGCCCGCCTGGTTCGGCGCTATCCACCCACGATACCGGACGCCGTTCCGTGCAATTCTCTTCCTGGTACCGGTCGCGATCGCGTTCGCGATTCTGCCCGTGCTGTTGAACAATCCCACGCTGCTGGCCACAGTCATCACGTTCTCGATCTTGTCAGCGCTACTCATGTACTCCTTCATGGTTCCGAACATGTTCCGCTTCCGGAAGCTGTGGCCGATCGGCGTTCTGCACCGTGGCTACACGCATCCCTTGCATCCGCTTCCGGCGCTGACGCTGGCCGCCATTGCCGCGCTCGTCCTGTTCGCCACTTTCCTCGGCTACGGCACAACGCTCGTCACGTTGGTCGCCTTCTACCTGCTGGCCTCGGTGTGGTTCGTTGTGCGCCGGTACAAGTTTGTGCGCCGGGGACAGCAGTTCACGATGCCCTGGCCCCGTCCGCGGGGCTACTAGCAGGGCGGGGGATCTGTCGGTGTACTTAGCAGCCCTGCTCCTGGCCGCGGCGATCCTGCTCGTCTGGCTCCAGGTGCGGCATGTCCGCCACGTCGCGCTCGAACGACGAGGCGTGCTGGAGGGTGCCGCGGCCGCGCTGGACCAGCCCCAGCTGGTCCAGCAAGGGATCGACTACCCCGTGCTGGCCGGCTTCTATCGCGGTCGACGGGTGAGCATCGCGCTTATCCCGGACCACGTAGCGCTGCGAGGCCTCCCGACGTTGTGGCTGTCCACGACCCTGTATCAAGCGCTGCCGTTGCCGGGACCGATCGACATGCTGCTGCGGCCGAGCGCTACCGACATCGTGTCCCCGGCGGGGCGCTTCCCGCACGAGCACGAGATTCCCGAAGGATGGCCCGCTCATCTTCGCATCGCTACTCCAGCCGGCGTACTGCTGCCGTTCCCGATGCTGTCGCCCGTCGTGCCCCTTTTGCACGACCGCCGTACGAAGGATGTCCTGATCTCGCCGGCCGGCGTTCGGCTGATCACTGAGGTAGCCCGGGCTGAGCTTGGCCTCTACCGCATGGTGCGGCGCTCCAGGTTCACCGTGCAGGTGACAGCCACGGCACTTGCGGCGGTCCTTGAGTCCGTCCACGACCTCGCCGCAGATCTCGAGCACGCGGTCCCCACGGGTTCTGCCTAGGCAGTCGTCTACCGGCCGTGTCTGCGGGCTCCGCACCCCGGCACGTCATCAATTCTTGCCAAGCCAACTTTCAAGGAGGGTCATGACTTCGCGCGAGGAACTGAAGCGGCGAGCAGAGGGCGACGGGATCGAATTCTTCTTCGCCATGTTCGTCGACATGCACGGGAAGCCTTGCGCCAAGCTGGTGCCGGCAGCATCCTTCGACGCCATGATGGACGGTGGGGCCGGTTTCGCCGGCTTTGCGGCCGGACCGATGGGCCAGACCCCGGCCGACCCGGACCTGATCGCCGTCCCCGACCCGTCGTCGTACCTCCGCGTCCCGTGGCAACCCGAGCTCGCCGTTCTGCAGTGCGACATCAACGTCGACGGCGAGCCCTGGCCGTTCACCCCCCGGCTCATCCTCAAGAGCCAGTTGGCCCGGCTCGAGGAGCGCGGGCTCACCTACATGGTCGGCGTCGAGGCGGAGTACTTCCTGGTGGCGCGACAGCCCGACGGCAGCGTCCGGGTGGCGGATCCCCTCGATACCGCCGCTGCCCCCTGCTACGACGTCAAGGCGCTCACCCGCATGTACCCGCACCTGGCGCAGGTCTCCAAGTACTGCAACGAGCTGGGCTGGAACAACTACGCCAACGACCACGAGGACGCCAATGGGCAGTTCGAGCAGAACTTCAAGTACGCCGACGCCCTGACCTCGGCCGACCGGCTGATCTTCTTCCGGTACATGGTGCACACGCTGGCTCACCAGGCCGGCATGGCGGCGACGTTCATGCCCAAGGTGTTCAGCGACCGGACCGGCAACGGCCTGCACATGCACTCGAGCCTGTGGCGAGGTGATGACGAGCTCTTCGTCGACGAGTCCGACGAGCGGGGCCTCGGGATGTCCGCGCTCGGATACTCGTTCATCGCCGGGCTGGTCGAGCACGCCCGCGCTTCGATGGCTGTCACCTGCCCGACCGTCAACAGCTACAAGCGGATGGGTGTGGGCGCTCCCGCCTCGGGGGCTACCTGGGCTCCGGCCTACGGCACGTACGGCGGCAACAACCGCACCCAGATGCTGCGGATCCCGGAGGGCGGGCGGGTGGAGCATCGTGGCTGCGACGGCTCGGCCAACCCCTACCTCGCGCTGACCGTGATGCTCGCGGCCGGCCTGGACGGCATCGACCGCGACCTCGATCCGGGCAAGCCGAACATCGACAACCTCTACACGCTGTCCAAGGAGCAGGTCGCCGAGCGGGGCATCGTCACGATGCCGCCGACCCTGCTGCATGCCACCGAGGGACTGATCGAGGACGCCGTACTGCGCAAGGCGCTCGGGACGTCCGACCGGGGTGACTACATCGACTACTACGCCGACATCAAGCAGCGCGAGTTCCTGGACTACCACTCGGTGGTGAGTCCCTGGGAGATCGACCGGTACCTGACGCTGTTCTGAGCCGGGTCCTCGAGGTCGTAGCGGTCGGCCGGAACCGTCCAGATCCACGCCCCAGGCCAGTGAGCCCGGACCATCGCCGGTGACGTGGTCGGGATGGCCAACGCGCCATCGGGTCCGAATGACCGTCGCGCCAAAGTCCCGTCACCGAGGTCCAGACACGTCGCGTGGCCCACGCCGAGGGCTTGCGCAGCTTGGGAGAACTCGAAGGATCGGGTCGTGCCGAGCGTGCTCGCACTTGCCCGGGCGCAACGTGCGATCGTGCCGGCGTTGCAGAACACCTTGTCGTCGGGATGGGCGAACAGTCCCAGCAGCCGCCCGGGTCGGCCCTCAAGATCCGCCGAGCCCACACCGGCGCAAGATCGCCGCGCGCGGATGAGGCTACGGATGGGATTGCTCCGCTACATCCGAGCTGGCACGGAGCGGACAGAGATCCGAGGTCCAGGAGGCGACTGCCTGCGGATCTCTGTCGGGACGACAGGATTTGAACCTGCGACCCCTTGACCCCCAGTCAGCACCCGGGCGTGTCGCGGCCTGCCGTCTCGGACCGCACTATGCCGCTGAGCTGCGCGTTCGCGGATCCGAGCTGCCGTCCCGTGCCGCGCCAGACCGCCTGGTGCTGCGGAGTTCGTGAGCATTTCGGTAGCAGCCGCGGACGGATTTCGAGTCAAGAGGCGGGCCAAGGCAGCATCATCGGTGACGAGCCGCTACGTTGCCGGTTGGCTCGCGGAGCCCTCATCTTCTCGGCGGCAGCTGCCAGCTGTCGACAGAAGCCTCGTGCCAGCGGCGGGACCGCCCGCGATGAGAGGCAAAGTGTCGTGAGAGGAATCGGGCCGCGGAGCGGGCGCCATTACCTCTCGTGCCGGCCATGTGGCTCGATTTCTCTCACGACACCTGCCTCGCACCCTCGAACGTCTCCGCGGTAACGGCCCAGTCCCGCTTCTCAAGCTCCCCCATCAGCCGAGCGCATGCCGCGAGTTCGTCGGGAATCCAGCCCAGCCAGGGCAGCGTCGATAGTTTGAACGGCGACGCCGAGCCGGTTCTCGGGGCGGTTGAAGCCCGCCAGCCATGCCAGGTCGTCCTCGGACACGTGAAGTAGGTGACCGCGTCCTCGTCAGCGATCTCGTCCGGCCCGCCGCTGAGCCGGGCAAGCTCCGGATCGGACAGGTAGCGGACCGGCATTCTCACCTCCGACCAGGTCCGACCATCGGGCCGTCTTGCCCCTCGACGCTGCCACGTTGGCCGCAGCAAGACTCCCCCGCTCGTCGCCGATAACCGAGACCGCTGCCTCGGCCCGACGCTACGATCGGCCCTGCGGGCCCGGTCGATTTCCGACCGAAGAGCCGATGACGATGACGAGGACGGCCACCCTGGAAGGGCATGCGCCCAAAGGTGCGGTTCCTCATTGACACGCCGGGCCCGCCCACCCGACGGCACCCGCGCGGCTCCCGCAAGGGGATTCGTCCGTCGGGCGATCCATCTCAGGCTGGGCGTCGGTCCGTTCGCGGACAGCCCTGCCCCAGTTGGCTGGGCCTGAGGTCACGGGATCACCCTACGCAAGGACGAGACCCCGCCCGGCTATCAAGCCCTGCGCCAACTAGAGTTCGGCACGTGAATAAAGATGTTGTCACTCTTTCGCGACGACCGTGCCGCCGGAGCGCACGGCGCCGGTCGAGCTGACGTTCACCCGCTAGGATCCACCCATGCTCTTGTCGGCGGGGTGGTTCAGCGAGAGCTGGCAATTCCTCGTCGGTCTCACCATCGGATTGATAGGTTTGGCGGCTGGGTACACATACTTCCAGATCAATAGGCGCGTCAAGACCCTCGACTGGCAGTCCCTCGGAAACCTCCGAATCGTCTCATCCCCGCCACAAGTCAGTGAAAGCATGGGGCTTGAAGTTACGTGGCAGGGCGTGCTTGTCAAAGAGCCGAGGCTTATCAGACTAAGAATACTCAATTCCGGTAACCAGTAAATTCGATTAGGCGATTACACCCGTCGACTGCGAATCAACCTTGGTTCGGGAGTGCAACTGCTTGAGGCAACGGTGGTAGGGGCATCAAGTGGAGAAATTATTCCGCTAGAGGGACTAGACTTACTGGGCGATGACGGGTTCGAGATGGACCTACCGCTGCTCAACGCGGGAGACTGGTTTGAACTTCAGTTACTTGTCGATGGCCCTCGGCGCAAGCTGGCACTCAGCGCCCGATTTGCCGGACAGAGTAGGCCGATGGAGGTCTACCGGGAGCGCCGAAGTAGCATCATAAGACGACTTGGACTAACCCTGTCAGCCATGGGGACCTTTATCATTGCCGCCTTCGTTATCTACGCAGCTACCATAGGGAACAGTAGCCAGGGCGTGACGAGTGTCGGCCTTACGCTGTCTGTGATTGCGGGTTTCCTTACCGGCAGCGGACTTATCCTCCTCTACCGCCCGGTTCTATTGAGGCGGGACAGGACCAGGCATCGGCACCGCTGATCTACCCTGGGCATTTCTCGACTGTGCCGGATCCAGACGGACGCGCTGCAGACGTCCTCGACCCATGGTCGGCAGCAATGCGGCCGCCCGAAGGGCCGCCGCCCATGACCGACATTCGCGATAGGGCGGGCCCGCCGGCGATCGAGCGGAGGTGGACATTGCCTGAAAGCGGCAATTGAGGTGGTAACAGTGGCCATAGGTAGAGGCCCGCCTTCGCGTCGCTGGCCATTGCCCAACTGGCTGCCGATTCGGCGATCGGCCCGGTCCCGCAGGGCGAACCCGCCGCGGGCATCAGAGTGGCCTCCCGTCGGCGGGCGAACCGGACGCGTTGGTGTCCCAGATGCCCCGCCCGGTGATGGTGTCGCGGACAGATACGCCATACGGGACGACATACAGGACACTTTGACGCCCGTCCCGGTACGCCCCTCTTCGGTCTCAACTCATCGTGGCCGCGCTGGTGCAGCAGCTCACCGCGCGGACAAGGCCCGCAGAGCTATGCAAGCAAGCGCATACCAATCCGCCGATCGAGTTAGCGCTCATCGGCGTGATCGGGCGTTTCCTGACGCTCTCGACGCGGACCGTTCAGTCTGGCTTCAAGATCACCCCAGTTTGCGGCGCATGACACGCTCGGGAGTCCCGGGCCGGGTAGGTCGGTCGAGCTCCCCGACGGCGGAGCGGGTCAGCGACGACCTGCGATGTGGCACCGGCAGCTTCCTCGAGGCAGCGTCGCTGGGACGCGGGGCTGACCTCGCTGGCCTCGGCTGCGCTCGGAGTCGTCGGGCTCTACCAAATTCGGGCTGCTGCGCCGGGTGCTGCCCGAGCTATCCCTGCCCTTCCTCGACGCCGACGCGGTCGACGCCACCGGCGAGGCCTACCAGGAGCTGAAGACGCCGGATGCCGCCCTCGGGCTGGTCAGCGCCGGCGTCACCCTCGTTCTGGCCGGGATGGGCGACCGCGACCGGACCCGGACGTCGCCGTGGGTACCGGTGGCGCTGGCCGCGAAGACCGCCGCGGACGCCGGCGGCGGCCTCTACCTGCTGGCCGAGCAGATCACCAAGCACC
>JBPCOF010000068.1:0-25071 GCA_051000515.1 Geodermatophilaceae bacterium
GCGATGAGGGCCTCCACGATCGCGTACCGGGTCACCGAGTGCACACCGATCGTCAGGTGGGCGCTGACGCCGTCCAGAGCCTGCGCGCCGTGGACGTAGCCGCGCGGGAGGTACAGCGCGTCGCCCGGTTCGAGCACCGTGTCGATCAGCGGATCCTGGGTACTGGCTTCCTCGACGGCCTGCTTGCGATCGGTCCAGGGCTGGGTCCGTAACGGATCGCTCAGGACCGGCGGATAGATCTGCCAGCGCTTGGCGCCGGCCACCTGCAGGACGAAGACGTCGTGGACGTCGTAGTGGTGGGCGAAGCCCTGCGAGCTGCGCGGGGTCAGGTAGGCATTGACCTGTATCGGGTGGGCGATCTCGGCTCGCAAGGCTGCGGCAAATTCGATCAGCGGCGGCCAGAGCCGGTGCAAGCCTTGCAGCACAAGGGTGTTGCCATCGGCGAAGAGATCGAGCACCTTGTCGTCGGCCACCTGATCGGCGACATCTGCACCTGCGCCGCCACCCCTGGTGTAGCTGGCCGCGGGGCGGATCGAACCCCCCTTGGCCACCCGAAGGAACGGCGTACGGAGTCCGCGCCGGGACAGCAGCTCGTCGACCGCGTCGAGGTCCAGCAGGTCGGTGAAATTCCGGGGGAGCGTGTCTGCCGGGGACAGCAGAGCCTTTCGCGACCAGTAGTCGGCCGCGAAGGCCTCGGGCTCGACGTTCACGCAGCGGCGCAGGGCCGGAAAGCCGACGGCTTCCCGGCCCTGTGCCTCAGTGCTGCGGATCAGGCGCTACCGTCCGCGCCGCCGTCGGCCCCGCCATCGGAGCCATGCTCGTCACCGCCGAGGAGGCCGCCGCCGTCCGCACCGCCGTCAGCGCCGCCGTCAGCGCCGCCGTCCGCGCCGCCGTCCGCGCCGCCGTCCGCACCGCCGTCAGTACCCGTGGCACCGCCGTCCGCGCCGCCGTCCTGAGTGCCGGGCGTACCCGATGCTCCACCGTCGGCAGGGCCTTCGGTAACTGCGCCTGTCTCGTCCGTGGTCGTCATAGTGCCTCCCAATGCTCAAACCGGGATCGATACGAGCGAGCACTGTGCAGGCCGTATCGGGCAGTTCGATCGAACTAGCCACTGCAAGGTCTACTCCTGCGGGGTGGCTCTTCGACGCGGGGGTTGGTAGGGCTGGGCGGGACCGGTTCAGGTGGCTAGCATGGCCGTGTCGAACACTTGTTCGAGCCACCTGACGATGTAACCCGAGATCGTTGGCTGGATGGGAATCTCGGCTGGGAAGGGGGCCTGGAGTGACCGGTCCGGCGGCGGCTTCATCCTCGGATACCGGGATCCTGCACGTCGACATGGACGCCTTTTTCGCCAGCGTCGAGGTCCGGCGTCGTCCCGAACTCACAGGCCTGCCGGTCATCGTCGGCGGAGCCGGTAACCGGGGCGTGGTCACCTCGGCGACCTACGAGGCCCGCCGCTACGGCGTCCGCAGCGCGATGCCCATGTCCCGGGCGCGACGGTTGTGCCCCACGGCGGTCATCGTGCCCGGCAACATGGACGCCTACGTCGAGGTGTCCAAGGCGATCATGGCCTTGTTCGCGATGGTCACCCCACTGGTCGAACCGCTGTCCCTCGACGAAGCCTTTCTCGACGTCCGCGGCGCCGGGCGCCGACTCGGGGACCCGGTGCTGATCGGTCAGTGGCTGCGCGCTCGGGTGGCCGACGAGCAGGGGATCACCTGCTCGGTCGGGGTCGCGGCTTCCAAGTTCGTGGCCAAGCTCGCCTCCACCCAGGCCAAGCCCGATGGCCTGCTCCGCATAGCGCCCGGAGAGGTCATGGACTTCCTACACCCGCTGCCGGCCACGGCGCTGTGGGGAGTCGGGGTCAAGACCGAGGAGCAGTTGACCCGGTTGGGACTGCGTACGGTCGGCGACATAGCCAATACCCCGCGAGGCACCCTGATCCGGGCGCTGGGCGCGGCCGCGGGCGCGCACCTGTACGAGTTGTCATGGGGGCGTGACCCGCGCCACGTCGTTCCCAACGAGCCGGATCGCTCAACCGGCGCGGAGGAGACCTTCGCTTCCGACGTGGACGACCCGGTGATCATTCATCGTGAGTTGCTACGGCTCTCCGAACGTACGGCCGGCGGCTTGCGCTCAGGGGGACACGTGGCGCGGACGGTGACGATCAAGGTCCGCTTCGCCGACTTCAAGACCATCACCAGATCCAAGACGCTACGCGAGGCCACCGACGTGGGTCACGAGATCTATCAGCTGGCCTGTGAGCTATTCGACGGACTGGGTCTGGATCGGGCTCGGATCAGGCTGGTCGGGGTACGCGCGGAAGGGCTGCGACCGGCCGGTCAGGCGCCTCGGCAGCTCGTGCTCGGCGCGCCGGAGCGCGGCTGGCGGGAGGCTGAGGTGGCCGCCGATGCCGCCGCCGTACGGTTCGGTCGGGGTGCGGTACGCCCGGCTGCACTGGTCCACCGACAACATCCGGGCCTACCCAGAGGAACCGAACGGCCTCCCCAGACGTAGATCGGGTAGGGATGCGCCTTTCGCCCGGTCCGATGGGCTCGTATCCTGTAAATAGTTGAGACACAGATCTGCCAGGAGGCTGACGTGCCACTCTCCGAGCACGAGCAAAAGCTGCTTGAGCAGATCGAGCGCGAACTCATCAACGATGATCCCAAGTTCGCCTCCACCGTTCGCTCGGCAGATGGCCGGGTCCGGGCTCGGCGCAAGCTGGTCTGGGCGGTCCTGTTCGGGATCCTCGGCTTCGGCATGCTGATCGGGGGAGCGGTGACATCCTCCATCTGGCTCGGCGTGCTCGGTTTCTGCGTGATGTTCGGTGGGGCAGCCATCGCCGTGCTGAACGCCGGCGTAGCTGCGTCCAAGGCGCCGGCCGGCAGTTCAGGCTCGCCGTCGGGCAAGCAAGGCCAGCGCGGAAACCCGGTCAAGTCAAAGCTCGAAGAACGTTTCCGCCGCCGCTACGACACCTAACCCCGGCCGAACGCCCTGGCCGGACAAGCCCAGCGTAGGACCCGAACGGCGACGTAGCGAGACATTCGTCAGCACATCGACGCTGTCCACTGCCTGGTCGACAGTGCCCGGTAGCCGATGTGTTTCCTCCGGTCGGCCACCTAATGAGTCCATCAGCCTGCGGACTGCGGGGTCGGTGATGGCTGCCGTGAGTGCTGAGACCAATCGAGCGGCACCCAGAACCCGGATGTCACGGTCGAAGAACTGCCTTGGTGTGGGGTCGACGGGCTCGGCCAGTTCGAGGTCGTTGGTGGCCTCGGCCAGGATGCTGGATGAAGCGCACAGGTTGGTTCCCGCTCTCGCCATCGGTCGGCACCAAGTGCTGCCTGCAGAAGGGGGCTGAGTCGAGGGGCCAGGCGCAGCTCGGCAAAGGCTCGCCCCAGCCACTTGCTGTACGGCGCCCATCGTCGGTCGATCAGGAACGCGAGCTTCATCTGATCGCGGGCTATCCGCGCCGCGATGATCCTCGAGCCGAGGTCGTCGCCGCTGCCGCCAGTCCGCCCGACGAACGGTTCCTCCTGGTCGATCCGCAGCCAACCCGCGGCCAGGGCATAGCGCCAGACGTCGTCCGGGTACCAGCCAAGAGCGGCGCGCCGCTGCGTCAACAGTCCGGCTGGGTCATGAAACACCGGACCGCTGGTGAGTGTGGCGAGGATCTGCGTGGGTGCCGTCAGCCCGTCGGCTAGGTCGATCCGCACAGCTGGGTCGAAGCCCAACCGGGCGCGGAACAATTTCTCGGGAGTAGTGACGGCTGGCTGCCCTTGGCTCCAGCCATTGGCCGCCGACGTGCTGCCGAAGAACACCGGGCATCCCTCGTATCGAGTGGGCAGTTGCGCCAAACCGGCTAGCAGCGGCTCTGGATCAACCTCCGGCGGCAGGACCAGCTGGACACTCGGGCCGAAATCGTGGTCGGGGGAGATGCCGTCGTCGTAGCCGAGCACATCGGACCCGTCGCCGAGCATGGCTGCTGCGTAGTGCATCTCGCCCAGCACACCCCGGACGACCGGCCCAACGACCTCGGCATGGAAGCGGCGGGACAGCTCCTGCCCGGACACCCGTCTGATGCTAGGTGCCCCGGCCCCTCCTCCCGCTTCGTATTTTCCGGTGACCGCTCGGCCACTCGGTCTCAGAAGGAAGGGGTCGGCGGGTTGGACTGGGTGGGGTGTAGCGGGTGCGGCCGACGTCGGTCAGCGCGCCGGAGACGTGGTCGGTGAGTAGGTGCTGCCAGCTGGCATCGCCAGCCATCCGGTGGGCCATGGAGGTGGGGATCGGTCCGGAGCCGATCAGTTCGGCTGGTTCGGGTGGGTGTCGAGGTAGCTGGTGGCCAGGTCGATGAGGGCGACGGCGGCACGCACGTCCCGGTCGAGGGTTCGGTGCCCTCGGCGATGATCCTGGCCCGGATCAGGTCGATGCTGGCGGTCTGCAGGGATTCCAACACTGCGGGGAGGGCACCGGTGAGGTCCTGGGCGAGGTCGAGGCGGTTGCTGGCCGCGACCCGGGAGATCCCGACAGCGAGGCCGATCTCGTCGACGACGAATTCCATCAGCTGCCTGGCGTGCCCAGGCGGTGATCTTCTCCCAGCCGCCGATCCGGTCGATCAAGTCGTCATCGGAGCGAGCAGTTACACCAGAATCATCGACAGAAGTCGAACGCTCGAAACCGGGGGCCGCAACCCAGCTGGTGGCCTACCAGGCTCTCGTTGCTGCGTTTTTCGTGATGAAAGTGACCGGAGCGAGACGGGGCCGTCCGTACGCAGAGGCTGAGCGGTTGGCCCCCGGCCGGCAGGCACCGGCCCCGGCGGTCAGCGACCGGGCGGGCGAGTCTGGCCTCTGGCGGAACGCGTTGACGGGCGTAACCGGTTCACGGTGGAGGCTGGCATGACCCGCGCCCGCAGCCGTTGCCTTCGTCCCGCATGCCGGCCCAGCGCCCGACGAGCCGAGCGCAGCGGGGGAGCGAGATCGACCGACCGCGACAGCGCAACCGACTCGGGTGCGTATCTGGCGCGTTCCTCGGCCAGTGCGATGTCGCGTACGGCAACGGCGCTGTCGGCGTCGAACATCGCATCACGGGCCAGCCGGCGGGCCAGCATCCGCGGCGTCTCGTCCTGCCGGCTGGTCAGTCCGAGGTCGGTCGCGGTGTCCATGAGTTCGTCCCACGCCGCATGGGCTCCTGGGCCTGCCCGACTGCGGCCCACCAGGCGGATGCGGCGCAGGCGGGTGCGGATCCGGATCAGGGCCGGCGCGAGGAGCGCGACCAGTACGATCAGCAATCCACCGATGATGGCGATCGGTACCCAGTTGAAGCCGTCCTGCACGGTCGTCCGATTGAGGGTATTCGGATCGCTGAGGCTTTCGTCGAACTGCGGCGCCTGCCCGCCTGGGAGCTGACCCGGTGAGACGCTGGGTGCTGCCGACGGCTGTTCCTCGTTGGCGACGCTGTCGGCTCGCGGGGCATAGCCGAGTTCGACCGCGCGTCCCGGTCCGATCGGGGTGGGATCGAAGGGAATCCAGCCGAATCCGCTGAAGTAGGCCTCCACCCAGGCGTGTGCATCGTCGGTCGTGACGGTCCAGGCGCCGTCCTCGAACGTGCCGGGGGTGTAACCGAGCACCACCCGGGCCGGGACACCGGTGGCGCGAAGCATGACGGCCATCGCGGCGGCGTACTGCTCGCAGTAGC
Organism: Geodermatophilaceae bacterium; assembly: GCA_051000515.1. GTDB lineage: Bacteria > Actinomycetota > Actinomycetes > Mycobacteriales > Geodermatophilaceae > JACCQS01. Next base: position 5,698 of record JBPCOF010000068.1, read on the forward strand.
CCCGCTTGTTCTCCAGGAAGTTGACCAGGTCGTCGCCGCTGGTCCCGGGCTCGGTGGTGAGGCTGTAGAGGAAGCCGTTCGCGCTGTCGGTCAGGTAGTTGTTGATTGCCAGCGTCCGCTCGTACGGTGTGCCCGCCCCGGCCGCCGCGACGAGAGAATCCACCAGCGCCGCGACCGCGGGGTCCAAGCCGGTGGGTAGCGCGGTGAAATCGACCTGCAGCGGGTTGTCCGGGTCTAGGTCGGACGCTCGGGCCAGCTGGGTACGGGAGGGGTTGGGCTGCTGGGCGCGAAGTGAATACTCGAGTTCCGCGGTCGTGTCGTCGCGGCTGAACACCGTCGCGCTGTTCTCGTCGAAGCGCCAGTCGCCGGCCACCTCGATCGACAACGGCGAGGAGAACACCGGCAGGAAACGGTCAGCGTGGTCCAGGACCGTGACATCGGCGGTGATCGTTTTCAGGATCTGCGGGCCTGGCAGCCGCACCAGCAACCCGTCGCCGGCGACCTGCACTTGACTGTCCAGATTGGCCAGCGACCAGCCGTCCGGTCCGTAGGTGTCCAGGGCCAACGAGCGCAGGTAGTACGGGTCGTCGACACTGGTCTCGTACCGGAGCAGATCGCGTGCCTCGGGCAGCGTAAGTTCACCTTGCAGGCGCGCCAGCGGGCTCAGTGAGGTGCCCGGACCGGACCCGGCACCGCCGCCACCGAACTGCTCTCCCAGCAGACCTTCGGGCCAGGTTGGGATCACCAGCGGCAGAACCAGACCCAGCCCGACCGCACCCAGCCCGACCTGCGCGGCGGTCACCAGACCGGGCAGCGAACGAGAATTGCCGGAGGTGACGGCGCGCCCCCATCGGGCCACGCCGTCGCGGCCATCGGCGTAGAGCAGCAGGAGGTAACCCAACGCAGGCCCGAGAAAGCTGACCGGACTGGGCATGCCCACCAGCGTGGCAACCGGCACCAAGTAGATGACTAGTTGCGCAAGCCCGCCCAAGGCGGCTCGGCGCAGCCCGATCACCAGGAACTCGACGAGAATCGCCGCCAGACCGACAGACATGGCAGTAAGAGCGACCAGGCCGTCCAGCAGCAGCGCAGGGGCAGATTGTGCCTGTAGGTCGAGCAGCCCCTCACCGAGCACGGCCCGGAGATCACGGGTACTACCCGGCGTGGGGACGACCCCCAGAGTCAGATGTTGCCGAGCGAAGAGAAGGTTCAGCACCACGAACAAAGCAATGAGTTGGGCCAGCGGTGCCAGCCCGGCCACTCGCGGAAGCGACCGAACGCCGATGCCGGTCAGCGTGATGACCAGCACCACGGTGATGGCAGGCGGCAGCCAGCTGCTGTTGACGAAGACTGGGAGCAGGGCAGCGGCGGTCAGCAGGGTGGCGGCCCCGGACGCGGCGCCCAACCGTAGCGACCTCGCACGTTCGGCGATCGATTCGTCGTCGTGCATACCGGTGCGTACGGTTCCGCGGTTGTCTGCCGTGACGTCCGCGGTGGCGCCGCTCTCGTCGGCCTTCCCTTCGTTGGCGGCACCTTCCACGGTGACGCCTTCGGTCGCCCCGGACCCGGGAATCGTCGCCTGCGTCATGGCCGGCCAGCCGCGGTCAAGCGGGTACCGCTGGAACCCTCGGAGGAGGCCGCCGTTCCGCTGTAGCCGAATGCGGTGACGCCGGCCTGAGCCCAGGCGTCGGTGATCGTGACTCCGGCCGGGACGATGACGACGCGCCATCCGGCTCGGCGGAACACTCCGGCTGTGGCCAGCACCTGCTGGCTCGGTTCGGCCGACCCGGGTGTGGTTGCGATGCCCGCACCTGCGCCCGGGCTGACGCGTTCGGCTGAGTCCGGGGCAGCTGATGGATATTTGCCGGACCGGCCCCGGCGTCCGCCGCCGGCGTGATAGCTCCCGACGTCGGACAACACGGCGATCGACGTGGATGTCGAGGACCGGCCCCGGATCAGCGCCGCCGCGTCGTCGGGGCTCGCGTCCCCGAGGACACAGACCAGCAGGCCGTCCTCACCTGCCAGGCGCAGCTCGCTGATCCCATGGTCGAGGGTTCGGATGGTCGAGGTACGGATCACTGCGAGCTGGTCGAGCAGGGCGTCCCGAGCGGCAAGGCCGGAGACCCCATGGATCTCGCCGCCGTCGGTGAACAACCGCAAGCTGTAGCCGAGCCGGCTGAGGTGGTCACCGACGCTGGCCGCGGCGCTCACCGACCATTCGAAGCTGCCGCTCATTCCTTCGCCGCGATGGGCAGTGCTACGGGTGTCCAGAAGCAAGGCGGATCTGGTCTGCCAGGGCTGTTCCTCCCGGCGGACCATGAGCTTGCCGATCCGCGCTGTCGAGCGCCAATGCACCTTGCGCAGGTCATCCCCGCTGCGGAACTCGCGAGTAGCGGCGTCGTCCTCGCCTTGGATGGACACCGACCGCGAGCTGCTCTCACCGCCGGTGGAGTACGCCCCACCGAGCCCCACCCCGGGCAGCGGGTGCACGACTGGAACGATCGTGAGTATGTCGGTGGCCGCGAATCCCCGGCTGCGCTCGACCAGGCCGAAGGGGTCGGTGAGCTTGAGCCGCAGTGGTCCGATCGCGAATCGACCACGCATGGCCGACTGCACCCGATAGTCCAGCTCCACGCTGTCGCCCGGGGCGAGCCGGTCGACGACGAAGCGGGCGTGGGTGCCCAACACGTGCGGGACCGAATCATCGAGCTGGAGCAGCCCACTGCGTTGCTCGGCGCGGTTGGTTACCCGCAGGACGATCGTGGCCGGCTGTCCCACCGGCGTACGGCTGGGTACGATCGACCTGGACGAGGACAGCCGAAACCTGTTGCGGCCCACGAATAGTGAGGCGACCAAGGGTACGGCGAGGGTGAAGACGGCGGCCCTCAACAGGGCGGATTCGCCTAGCGTGACTCCGGTGAGGATCAGGGCGATTCCGGCAGCCACGAGGCAGTTACCGCGAATCGTCAGGTTGTCCCAGAGCTTGCGCATCTCTCAGGTCCGCCAATTCCACTGGATTTCGACGGTGTCGCTCAACGGGTCGTCGGATCGGGGGCGTTGCGCGGCACCGGAACCCGTTTCACACAGTCAGCCACGATGTCGTTGGCACTGCGCCGGGCGATCTGCGCCTCGGGGGTGAGGATCACCCGGTGGCACAGCACCGGCCCGACGAGTTGTTGGACATCGTCGGGCACCACGTACTCCCGTCCGGCCAGCGCCGCCACCGCTTTGGCCGAGCGAAGTAACTGGAGGCTGGACCGCGGTGACCCGCCGAGCCGCAACTCGGAGCTGCGCCGGGTCGCCGCGACCAGCTCGACGACATAGCTCGACACCGCGGGCGAGACGAAGACCCCAGCCACGGCCGCGATGATGCTGCGCACCTCAGCGGCATTCGAGACCGGCCGCAGATCCTCGAGCGGGTCGTGGTCGGCGTGGCCGGAAAGCATGGCGAGCTCGGCGCGGGTGTCCGGATAGCCCATCGAGACCCGGGCGGTGAATCGGTCGCGCTGGGCTTCGGGCAGCGGGTAGGTGCCTTCCATCTCGATCGGGTTCTGGGTGGCCACGACCATGAACGGGCTCTCCAGGTAGTACGTGGTCCCGTCAACGGTGACCTGCCGCTCCTCCATGCACTCCAACAGCGCCGACTGGGTCTTGGGGGAGGCCCGGTTGATCTCGTCGCCCACGACCAGATTGGCGAACACCGCACCGGGTTTGAACTCGAAATCCCGGGTGTCCTGGTTGTAGACGCTGACCCCGGTCACGTCGCTGGGCAGCAGGTCAGGGGTGAACTGAAGCCGGCGCACCGAGCAGTCGATCGAGCGGGCCAGCGCCTTGGCGAGTTTGGTCTTACCCACGCCGGGGACGTCCTCGATCAGCAGGTGACCCTCGGCCAGCAACACGACCAGGGCAAGCCGGACGACGTCGGGTTTGCCCTCGATGACCCGCTCGATGTTGTTGGCGATCCGGGTTGCGATCTCGCGCGCCTCGTCCAGGGGTACGGCACCCTGACGGGCCCGATGCGCCCCGTCATCGGCCGGCGGGCCGCCTCGTTCCTCCACAGCCTCGGAGTGGACCTCGCTGTGCGGGGCGGCTGTCACCGCAGCGTTCCTCCTACCTGCGCGCCGGATCGCCGACGCGCATCTGAGTGCCGAACACGGCAGCTGGCGTGGAAAGAGCCTACGTCCCCCTCGGGTCGATGTGTAGGCGTGGGCCGATCTTGGGCGGCACGAGACGAATACCCGACAGAGTTGCAGGAATGTGGGGATCTGTGGGTTATAGTGGCGCTCAGTGGTGCGAGGTGGGGCAGGTCACGCAATGGGAGGTGGGGTGTGTTCTTCGGAACGCATGCGCTGCGCCTGGATGAGAAGGGCCGAGTGGCTCTGCCCGCCCGTTACCGCGACGAACTGGCCGAGGGCCTGGTGATCACCAAGGGGCAGGAGCACTGCCTGTTCGGGTATCCGGTCGCCTACATGACACGGATCGCCGAATCCCTGGCCCACAACACAGCTGCCGGAGGCTCCCGCGCCGTACGCGAGTACGAGCGCTTCCTGTTCGGGTCAGCCGACAACCCGACGCCGGACAAGGCAGGACGGGTTGTCGTACGGCAAGAGCTACGTGACTACGCCGGGCTGGATCGGGACTGCGTGGTCGTCGGCGCCAACACCCGCTTCGAGATCTGGGAGTCCGGCGCCTGGGCGCGATTCGTCGTCGAGCGCGAGGACTCCTTCTCCGACCTGGAGGCCGAGGTGTTGCCGAGACCGATCTGAGCCACGACGCATGCCTCGCCCCTCTGGTGAGGTCTCCTCCCGCGCCGTACCGCCTCCGCCCTGGCGCCCCTTCCCCGGTGCCTGGTCGACCGGCCGGCGGAGCGGGCGGGGACCTGACCAGAGGACCGGGAACAGATCGCCCACCCGCACATCCACAACATCGACAGCACAGCAACAAGGAGGGAGGCGCTATGAGCACCGCCGACGCACTTTCCTCCGCGGAGGCGCTATGAGCACGGCGCCAGGCCACGTCCCGGTGCTGCTGTCGCGGGTCAGTGAACTCCTGGCTCCGGTGGCGGCCCGCACCGCTGCTGTTGTCGTCGACGCCACGATCGGCTTGGGCGGTCATGCGCAGGCGCTGTTGGCTGCGCACCCCAGCTTGCGGATCCTCGGTCTCGATCGTGACCCAGCCGCCTTGCTGATCTCCGCGGATCGGCTCGCGGAGTACGGCGATCGCCTGCACCTGGTGCACACCCGATTCGACGCCCTGACCGACGTGCTGCGCGAGGCCGACATCCAGAGGGTGGACGGGGTGCTGTTCGACCTGGGCGTCTCCTCCATGCAGCTCGACGAGGCAGGGCGCGGGTTCTCCTACTCTCGCGACACCGGTCTGGACATGCGGATGGACCGGACCTCGACGCTCACCGCCGAGCAGGTCGTCAACACCTACACGCGCGGCGAGTTGACCCGGGTTCTTCGGGCCTATGGCGAGGAGCGCTTCGCCTCGCGAGTCGCCGCGGCGATCGTCCGCGAACGTGACCGCGGCCCGATCACCAGCTCTGCGGTGCTGGCCGAGCTGGTCCGTACCGCTATCCCGGCGGCCACCCGACGGACCGGCGGGCATCCGGCCAAACGCACCTTCCAGGGATTGCGGATCGAGGTCAATGGCGAGCTCGCCGCCCTCGAGGCGGCCCTTCCGGCAGCCATCGAGGCACTTCGTCCGGGCGGTCGCCTGGTTGCGATCAGCTATCACTCCTTGGAGGACCGGATCGTGAAGCGGGCCCTCGTGCAGGGGGCCCAGGACAGCACGCCCCTCGACCTGCCGGTGCTGCTGCCCCAAGGGCGGCCGCGGTTACGGATGCTGACCAGGGGAGCCGAACTGCCCACCGCTCAGGAGATCGACATGAACCCCCGCTCTGCATCGGCCAAACTGCGCGCTGCCGAGCGGGCCGAGCCGGGCTCGACCGCATTGGGCGCAGCCTGATGGCCTCCAGCTCAGCCGCGAGAAAGATCGACGCGCAACCGATTCCCTCCCGTCCGGCTTCGCCCGCGCGCCGCCCGGCGCTGCGGCTGCTGCCCGCGCCGCGGACCACCCTTGGCCAGGGGCCCTTCATCGTCCTCGTGCTGGGCATGTTGATCCTCGGCACCATCGGGTTACTGGTCCTGAACACGGTGATAGCCGCAGACTCATTCCGAGCAGAACAGCTCGTCGAGCGCAATGCCGAGCTCGCCGTGGTCGAACAAGAACTGCAGCGTCAGGTCGCCGAAGGTCTGTCGCCGGAAGCCTTGGCCGAGGCAGCGCGCGACCTCGGGATGGTCGCGGCCGGACAGCCCGCCTTCGTCGTCGTCAACCCGGACGGCTCCATCGTCATCCAGGGAACACCCATTCCAGCCGGCATCCGCTGACGTGGCCGGCCAACCGCCCCGCACCCGGCCGAGACGTCCCCCGACCGGAGCGCCGTCGCGCCGTCCGCGTGGTCGGCGGCGTCGGTTGAAACTTGCCGGTCATGACCGGCGGCTCCGCTTCGCTGCGGCCGTCATGGCCCTGCTCACGGCGATCATCCTCGGGCGCCTGGTCCTGCTCCAAGGACTGGACGGCACGGCCTACGCCGCCGCGGCCTCTGCCGAGCGTCTGCGTGAGGACGTCCTGCCCGCCACCCGGGGACAGATCCTGGACGCCAACGGCAATCCATTGGCCTACACCGTTTCTGCGCGCAAGATCTACGCCGATCCATCCCTGATCACCGACCCGGTCGGGGCGGCGACGACCCTGTCCGGACTGCTCACGGTCCCGGTCAACGAACTGGTCGACAAGATGCAGGCCGACAACCGGTATCAGGTACTGGCCGAAAGACTGGAGCCGTCCTTGGCCGCGCAGGTCATGGGCCTGCGCATCGCCGGGATCGGCGTCGAGGTCCAACCCTTGCGGCTGTATCCGGCCGAATCGGTCGGAGCTCAGGTGGTCGGGTTCACCGGCGCTGATGGTTCTGGCCTGGCCGGCATCGAACAGGCATTCGACGAACTGCTAACGGGGACACCAGGTACCGCCTCCTACGAGGTCGGTCGCAACGGTGCGGTGATCCCGGCCGGGGAACGCACGGATCAGCCGGCGATCCCGGGCGGATCGGTGCAACTGACCATCGACCAGGACGTCCAGTTCCACCTCCAGCAGCAGTTGGACGCACAATGTGCCGACGGATCGACGGAGAACACCCAGGGAGTCATCCTCGACGTGCACACGGGGCGGGTCCTGGCCATGGCGACCTGCCGCGGCTTCGACCCGAATGCAGCCGCCGAGGCCGATCCGGACGATCTGGGCAACGGGGCGATCTCCGGCATTCTCGAGTCCGGCTCGGTCGCCAAGGCCATGACGCTGTCCGCAGCCGTCGAGGAGGGCCTCGTCGCGCCGGACGACGTACGGCTGACCCCGGACTCGATCACGGTCGGCAACACCACGGTGCGCGATGCGCACCCGCATGACGCGATCAACTACACGGTGACCGGAATTCTCGCGAAGTCCTCCAACGTCGGCACCATCGGCATCGCGCGCGAACTCGGGAACGAGCGACTCGAGCAGTACCTCCGCGCGTTCGGCATCGGTGAGCAGACCGGGATCGAGCTTCCCGGGGAGAGCCCCGGAATCCTTGTGCCGAACGAGGAATGGAGCATCGCCCAGTCGATCAACATCCCGATCGGTCAGGGCTTCGCGCTGACCACGCTGCAGATGGCATCGATCTATCAGACGATTGCCAACGGTGGCGTACGGATTCCACCCAGGATCGTCGCTTCGACAACTGCCCCCGACGGCGCGGTCACCGAGACCGCCCAGCCCGAAGGCGTGCGGGTGATCAGCGAGGAGACGGCCGCGACCATGGCCTACATGCTCGAGGCGGTGGTCGGCGAGGGCGGCACGGCCCTGAACGCGGCCATCGACGGATACCGGGTGGCCGGCAAGACCGGCACCGCGCAGCGACCCAATCCGGCGTGCAGTTGCTATGCCGGCGGCGGATTCTGGACGACGTTCGCCGGGTTCGCACCGGCCGATGCACCCCGATACGCGATGTCGGTGATGCTGCAACGACCTGACTCGGGGGTACCTGCGGGACCGGTCTTCAAGAACGTCATGACCTTCGTGCTCGCCCACGAGGCCGTGGCGCCGACCGGCGCTGCCCGTCCAGAGTTCCGCCTGATCGTGTGAGCGCCGCTCGCGAGCCGGCGATCCCGACGCACCGGTCGATGCACAGGACCGCTCGGTAGCCTCGCCTCCCGTGGTCGTCCTCTCTCGTCCTACCCAGCCTCCGCCGATCCAGTTGGCGGAGCTGGCGGCTCTGGTGGGTGCCCAGATACAGCCAGACTCTCGACCGGTCGAAGTCTCCGGTGTGACTCTGCGTTCCTCCGACGCACGGCCGGGCGACCTGTTCGCGGCACTTCCCGGTGCCAACGCGCACGGGATCAGCTTTGCCGCAGCCGCCATCGATGCCGGTGCGGTGGCCATCCTCACCGACCCGGACGGAGCCAGGTACGGGCCCACAGCGGACTCGCGCCTTCCCCATCTCGTCGTCGCAGATCCGCGCGCGGTGCTGGGTCCGGTGTCCGCTGCGGTCTACGGCCATCCGAGCCGGCAGTTGGCGGTGCTGGGCTTGACCGGCACTAACGGCAAGACGACGACGAGTTACCTGCTCGAGGCCGCCCTCCGCGCCGCGGGCCAGCGCGCTGGCCTGATCGGGACGATCGAAACCCGGATGCATACCGGGGACGGGGTGGTGGGGGTACCGGCGCAACGCACGACCCCGGAAGCGCCAGACCTGCAGGCGACCCTCGCGCTGATGGTCGAGAACGGTGTCGACTCGGTGGCCATGGAGGTCTCCAGTCATGCCCTGGCGTTGGACCGGGTGGCGGGTACGGGTTTCGAGGTCGCCGGCTTCACCAATTTCAGCCAGGATCATCTGGATTTCCACGGGGACCTGGAGGGTTACTTCGCAGCCAAGGCCCTGCTCTTCGATGGCCGCGCGAAGTACGAGGTCGTGATGGTGGACGACGAGTGGGGCCGAAGACTCGTCCGGTCGAACACCGTCACAGTGTCGGCCAGCGGACAGCGGCAGGTCGATTGGTACGGCTCGGAGGTTCGCACCCACGGGGGGGTGACCGCATTCGTGGCCCACGGCCCGGGCGGGTGCGAGTTACCGGTCCGGTTGGGCCTGCCAGGCGACTTCAATGTCGCGAACGCGCTGCTGGCGCTGGCGATGCTCGACTGCGCCGGCTACGACGTCGAGCAAGGAGTGCAGGGACTGGAGGCTGCACGAGTTCCCGGGCGGATGGAGGTCGTTGCGGCCGGACAACCGTTCATGGCTGTGGTCGACTACGCGCATACCCCGGCCGCTGTCTCGACGGTGCTCCAGGCGCTGCGGCCACAGACGGACGGAGCATTGATTCTCGTACTCGGTTGCGGTGGAGACCGGGACACCGGCAAGCGTGCACTGATGGGCGAGGTCGCGGCGCGAGGCAGCGATGTTCTGGTCATCACCGACGACAACCCACGATCGGAGAACCGGGCCGCGATCCGCGCCGCGATGCGCGACGGCGCGCAGTCATTGGATGCAGCCCATCGCGGCGCTGTGCTCGAGGTCGATGATCGGGCCGAGGCGATCCAGGCAGCTGTTGACCGGGCCGTCCCCGGCGACATCGTGGTCATCGCAGGAAAGGGGCACGAACAGGGCCAGGAGATCGCTGGCGTGATCACCCCCTTCGACGATCGCCGGGTCCTGCGCACTGCTTTGGCCGGCCACGGCTGGTCAGGTGGGCAGAAATCGTGATCACCCTGTCGGTTGCCGCGGTGCTCGCCGCTACCCAAGGCCGATGGCACGTCGGTACGGCCCCTGCCGAGAGCGACCCGACCGCGCTTGCGATCACTGGTGAGGTGCGGATCGACTCACGCTCGTGCGGGCCAGGTGACCTGTTCGTAGCGTTGCCGGGGGAGCACACCGACGGGCACGATTTCGCTGCAGCGGCCCACCGAGCGGGCGCCGTGGCCGTGCTGTCCCTACGCCCGATCCGGGAAGTTCCATGCGTCGTAGTCGCTGACCCGTTGGTCGCCCTGGGGGCGTTGGCCAGAGCCGTACTGTCCCGGTCGCCTGAGCTGGTCATCGTCGGCATCACCGGGTCCAGCGGAAAGACCTCGACCAAGGACCTGATCGGCGATCTTCTATCTCGATGGGGCTCAACCGTGTGCCCCATCGGTTCCTACAACAACGACCTCGGCGTCCCCCTGACGGCGCTTCGGGTCGAGCAGGACACCCGCTACCTCGTCCTGGAGATGGGTTCGAGAGGCGTCGGGCACATCGCCCGGCTGACTAGGATCGCCCGGCCCGCGATCGGGGTGGTGCTCAACATCGGCACCGCGCACCTCGGTGAGTTCGGCTCAGCCGACGTCGTGGCCACCGCCAAATCCGAGCTCGTCGCTGCACTTCCCGCTGCCGCCGACGGCGGAGTCGCGATCCTCAACGCCGACGATCCGGCCACGACCTACCTCGCCGGTCGTACGTCCGCGCAGGTCTGGACCTTCGGTAGCGCGCCGGAGGCCGATGTCCGCTACGACGACATCGATCTCAGCAGCGGTGGCCGGCCGCGGTTCCGGTTATCGGCCGGCGCCAGCCAGGCCGAGGTGACCCTCCCGTTGGTCGGCGCACATCAAGCCGCCAATGCCGCCGCTGCCGCCGCGGTCGCCCTGGCCACGGTCGCCCGCGATCGGCCGCCGGCCCGGGTGGCGAGCGCTGCGACCGACGAGCGGCTCGCCGAGATCGGGACCGGCCTCGCGCTGGCCCGGCCGCGCAGCCGTTGGCGGATGGAACTCACCGACCGAGCCGACGGGGTGAGCATCCTCAACGATTCCTACAACGCCAATCCTGAATCCATGCGGGCCGCGTTGGACGCCCTGATCGCGGTGGCCGGTGGCACGCGGCGTACCTGGGCGGTGCTCGGAGCGATGGGCGAACTCGGCACCCAGGCCCGGGTCGAGCACGAAGCGGTGGGCTACGAAGTAAAACAGCGCGGAGTCGACCGGCTAGTCGCCGTGGGGGCCGATGCAGCAGGCATTTATGCTGGCGCGGCTGGTGAGCCAGCCGAGGAAGAGGGGTTCATCCACGTGCCGGACATGAGCGCGGCGCTGCAACTGCTGGGCTCGCAGCTTCGCTCAGGTGACGTGGTACTGGTCAAGGCCTCGCGCTATGTCGGGCTGGAACGACTCGCCGCTGCCCTGCTCGCAGAAGCCGAACGAGCATGAGGTCGGTTCTCATCGCTGCGGTGATCGCCCTCGCGATCTCCATCCTGTTCACGCCGATCGCCATCCGCATGCTGCAGCGCAGAGGCTTCGGTCAAGAGATCCGCGTCGACGGACCGGAGCACCACATCACCAAGAAGGGCACACCCACGATGGGCGGTGCCGTCATCGTCGCGGCCACCGTCGCCGGGTACTTCGGCGCACATCTGTTCCTCCTCGGCGAGGTCAACCGTGGGCCGACGGCCAGCGGGCTGCTGCTGATCTATCTGCTCGTCGGACTCGGAGTCGTCGGCTTCCTGGACGACTACATCTCGATTCGAAACCAGCGAAACCTCGGCCTGAACAAGACGGCCAAGTTGGTCGGCCAGATCGTGATCGGTGTCAGCTTTGCGATCCTGGCCCTGCAGTTTCGCAACTCCAACGGACTGACCCCCGGCTCGAGGGTGCTGTCCTTCGTCCGCGACATCGCCCCGCTGACCCTGGGAACGGTCGGTTTCGTGGCTTTCGCACTGCTGCTGATCAGCGCCTTCTCCAACGCCGTCAACTTCACCGACGGGCTCGATGGTCTGGCCTCCGGCGCCTCGGTGATGGTCTTCGGTTCCTACCTGATCGTCTCGTTCTGGCAGTTCGGGCACGACTGTGCCCGGCTGTCGGAGGCCGGCTGCTACTCGGTACGCGACGCGCTCGACATCACCCTGATCTCGGCCGCTGCGATGGGTGCTTGCTTCGGGTTCCTGTGGTGGAACGCCTCCCCGGCCCGGATCATCATGGGCGATACCGGGTCGCTGAGCCTCGGAGGGCTGATGGCCGGGCTCGCGATCTTCACCCGGACCGAGCTGCTCCTGGTCGTCCTCGGTGGTCTGTTCGTCGTCGTCGCCATGTCAGTGACGATCCAGATCCTGGTCTTCCGCGTCGGGGGTGGCCGGCGAATCTTCCGGATGGCACCCATCCACCACCACTTCGAGTTGGCCGGCTGGACCGAGAACACCGTCGTGGTGCGCTTCTGGATCGTCACCGGAATGGCGGTGGCCTTCGGCCTGGGCCTGTTCTATGCCGATTGGCTCAGCCTCGCCGAGCTCGAGTGACCGGGCTGCGCAGCTCCGGTCAGCCGCACCAGGGACACATGCCGTGGACCGGTCGCCGCGTGCTCCTCCTGGGCGCCGGCGTCAGCGGCCTGGCCGCAATTCGCGCGCTGAGCCGGGCCGGAGCGCTGGTCACGGTCGCCGACGAGCGCTCCGGCGTCCTGCCAGACGACCTGCTCGCGGACATCTCGGCCGATCCAGGTCGAGTGCATGAGATCGACATGCCCTCGGAGGTACCCGGCGATGTTGATCTCGTGCTCGCGACGCCGGGGATAGGACCGCGGCACCGAGTGCTGGTCTCCGCGCGAGCGGCGGGCATCGAGATCATCGCCGAGCCGGAACTGGCGTGGCGCCTGCGGTCTCCGGACGGACCTGGCTGGCTGGTCGTGACCGGCACGAACGGTAAGACGACGACCGTGGGGATGCTGGCCTCGATGCTGCGAGCGGCCGGCCTGGCCAGTATCGCGACCGGCAACATCGGCCTGCCACTGGTCGATGTAGTCACCGGGCCGGTGCACTACGACGTTCTCGCCGTGGAACTGTCCAGCTTCCAGTTGGACCGATCGCCGTCGATCCGAGCGCGGGCCGCGACCGTACTCAACGTGGCTCCGGACCACCTCGACTGGCACGGTTCCCTGAAGGCCTACACCGAGGCCAAGCAGGTGGCCTTCGATCAGGCCGCGATCGCGGTGTTCAACCGCGACGACGAATCGTCGAGCCGCCTGGCCGACGGTCATTCACATGCGGTCGGATTCACCCTGGGGAGCCCACCGCAGGGTGCACTGGGGGTCACCGACGGCGTGCTGCTCGACCGGGCCTACGGCGGCAGGGCCACCGAACTCGCTCAGGTCAGCGACGTGCCGATGCCGGGGGATCACAACGTGGCCAATGCCCTGGCAGCAGCGGGCTTGGCGCGCAGCGTGGACGTACCCGCCGCGGCGGTGGCCCAGGGCCTGCGCTCCTACCAGCCGGGACTGCATCGCAACACGGTCATCGCCACCGTGGAGGGGGTCACCTACGTGGACGACTCGAAGGCGACGAACCCGCACGCCGCCCGGGCGTCCCTGTCGGCCTACGCCGACGTGGTGTGGATCGCGGGCGGTCTGCTCAAGGGAGCCGAGGTCGATGACCTGGTCGTCGGGGTACGCGATCGGTTGCGCGCCGTCGTACTCCTCGGGGCCGACCGGGCACTGATCGGGCAGGCCCTGGCGCGACACGCGCCCGAAGTCCCGGTCATCGACGTCAGCAGCAACGACGATGGGGCCATGGTCGAGGTCGTCCGGGCCGCCGCGGCAGCCGCGCGCCCTGGTAGCACGGTGCTGCTGGCACCGGCGGCCGCCTCGATGGACATGTTCCTCAACTACACCGCCCGCGCCGAAGCGTTCGCCCGCGCCGTGGCAGAGCTGTCTGGGAAGCGGGCGACATGACGATCGTCAGCTCCGGACCCACGGCCCATGTGGTCACCCGACCGACCGGACGACCAAGCCTGGGTGACCGGCCGATGACCTCGTACCATCTCGTGCTCGCCGCAGGTGGGGCGTTGTTGCTGATCGGCCTGATCATGGTGTTCTCGGCGACCAGCGTGGACTCGCTTCAGGAGAAGGGCTCGGTCTACGCGAGCTTCGGCACGCAGGTCGCCTTCGCCGTACTGGGGCTGGTGGCGTTCTGGGTCGCCCTGCGGATGCGACCGACGCTGCTGCGGCGACTGGCCGGTCCCGGCATGCTGATCGCCGTGTTGCTGCTGGTTCTCGTGCTGTTTCCGGGAATCGGAAAGGAGTACAACGAGGCCAGACGCTGGTTCGAGATCGGGCCGCTGAGTCTGCAACCGTCGGAGTTGGCCAAGCTCGCCTTTGTCGTGTGGGGCGCAGATCTCCTGGTACGAAAGCGAAAGCTGATCGACCGGTGGCCACACCTGCTGGTTCCTCTCGTTCCGGCCGGTGTCCTGCTGGGCGTGCTGGTCCTGATGCAGCCCAACCTCGGCACCGCACTGGTCTTCTTCTTGATCATGTTCTCCCTGTTGTGGTCGGTGGGGGCTCCGGCTCGCCTGTTCGTGACGATGGGCATCGCGCTGGTTGCCGTGGTGGCCTTGATGATCGTCGCCGAGCCCTACCGAGCGGCCCGAATGACCGGATTCCTTGACCCCTTCGCCGATCCCCAGGGCGCGACCCTGCAGGCTGCCAACGGCCTGTACGCCCTGGCCACCGGGGGTTGGTGGGGGGTGGGCCTGGGCAACAGCCGGATGAAGTGGGGTCTGCTGCCCGAGCAGGACAGCGACTTCATCTTCGCGATCATCGGGGAGGAGCTCGGTTTCGCCGGGTGCCTGCTCGTCCTGGCCCTCTATGGCCTGTTGGCCTATGCCGGTATCCGGGTTGCGCGGCGGACCAACGACGGTTTCATCCGGCTCGCCTCCGCCGCCATCACGGTCTGGTTGACCGGACAGGCGCTGATCAATGTGGGATACGTCGTGGGGCTGCTGCCGATCACCGGGCTGCCATTGCCGCTGATCTCCTCGGGGGGTACCTCCCTGGTGCTGACGATGTTCACCGTCGGCATCCTGGCCAATTTCGCCCGGCACGAGCCAGCGGCGGTGTCCTACCTCAAACGGCGTCGTCGGACGTGGTGGGCGCGGTTGTTGGCGCCGGTGCCGTTGAGCGCCAGTTCCGAGCGCCGCCGACCTCGGCTCCGTGCCGCGCCGGCCAGCCGGGCCAGCGGCGCGGCACCGCGGGTACGAAGTCGCACGTCTGCCCAACCGCGCGGCACGCGACGATGACCTCCCGGCGAATCGTGCTCGCCGGTGGAGGAACCGCTGGACACATCGAACCGATGCTGGCCGTCGCCGACGCATTGCGCGTCGCAGATCCGGACGGGCTGCTCACCTGCCTGGGTACGTCCCGCGGTCTCGAGCTGGACCTCGTCCCGGCCCGCGGATATGAGCTGCAGCTGATCCCGCCGGTTCCGCTGCCGCGTAGACCCACCCTCGATCTGTTGCTCGTACCAGGGCGGCTCTGGAAGTCGGTTAGAGAGGCCGGCCGGATCCTGCGCGCCACCCGGGCCGAAGTGGTCGTCGGATTCGGTGGCTATGCGGCGCTGCCGGCCTACCTCGCCGCCCGTCGAGCACACATCCCGATCGTCGTGCACGAGCAGAACTCCGTGCCGGGCCTGGCCAATCGGATCGCTGCTCGGTTCGCCGATGTGGTCGCGGTGACCTTCCCCGGAACGCCGCTGGCCCGTGCCGAAGTGGTCGGGATGCCGTTGCGTCCGACGATCGCGAACCTCGATCGAGCGGCAATGCGGGCGCAGGCCCGGGCCCATTTCGGTCTCGATCCCGGCCGGCCGACGCTGCTGGTCTTCGGCGGTTCACAGGGGGCCCGCAGTCTCAACGCCGCCATGGCCGCAGCCGTTGACCGGTTGCGCGCCAAGAACATCCAGATCCTGCATTCAGTCGGTGGCAAGAATCTAGTCGTCGATCCCGAATCGAGGACCGGGTCTGCTCCGTACGTCGTGCTGCCCTACGTCGAGCGGATGGATCTGGCCTATGCCGCGGCAGATCTGGCACTGTGCCGGGCCGGCGCGGTGACGTGCGCTGAGCTGTCCGCGGTAGGGCTGCCGGCCGTCTTCGTCCCGCTGCCCATCGGAAACGGCGAGCAGCGGCGCAACGCCGAGCCGGTGGTCGAGGCCGGTGGCGGGCTGCTGGTCGAGGACTCCGCGTTGACCCCGGACAGCATTGTCGGCACCGTGGCTGATCTGCTGCTCGACGACATCAGGCTCCGCGCAATGGCGGCTGCCACTGCCCGGTTCGGTCGTCGGGATGCCGCCGCGCGAATGGCTGAGTTGGTCATGGCCACTCTCCGATGAACACCGCCCTCCGATGAACATGGCCACCTGGAGCGCGCCCACGCCCACCGCCGAAGCGCTCGGTCGGGTCCATTTCGTGGGCATCGGCGGTGCCGGGATGAGCGGCATAGCCCGCATCCTCTTGGGGCGCGGTGCGCCGGTGTCGGGCAGTGACGCCAAGGAATCAGCGGTGCTGCTGGCATTGCGCGCGCTCGGCGCCCGGGTCGTCGTGGGGCACTCGGCGGACAACCTCGCCGACGTCGACACCGTCGTGGTTTCGACGGCCATCCGGCCGAACAATCCCGAACTGGTCGCTGCTCGCGAACGCGGCCTGCTGGTCCTGCCGCGGGCGGTCGCACTGGCCGCGGTCCTGGCCGGCCGGCGAAGCGTGGCTGTCGCCGGGACGCACGGCAAGACCTCGACCACCTCGATGCTCACCGTGGCGTTGCAGAACTGCGGTGTCGATCCCTCGTTCGCCATCGGCGGGCATCTGAACGAGTCCGGGTCTAACGCCCACCACGGCAGCGGTGACCTGTTCATCGCCGAAGCCGACGAGAGCGACGGATCTTTTCTGCTGCTCTCGCCGTCGGCCGCGATCGTCACGAACATCGAGGCGGATCACCTCGACAACTGGACCGATCTACCAGCGATCACCTCGGGCTTCGAACGGTTCGTCGCGACGATCCGACCGGGTGGCTTCCTGGTGCTCTGTGCCGAGGACTCGGGAGCGCGGACCCTCTTCGGCGCAGCGCGGGAATGCGGCGTACGGGTACGCACATACGGCCGCGGGGATGATGCCGACCTGCAGCTCACGGACTGCAAGCACGATGCAGGCGGCACTGGCGGCATCACTTATCGGGCCACTCTGGACGGGATCGGGTTGGGCCGGGTTCAGTTGCACGCGCCGGGGGAGCACATGGCCCTGAACTCCGCCGCGGCCCTGCTCGCCGGGACTGAACTGGGCCTATCGGCACAGGCGATGATCGACGGGCTCGGGGCCTATGCCGGCGTGCACCGAAGGTTCGAACACCTCGGGACCGTGGGTGGCGTACGGGTGTACGACGACTACGCGCACCACCCCACCGAGATCACCGCGCAGCTGCGTGCCGCCCGGTCGGTTGCCGGGGACGGGCGGCTGATCGTCGCGTTCCAACCCCATCTGTTCAGCCGTACAAGGGCCTTCGCCCACGAGTTCGGCGCAGCCCTCGGCGCGGCTGACGCCGTCGTCGTGATGGCCGTCTTCGCCTCCCGCGAAGATCCGATCCCGGGCGTGTCCGGGTCGATGGTGGCTTCGCACATCCCGCTGCCGGCCGAGCAGGTGCACTTCCAGCCGTCCTGGCTGCAGGTTGCTCCGTTGTTGGCATCTCTTGCCCGGCCTGGAGACCTGGTCCTCACGTTGGGTGCCGGTGACATCGCGATGATCGGTCGAGAGGTACTCACCAGCCTGGCCGGCCACGACGAATCGACCGGCAGTATGAAGCTCCTGGATCACCAACGATGACCCGGCGCCGATGGCTGAGCGTCGTTGCGGCGTTGCTGGTCCTCGCCGGCTGTCTCGGTTGGCTGGTCTTCTATTCCAGCGCGCTCCAGGTGGAGGCCATCGAGGTCCGCGGCGCGCAGCTGCTGTCCTCGGAAACGGTCGAAGACGTGCTGGCGATACCGGAGGGCACCCCGCTTGCCAGAGTCGACCTGGCCGCCGCCGAGACCGCCTTGGAGAACATCAGCCAGATCGAGTCGGCCAGGGTGAGCCGGGACTGGCCGAGCACATTGGTCGTCCAGGTGACCGAGCGATCTGCGGTGGCAGCGGTGGACGTCAGCGGCGCCACCTGGCTGGTGGACCGCTCGGGTGTCCTGTTCGCACAAGTCAGCGTCCTGCCCGAAGGTGTCGTTGCCTTGCAAGTCGAGCGGGCCGGCCCCAACGACCTGGCCACCCAGGCCGGGCTCGAGGTCATTGCGGCGCTGAGTCCAGCGGTCCGGACGATCCTGGTAGTGGTCAGCGCGCCGAGCATGACCCAGATCGAACTGGAACTGACCGACGGTCGCACCGTGATCTGGGGCGGCCCGGACGGTTCGGCCCGAAAGTCTGCAATCCTTTCCGGCCTGCTGGCCGGTGGAGTCGTCGGCACCGTGTACGACGTCAGCTCGCCGACATCGGCAGTCGTACGGTGAGGTCATGAGCCGCACTGCGAACGACACCATCAGCCGATTTCCGGTGCCGGCGCTCGGCGACCTGCCGGCTGATCTGGCCGAGCGGATCGCCGAGGTCGCCGACAAGTCGGGCTTCGTCCCCAACATCTTCATGGCCCTGGCCTGGCGTCCGGTGGAGTGGCGGGCCTTTTTCGGCTATCACGACGCGCTCATGGACAAGGCCTCCTCGGCGCTTTCCAAGGCCGACCGTGAACTCATCGTGGTGGTGACCAGCGCGGCCAACGACTGCCTCTACTGTGTCGTGGCGCATGGGGCCATCGTCCGGATCCGGGCCCGCGATCCCCACCTGGCCGATCAGGTGGCCGTCGACTGGCGCAAGGCACCGCTGTCTGCCGCTCAGCGGGTGATGCTGGAGGTGGCACTGCTGGTGGCCGTGGACCCGGCAGCGGTTCGCCCGGACCATGTCGAGCAACTGGCTGCCGCGGGCTTCACCCAGGACGACATCTGGGACATCGGTTCGATCTCGGCCCTCTTCGCCCTGTCGAATCGGCTTGCGCACTGGGCAGCGGTTCCGCCCAATGACGAGTTCTACCTGCTCGGCCGAGTGCGACGCGAGTGAGCATCGCAGCGAGGTACGAGCGAGGAGCGGAGCGAGCATGGAGCCGAGCGTGTCATCGAGTGCGACGCGAGTGAGCATCGCAGCGAGGTACGAGCGTCGCCGAGAGGGCGGGAGCATCGACCGAGCGCCAGCGAGGGAGGAGCGGACCGCACGGTGCGCGAAGCGCACGAGGTGGAGTAACGGAGCGGAGCGAGCATGGAGCCGAGCGTGTCATCGAGTGCGACGCGAGTCAGCATCGGGCAATCTCCGCTGGAGCGACTGCGGGCGGTCTGTCTGGCTTTGTCGGAGTCGACCGAGCGACTCAGTCACGGCGAGTCGACCTGGTTCATAGGTGACAAGAAGGTGCTCGTGACCTACGCCAACCGGCATCACGACGATCGGGTCGGGTTCTGGTGCGCTGCTCCGGCCGGAGAGCAGGAGGCCCAGGGG
>JBPCOF010000079.1:0-4051 GCA_051000515.1 Geodermatophilaceae bacterium
CATCGAAGGCGTCGGCCGGATCCGTAAGCACACCAAGATGAACATGAGCCGACGTGGCTCCCAGCAGGGCGGCATCGTCACCCAGGAAGCCCCTATCCACGTATCCAACGTGATGGTCGTTGACTCCGACGGCACGGCTACCCGGATCGGTTACCGCCACGACGAGGACGGCAACAAAATTCGTACCTCGCGCCGCGGCAAGAAGGACATCGACGCATGACAGCCAGCACGGACACGACAGCCAACACAGATACCTCAGCGAAGGGGTCCCGCGAGATCCCGCGGCTCAAAGCGCGTTACCACGAGGAGATCGCTCCGGGTCTGCGCGAGCAGTTCCAGTTCGCCAACGTCATGCAGATCCCGAGGGTCACCAAGATGGTGGTCAACATGGGAGTGGGCGAGGCGGCCCGCGACTCGAAACTCATGGACGGGGCGGTACGCGATCTCACCGCCATCACCGGGCAGAAGCCGCAGGTCGTTCGAGCCAGGTTGTCAATCGCGCAGTTCAAACTGCGTGAGGGTCAGCCGATCGGCGCGAAGGTAACCCTGCGCGGCGATCGGATGTGGGAGTTCCTGGACCGGCTACTGAGCCTGGCCCTGCCCCGGATCCGGGACTTCCGCGGGCTTTCGCCGCGTCAGTTCGACGGCCACGGCAACTACACCTTCGGATTGACCGAGCAGTCCATGTTCCACGAGATCAACGTGGACTCGATCGACCGCCAGCGTGGCATGGACATCACCTTGGTCACGACCGCGCGCAACGACGACGAGGGACGGGCGCTGCTCAAGGCGCTCGGCTTCCCGTTCCGTACTGATTGATTCAGGAGAACTGAGCCATGGCCAAGAAGGCGCTCGTCAACAAGGCGAACCGCAAGCCCAAGTTCAAGGTCCGCGGGTACACCCGCTGTCAGCGGTGTGGCCGCCCGCACGCGGTCTTCCGCAAGTTCGGCCTGTGCCGGATCTGCCTGCGGGAGATGGCCCACGCCGGCGAACTGCCGGGCATCACGAAGTCCTCCTGGTGACCGACCCATGCTCGACCCCCCCCGAATTCGCCCAGGCCGCGCACGCGCGGAACCGGGCGAGAAAGGCACCTCACAGCTCATGATGACTGATCCGATCGCGGACATGCTCACGCGTATCCGTAATGCCAACAGCGCCTATCACGACTCGGCGGCGATGCCGTCGTCGAAGATCAAAACCCACATCGCGGAGATCCTCGAGCAGCAGGGCTACATCGCCGGCTGGAAGGTCAACTCGGTCGAGCAGGACGGGGCGACCCGTCGTCAACTCGTCGTCGACCTGAAGTACGGCCCCAACCGTGAGCGCAGCATCGCCGGTCTGCGCAGGGTGTCCAAGCCGGGCCTGCGGGTGTACGCCAAGGCGACCTCGCTGCCCAAGGTGCTCGGTGGCCTCGGCGTCGCGATCATCTCGACGTCGACCGGATTGCTGACCGACAAGCAGGCGACCAAGCAGAAGGTAGGCGGGGAAGTCCTCGCCTACGTCTGGTAGGGGATTGCGATGTCTCGAATCGGAAAGCTTCCCGTGCCCGTTCCTGGCGGCGTCGATGTCGCCATCGACGGTGCCACGGTCACTGTCAAGGGACCGAGAGGCACCTTGAGCCATACCGTGGCCAGACCGATCACCGTAGAGCGGGGCGAGGACGGCCAGATCCTGGTCCAGCGCCCCGACGACGAGCGGGAGTCCAAGGCCCTGCACGGGCTGTCCCGGACGCTGGTCGCGAACATGGTGACCGGCGTGACCGACGGCTACTCCAAGACTCTCGAGATCGTCGGAGTCGGTTACCGGGTCATGGCCCGGGGATCAGACCTCGAATTCGCGCTCGGGTTCAGCCACCCCGTGGTCGTCAGGCCGCCGGAGGGCATCAGTTTCAACGTCGAAGCACCGACCCGGTTCAACGTTCTGGGAATCGACAAACAGCAGGTCGGCGAGGTCGCGGCCAACATCCGCAAGCTGCGCAAGCCTGAGCCGTACAAGGGCAAGGGCGTCCGCTACGCAGGCGAGAACGTGAAGCGCAAGGTCGGGAAGACAGGGAAGTAGTGATGGCAACCCAGACAGAGTCCCAGTGGCACAAGCCGGTCGGGAAGGACGCCTCGACCAGGCGTCGGCTGGCGCGTGCGCGCCGGCACAACCGGCTGCGCAAAAAGGTCAGCGGCACTCCCGAGCGTCCTCGCCTGGTGGTGAACCGCTCGACCAGGCACATCCATGTCCAGCTGGTCGACGATCTGGCCGGAGCCACTCTGGCCAGCGCATCCACGATGGGCCTGGACGACGATGGCGGCGACAAGAGCGCCCGCGCCCGCAAGGTCGGCGCGCTGATCGCGGAGCGGGCCAAGGCCGTAGGGATCGACAAGGTCGTCCTCGACCGCGGCGGCAATGCCTACGCCGGGCGCATTGCAGCCTTGGCCGACGGAGCGCGTGAAGGCGGCTTGCAATTCTGATGAGGGAGACGATCTTGACCACCCACGAATGCGGTGCGCCGGAGACGAGCATCGCAGGAGATGCCTGGCGGGGCTTCTCGACGCAGCAGCACTCGTGCTCCGCACGCCCCGCCGGGCGGCTCCGAGGAGCGGAGTTGACTCGCGCGCGCAGCGCGCCATGTCACAGCGCACGACGCGACGGAAGAGGGGCTTTCTGATGCCAGGACCACAGCGACGCGGAGCCGGAGCCGGAAGCGGAGAGCGCCGGGATCGCCGCGACGGCGGTCGGGCCGGAGCCGAGAAGTCGACCCACCTCGAGCGGGTCGTAGCCATCAACCGGGTGGCCAAGGTCGTCAAGGGTGGCCGCCGGTTCAGCTTCACCGCACTGGTGGTCGTCGGTGACGGCGACGGCCAGGTCGGGGTCGGCTACGGCAAGGCCAAGGAAGTTCCGGCCGCCATCGCCAAGGGTGTCGAGGATGCCAAGAAAAGCTTCTTCAAGGTTCCCCGCATCGCCGGAACGATCCCGCACACCATCCAGGGTCGCGCGGCCGCCGGTGTCGTCCTGCTCAAGCCGGCCAGCCCCGGTACCGGCGTCATCGCCGGCGGTCCGGTGCGCGCCGTGCTCGAGTGCGCCGGCATCCACGACGTGCTGTCCAAGAGTCTCGGCTCGTCCAACCCGATCAATATCGTGCACGCGACCGTGGCAGCACTACAGGGCCTGGTCCGTCCGGAGGAGATCGCAGCGCGCCGTGGTCTGCCTCTGGAAGACGTAGCCCCGGCCGCCATGCTGCGGGCTCGCGCGGCGGGGGTGTGAGCGTGGCCAGGCTGAAGATCACCCAAACCGGTTCCCGGATCGGGCGCAAGCCCAACCAGCGTGAGACGCTGCGGTCGCTGGGCCTCAAACGCATTCATGATGTGGTCGTGAAAGAGGACCGTCCGGAGATCCGTGGCATGGTGGCTACCGTGCCGCATCTCGTGTCGGTCGAGGAGGTCGAATAGTCATGACGATCAAGCTGCACCATCTGCGCCCCGCTCCGGGTTCGCACAAGAAGAAGATCCGCGTCGGCCGGGGCGAAGCCGGCAAGGGCAAGACGTCCGGTCGCGGTACCAAGGGCCAGGGCGCGCGTCGCAACATCCCGGCTCGGTTCGAGGGTGGCCAGACTCCCCTGCACATGCGGCTGCCCAAGCTCTCCGGGTTCACCCCACGCAACAAGATTCCGTTCCAGGTCGTCAATCTGGATCGGCTCGCCTCGTTGTTTCCCGAGGGCGGGGAGATCGGCCCGGTCGAGCTGGTGGCTGCTGGTGCCGTTCGCGGCAACCAGCCGATCAAGGTCCTCGGCGCCGGTGAACTCAGCTCTGTGGAACTCCGTGTGACAGCACATGCGTTCTCGGCCAGCGCCAAGGAGAAGATTGCCGCTGCCGGGGGCAGTACGACCACGCTCTAGAATCGAGCACAGCCCCTTGCTGCGCCCATTCGCGGGCCGGAAGGGGCTGATCGCTATCATCGTTGAACTGCTTGCTCAGGAGGACACGTGCTTCAGGCGTTCGCCGCGGCGTTCCGGACGCCTGATCTACGCAAGAAGATTCTCTTCTCGCTGTTCATCATCGCGCTC
>JBPCOF010000177.1:0-3617 GCA_051000515.1 Geodermatophilaceae bacterium
GCGGGGCGCGGAGAGCGCGGAGGTCGCCGTCCGCTTCCGCGACTACCCCGGGCACTACGTCCTGCACTGCCACAACCTGGAGCACGAAGACCTGGCCATGATGGCCACGCTGGCGATCGGCTGACCCGCCGCCGACCTCCCAGCCGCTCACCCGCCGAAACCTTACCGCTTCGTAATGCAACGATCATGCCGTGTCGTGGTCGCGCTGCTACCTTCCGATTGCCCAATCAGTCCCGTGCCTGGCAGTCGGCTCCACCGCGGGCAAGCCTTGAGGAGGGACGTTCTTCGTGCTGGTGGCAGCGTCCCCCCGGCGGGCCTGAGATGCCACTCCCGCGGATCCTGCTCGTTGTCCCGCTGCTCTTTGCGGGCGCCTTCCTGCCGGCCTTCGGCCCCGAGCCCGACGCGCCTCCCGCCGGCGCCCTGGGCATGTCGCATTACGACTACACCAGCGAATCGGTGACGGTGCAGGTCGGCGACACCCTCACCTTGGCGAACAACTCGCGCTGGGCGCACACGGTCGGAGCCGGTCGAGGGGGCTCGGTGCGCGATGCCGCTGGGGTCCCGCTGACTGGCTTCACCCTGATGCAGACCAACGACATCGTCACGACCGGCCGGTGGAACACGCCCGGCACCTTCTACTTGACCTGTTCGGTTCACCCCGACATGACGGTCAAGGTGGTCGTCGCCAACTAGACGACGACAGATCGGCGTCAACCGAAATCGAGCACCGGGGAGGAGGTAATTCATGTCCGCTCTCAAGGCCAGCGTCAAGCACGCTCGGTACGCGATGGGGTCGCTGACGGCAGTGCTGTTCTCCACTGCTTCCGGGGCCGGCTTCTGACAGCACCGAGAGCGTGGACAGGCGCCGTCGCACCAGCTGCGGTGCCTGTCCACGTCCCTTGTGTGGGGACGTCAACACCCTCAGCGCACGCGTCCCATCGATCCGACACGGAGCCGCGATGTTCGAGACCGGGATCCGGCAGTTCCGGATGGCGATCAGCATGGTCTGGGGCCGCCGGATCGACCCCGAGAACATCGCCCGCCTGGTCGAAGACGCCCTGGCCACCCTGCGGGAATTCGGCTCTCCGGGGTCAGACGTGCAGCAGCTGATCGACGGACCGTTCACCGAGCCGGCCGAGCGGCTGGACTTCGCCGTACGGGGCCTGCGCCGTACCGCTCGTCGCCTCGACGCGCAGTCCCCCTTCTACGCGCGGCGTTTTGCCGCCGCGGACGTTCGCCCGGACAAGCTCGACATCGAGGCGCTGCACACTATCCCGGTGACGGTCAAGCGTGACCTCATCCACCGGCAGAGCGAGTTCTTGTGCGCCGACGTCGCCCCCCACCTGACCACCCGGACCACCGGCACCACCGGGCGCCCCGCCGAGATCTGGGCGTCGCGCTACGAGCTTGAGCTGTGGTCGGGTCTGGGATCGCTGGCGGGGATCCTGCGCGACGAGATCCGGCCCAGCGACGTCCTGCAGGTCAACGTCAGCTCCCGGGCCACGGCCTCGGTCCAGCTGAACGTCGCCGTGTGCCGGCTGGTCGGCGCCGGCTGCCGGGTCGTCGGCATCGTCCCGCCGGGTGAAGCGCTGGACAGCCTCGCCCACGGCGGGGCAACGCTGCTGGCCACCTGTCCCAGCTACCTGGGCGAACTTGTCGTCACGGCCCGCCGCCGCGGGATGGGACCGGCCGACTTCACCTTGCGCCGCATCGACGCCGGGGGCGAGGTCCTCTCGCCCAGCCTGGCCCAGGCCGCGCGCGACACTTTCGGCGTCGACCGAGTCAACGACCCCTACGCGATGACCGAAGTGATTCCGGTGACTGCGCGCCGGTGCAGCCAGGAGCACCTGCACCACGACATCAACCAGGGCTATGTCGAGGTGCTGGATCTGGAGACCGGGGAGCCGGCACAGGCAGGGGCCCTGGGCACGCTCGTCATCACCCCGTACTTCCCCTACCGCGACTGCATGCCGGTCTTCCGCTACGACACCCGCGACGTCGTCCGGGTGCTGCCCGACGAGCGGCTGACCTGCGAGGTGGCGGGCATCCCCGCGACCAGCCTGGTCCTCGGCAAGGCCGACGACATGCTGCGGCTCGCCTCCGGCGAGGTGGTGACACCCCGGCAGTTGGTCGAGGCTGTCGAGTCGCTGCCCTCGCAACCTTGGCCGGCCCGCTTTCGCGCCGCCGTTCACGACGGCCGCCTGCAGGTGACCTTGCCCGAGGGCGCCGTGCACCCCAGCGGCGTCGCCGCCACGCGCGAGCACTTCGCCGCGCACGGGCTCGCAGTCGAGCTTGCCATCGTGGGCGACGACGAGGCGCGGTCGCTCCGGCACCTGCGCAGTGACCTGCACGAGACGACGTTCGTCGGACGACCGACCCTCGTAGGAGACTGACATGCCCATCGACCCCATCTTGCCGACGGTCTACACACTGGTCGTCGCCCTGTCGGGCTCGATGGTGGTCTGTTTGGGCGCCCTGGCCTATCTCCGACGGGTCCGGCTGGAGCGACCGGCCATCGGCACGTTCAACCGGCGCGACATCGTGGTCGTCTTCGGGTTCATCATCCTCCTTCCGGTGATCTACCTAACCTTCCCCCTATGGCTGATCACCTGCCTGCTGATCCTGACCTTCGCCGGAGCCCTGGCCATCGGGTACCGGCCATTGCTCACCCCGACCCAGCTGTGGCTCGGCATCGGCGTGCTGCTCGGCGCTAACCTCTGGATCGGTCAGAACATGCTCGGGACCGTCAGCGGTTGGCAGCTGTCCTGGATCGAGAACGACATCATCGTGGTCCTGGCGGCGGTGGCGGTGGTCAACCTGTACGTCCAGGGCGGCATGCGGCTGCGGCACGTCGCGTGGTTCGCGCTGACGCTCGCGGTCTATGACGCCCTGTTCATCGTCGTCGTCCCGGTGACCAACACGCTCGTGCAAGGGTTTCTCGGGTACCCGCTGAACCCCTCGTTCGGCATGCGGCTCGGCCTCTACAACGCCACCCTCGGCATCGGGGACCTCCTCATCTACGGCCTGTTCACCATCGCCGCCTTCAAAGCCTACGGTCGGCAGGCCGCGCGCATCGCCCTTGCGCTGGTCGCCGTGTTCGGCGCCATCACACCCGGCTTCGCCGGGCTGATCTTCGAGTCGCTGACCGACGCCCGAACCGACCTCATCGTGCCGGCCCAGACCGTGTTCGGCCCGATCGCCTTCATCGCCTACCTCTGGATGAGGCACCACTACGGCCGGGAGCGCACGATGGAGGAGTTCCTCGCCAGCTCCGACGTCGTGCGACCGGTGATGGTGGATGCGCCTGCGCATCCGGCCACGGCGCCCGAGGTGGCCGAGCCTGCGCCGGCGGCACTGAGCCGGTCGTCGCCTGAGCCGCTCTGACGGGCAGCGCCGGTCGGTCGGCACGTTGTCGTGGCGGCTTGCCACAATGGTCGGCATGACCAGTGTGGCGGCGCGGCCGCCTGTGCAGACCGAGGTCGACGAATATCGCGGTGAGCTGCTCGGCTACTGCTACCGGATGCTCGGTTCGGCCTTCGACGCCGAGGACGCGGTACAGGAGGCGATGGTCCGGGCCTGGCGCGGCTACGACCGGTTCGAGGGCCGCTCGTCCTTGC